>NZ_JBFATL010000016.1:0-154912 GCF_040678315.1 Streptomyces sp. NPDC052721 | reverse complement strand
TCGTACTGGATGTACTTGGGTCGGGGCCCGGTGCGGCGAGAGTGCGTGCATGGCGTCGCGCGGCAGACGGGAGTTTGACGACAGGGCCTAGGCCGCCAGCTGGGGGTACAGGGCGGCCAGGTCTCCGGAGAGGCCCGCCTTGACCTGCCGGCTGACGTCGTCCGCCAGTACCTCGTACGCCCCGGCCTCAATGCCGTCGAGGGCGAGCGCGGCGACGTCCCCGGGTGCGGACTTGGGCGCGTCCACGTGCGCCACCATGTCGGTGTCGACGTAGCCGACGTGCAGGCCGGTGACCCCGATGCCCCGCGCACTCAGCTCCAGGCGGAGCGTGTTCGTCTGCGACCACAGGGCCGCCTTGGTGGCGCTGTAGGAGCCGGCGATGCCGATCCAGGAGAGGACGGAGTGGACATTGAGGAGGTGTCCGCCGCCGTTGCGCTCGATGACCGGCACGAAGGCGCGGGTGACCAGCAGCGGTCCGTAGAAGTTGGTCTCGAACTCCCGGCGTACGTCCTCCACCGCGGCGTCCAGGAAGGAGTGCGCGCCGACCGTGATCCCGGCGTTGTTGATCAGGACGGTGACGTCCTGGGCCTGCGCCGCCGCGGCCGCGACGGACGCGGGGTCGGTGACCTCCAGAGCGAGAGGCACGGCGTCGGGGTGCGTGACGCTGCGCGGGTCACGGGCCGTGGCGTACACCTTGGCGGCACCACGCGCGTACAGCTCCTCCACCAGCGCCTTGCCCAGGCCGCGGCTGCCGCCGGTGACCAGCGCGACAGAGTTCTTGATCGACGTCATATGCATCTCCAAAATAGGAAACCGATCGGTTTCCCATCACGGTAAACCGATCGGTTTCACGTCGCAAGCCCGCCAGGCGCGCGTGAGGGCGACCGGTGAGGAAGGACGGCGGAGACGTCGCTGCCCGTAGGGCATGACCGGGACCGGGCGGAGTGACCGGGCGGGGTGACCGGGCAGGGTCCGGCGGGGCGGGGAACGGCCCGAGCGCATGGATTCACCGTTCCCCGCTCCCGCCGGTCGGCCCGCCACCGCCGCGCGGCTGGCGACGTGCCGGTCCGTGGGGTCAGCCCTCGGCGGACGTGTCCGGATCCCGATCCTGTTCCGACCCTGCGACGCCGGGCCCGCGCGGGCCATCCGGCAGGGTCCGGCCGGGTGAGGCGACGCTCAGGCGGCCCAGCCTCGGCGCGGGCGGCGCAGGTTCGGCGCGGGCGGACCGCGCGTCACATGAGGTGGGCGGCCTGCGGGAACTCCCGACGCGGCGACGGGAGTTGAGCGGTGGTGTGGGAAGCTGTGCCGACCGTGTGCGGACCTGGGCCGTGACGGCCGTCGAGAGGAGTGCAGCGTGACACAGGACGGCTTCGAGGCCGTGAACATCGACACCAGCAAACCGCATCCCGCGCGGATCTACGACTATCTGCTGGGCGGCAAGGACAACTACGAGGTGGACCAGCAGGCCGGTGACCAGCTGGCCGCCGCGGCACCCGAGGCGCGGATCGGCGTACGGGCCAACCGGGCCTTCCTGCAGCGCGCCGTCCGGTACGTCGTCGGCAGCGGGGTCCGCCAGATCCTGGACATCGGCACCGGGCTGCCCACCTCCCCGAACGTGCACGAGGTCGCGCAGTCGGTGGCCCCGGACGTCCGCGTGGCCTACGTCGACAACGACCCGATCGTGGCCGCGCACGGCAACGCCCTGCTCAGCCGCTCCGGCACGACCCGCATCATCCTCGGCGACGTGCGGGAACCGCGCTCCGTCCTGGACCACCCCGACGTCCGCCAGCTCATCGACTTCGACCGGCCGGTCGCCCTGCTCCTCGTCGCCATCCTGCACTTCCTCACCGACGCGGACCGGCCCGCCGAGATCGTCGCCACGCTGCGCGACGCGTTGCCTGCGGGGAGCTTCCTGGTGCTCTCGCACGCCACCGGTGACTTCGCCGACCGCAGCGCCGCGCAGGCCGTGTACTCCAGCGCGACGGCCTCCCTGAACCTGCGCACCCGCACGGAGGTGGAGCGGTTCTTCGAGGGCTTCGACCTCGTCGAACCGGGCCTGGCCCAGGTGCCCTTCTGGCGCCCGGACGCCCCGCCGCCGCCCCACTCGGCGGAGATCGGCTTCTACGGCGGCGTGGCCCGCAAGACCGCCTGACACCGACGGGCCCGCGCACGATCGTCGCGGCGCGCGGACCGACGGCGACCAGGTGGCCGACTCGACGCCTCGCCGTGGGTGTGGGGCGGCTACCGAGCGGGCGGGTCGGTCCGGTGGCCCGACCTGGTTCGCCGACGCTCTTCTCGACCCGCTCGCGGGTACGGGCCTCCACCTGGCCGACGCCACCGGGGACGCGGGACACACGCCCCACGTCCGGGACGCCGACGCGCCCTCGGCACCATCGTGCGATGCCGGGCCGCCGGCGCCGTGAGACATGGGTCGCCCCGCGCCCCGCCCCCGGCACCGCACCTGTCCCAGCCATCCATCCGCCGCCCCGATCCCCCGTCCGCTTGGTGGCCGTCCGCCGCTGGTGCCACGCTGGGGGGAGAGGTGTCCGTTGAGGGACGCTGGAGGGTCGATGGGGCGTGATGTCCCGGCGCTCGTCTTCACCCGTGAGGACCGCCGCCGGTATCGGATCAAGATGCAGGAGTGCCTGGACGCCTTCGCGCAGATGCTGCGTGAGGCACGGTTCGAGTCGGAGCGGCCACAGGTCGGCCTGGAGATCGAGCTGAACCTGGTCGATGAGGACGCCGAGCCGGCGATGCGGAACAGCGATGTGCTGGAGGCGATCTCCGACCCCTCCTGGTCCACCGAGCTGGGCCGGTTCAATCTGGAGATCAACGTCCCGCCCCGGCGGCTGACGGCGGGCGGTCCCGACGCCTGGGAGTCGGAGATCCGGGCCGCGCTGAACCATGCCGACCAGCGGGCCCGCTCGGTCGGTACCCGCCTGCTCATGGTCGGGATCCTGCCCACGCTGCGGCAGCAGGACATCGGCGAGGACACCCTGTCGGAGAACCCCCGCTACCGTCTGCTCAACGACCAGGTCTTCGCGGCCCGCGGCGAGGACCTGCGCATCGAGATCGACGGGGCCGACCGGCTGCGCACCTACGCCGACACGATCACCCCGGAGGCCGCGTGCACGAGCACGCAGTTCCATCTCCAGGTGTCCCCGGAGGAGTTCGCCGGCTACTGGAACGCGGCACAGGCGATCGCCGGGGTGCAGGTGGCGCTCGCGGCCAACTCCCCGTTCCTGTTCGGCAAGGAGCTGTGGCACGAGACGCGGATCCCGCTGTTCGAGCAGGCCACCGACACCCGCCCGGAGGAGATCAAGGTGCAGGGGGTACGGCCCCGGGTGTGGTTCGGGGAGCGGTGGATCAACAGCGTCTTCGATCTGTTCGAGGAGAACCTGCGGTACTTCCCGGCCCTCCTGCCCCTCTGTGACGAGCAGGACCCGGCGGAGACGCTGGACCGCGGCGACATCCCCGAGCTGTCCGAACTGACCCTGCACAACGGCACGATCTACCGCTGGAACCGGCCGGTCTACGCCGTCGCGAACGACCTGCCGCACATCCGGGTGGAGAACCGGGTGCTGCCCGCCGGCCCGACCGTCGCCGACACCCTCGCCAACGGCGCCTTCTACTACGGCCTCACCCGGGCCCTGGTGGAGGAGGACCGGCCGGTGTGGTCGCGGATGTCCTTCTCGGCCGCCGAGGACAACCTGCACGCCGCCGCCCGGCACGGCATCGACGCGCTGCTGTACTGGCCCGGGATGGGGGAGGTGCCGGTGCCGGAACTGGTGCTGCGGCGGCTGCTGCCGCTCGCGCACCGCGGGCTGGAGCACTCCGGCATGGACGCGGCGTGGCGGGAGCCGCTGCTCGGCGTCATCGAGCAGCGCTGTGTGACGGCACGCAACGGAGCGGTGTGGCAGAAGGAGATGTTCCATCACGTCGCCGGCACCAGGCACGCCGGCCGGCACGAGGCGCTGCGCCGGATGACCCAGGTGTACATCGACTACATGCACCTCAACGCGCCGGTGCACACCTGGCCGGTCGACTGACGGAAGGAGTCGGCCGACCGGTCGCGCGGCGCGCCCCCGCCGAGGACGAGCAGGGTGCCGTATCCGTCCGTGCGCCACACGCCGTCGGTGGCCGACGGCGGACCCTGTGTCGCGGCGGACGCGGCGGACGCGGCGGACGCGGCGGACGCTGCGGGTGAGGCGGGTGAGGCGGTGGCGGCGAGGGTCAGCGGAACACCACCGTGTCCGACGCCCGCCTTCCCCGCCATCCGGCGAACCGGTGCACCCGGGGGCGACCCCCGGACGCCCGCTCTAGGTCCGCGCCCCCGCCGGACGTTCCAGGTTCGTGTCGGGGCATCCCGAAACCTCCGGCAGATAGGCCTTGGCCCACTCCGCCAGTGTGCGGAGGGCGGGCTCCAGGGCGGCGCCGGACTCGGTCAGCCGGTAGGACACGCGCAGCGGAGGACCCTCGTCGACCTCGCGCAGGACGAGGCCGGCCGCGCCGAGCTCGGCGAGCCGGTCGGAGAGCATGCGTTCGCTGATGCCGGGGATGGCCCGCCGCAGGTCGGCGAAGTACGCGGGCTGTTCGACCAGGACGGCCACGATCGGGCCGCTCCAGCGTTTGCCGAGCAACTGGAAGACACGGGTGATGCCATCGTCCACCCGTTTGCACGCCGCGCTGTCGTGGTTCTGCTCCGCCGCCATGCCCCCTAGCCTACTACTCCACCGTAGGGTGCTGAGAAAAAGTAAGTCGATGTGTTAAACATAGCTCTGTACGAAACGTGAGCCGACGTTTTCGGGCGTCCGGCCGTCCTGTCCCCATTTCTGGAGAAACCCCCATGCCCACCCTGCTGCACATCGACTCGTCCGTGTTCTCGACCGAGGCGTCGGCTTCCCGCGCCGTGGCGGAGGCCTTCCGCAAGCACTGGGAGGAGCAGCACCCGCGGGGCACGGTCGTCTACCGCGACCTGGCGGCGGAACCCGTGCCGCACCTGACGGCGGAGGCACACCTCGCCGGCTTCGTCCCCCCGTCCGCGCACACGCCCGAGCAGGCCGCCGTCTTCGCGGAGCGCGTCAAGCTGATCGAGGAGCTGGAGCAGGCCGACGCGGTGCTGATCGGCGCCCCGATGTACAACTACACGATCCCGTCGACCCTCAAGGCCTGGCTGGACAACGTGATCCTGTTCGGCCGCACCGCCGGCGAGACGCCGTCCGCCAAGGGCACCCCGGTGACCGTCGTCGCCAGCCGCGGCGGCTCCTACGCGCCGGGCACCCCGCGCGAGGGGTACGAGTACGTCCAGAACTACCTCACGGCCGTCCTCGCCGACGCCCTGGGCATGGACCTGGACTTCATCGTCCCGGAGCTGACCATGGCCCCGCAGAACCCGGCGATGGCCGAGCTGATCCCGCTGTACGAGGCCTCCCGCGACCAGGCCTTCGAGGCCGCGGCCCGCAAGGCCAAGCAGCTCGCGGAGCGCCTCGCGGCCTGACGCTCCCCGTGGCGCACCACAGACCCCGGGCCCGGGCGGCCCGGGGTCGCGCGCGTGCGCGCGGCCGGCCGGGCCACGCTCAGGCCAGGACGAGCACCAGCGGCACGCCCGGGCACGGCACCAGCCGCAGGCCGTCGTACCCACCGGGCCGTCCGGCGGTGAGGAGTTCGCCGAAGTCCGGGCCCTTGGTGAGGGAGCCTGCCAGGTGGGCGGGGTCGGCGGAGGCGGCCACCCGGCCGCGGGCGTTCACCAGACGGGCCGGCCGGGACAGGTGCCGCAGCAGCGGGAGCACGGCCGCCTCGAAGTGCCGCAGGTACACGTCGGCCGCGGCCACTCCCGCGAACCGCCCCTGGACCCGCACCGGTTCGGACAGGGTGAGGCTGTACTCGTCGGAGCAGAGGTAGTCCACGTACGGTCCGGCCACGGCGCGGCGCCCGGTGTCGCGGGGCAGCGCGAACCAGTCCCAGTGCGTGTAGTCGGAGTAGGCCGACCGGCCCGGGTCGAGATCGAGGAGGAGGGGGCGTACGGCGCCGTCGGCACCGGCCTGCCACCACTCCAGCCAGGCCGGTACGTCGGCCAGCAGGCCGGGGGCCGCGACGAAGCCGACGCCGGAGACCAGTTCCTCGTGGTGGAGGCGCAGATGGAGGCCGGGGCGCAGCGCGGCGAGGTCGCGGCTTGCGGGCCGGCGCCCCTCGGCGGCCACCCGCTCCAGCAGGGCGGTGGTGTCGGCACGGGTGGCGGCGACCGACGCGAAGACGGCCTCCAGCGCGCCGCACACCCGGGCGGCCACCCACGCCTCCGGGTCCGTCGCGACAGTGGCGAGCCCGGCGCTGACGCCCATGGTGTCCTCCAGCGGACGAAGAACCGGACGCGGCGCGGTCAGAGGGTGAGACGCACGGCGACGAGCCGCGCCGTCGATTCCCTGACGCTCCGCTCGGCCAGCGTGCCGGCCGTTTCGTGGGCCCCATCTTGCACGGCGGAGATGACAGCGCGGTGACGGTCCGCAACTTCTTCACGATATGCGTCGTCGGCGAGGACGAGACAGAGCAGGGCGCCCACCTCGCTCTGCAGGGCGACCTGTTCGCGGGTGAGCCGGGCGGACTGCGCGGCGGCGGCGAGTTCGACGTGGAAGCGGCCGTACAGCCGGCTGCGCGCCGCCGCGTCCTCGGCTCGCGCCAGCTCCTCGGCCGTACGGCGCAGGGGCTGGAGGTCCGCGGGTTCGGTGCGCTGGGCGGCGAGCCGGGCGGCGGCGCCGGACAGGGCGGCCCAGTGGTCGCCGAGGTCGCGCAGCTCCTCGGTGCTCCAGCCGCGCAGCCGTGCCCTGAGCCGGTCGTCGGCGGGGACCTCGGGCAGGGAGACGAAGCTGCCCCCGCCGCGGCCCCGGCGGGTGGTGACCAGGCCCTGCTGCCGCAGCGCCATGAGCGCTTCGCGCAGGGTGACCGTGGAGACGCCGAGCTGTCCGGCCAGTTCGCTCTCGCCGGGGAGCTGCTCGCCGTCGGCGAGGAGGCCCAGCTCGATGGCGTCGCCGAGGCGGCGGACGACCGCGTCCACACGGGCCCGGCTGTCCACCGGGCTGAAGACCGCCTTGCGGGCGCCTCCGTCGATCTCGTGCTGCCTCACGGTCATCACCTCGTGCGTTGACTCAAGCTTTACCCTAAGGGGACCTTGAGCTATGACCTATGACTTCATATGTTTACAGTCAACGTTCAGCGCGCCAGAAAGGTTCCCGTATGGAGGGAATGGCGATCCGGCTCCAGGGTCTGCGGAAGTCGTTCGGCGGGACCACCGCCGTCGACGGGGTCGACCTGGAGATCCGGGACGGCGAGTTCTTCTCGATGCTCGGCCCGTCCGGCTCCGGGAAGACGACGGTGCTGCGGCTCGTCGCCGGGTTCGAGACCCCCGACCAGGGCCGGATCGAACTCGCCGGGCAGGAGGTCACCGGCCTCGCCCCGTTCGAACGGGACGTGCACACCGTCTTCCAGGACTACGCCCTGTTCCCGCACATGACGGTCGAACAGAACGTCGCCTACGGGTTGAGGATCCGCCGGATACCCAAAGCGGAACGCCTGGTCCGGGCCCGCAAGGCGCTGGCGGAGGTCCGTCTCGAAGGCTACGGCCAGCGGCGGCCCTCCCAGCTCTCCGGCGGGCAGCGCCAGCGCGTAGCGCTCGCCCGCGCGCTCGTCGGGCGCCCCCGTGTCCTGCTCCTGGACGAGCCGCTCGGCGCGCTCGACCTGAAGCTGCGCGAGCAGATGCAGGTCGAACTCAAAGCCATCCAGCGGGAGGTGGGCATCACCTTCGTCTTCGTCACCCACGACCAGGAGGAGGCCCTGACGATGAGCGACCGGATCGCCGTCTTCGACCAGGGCCGCATCGCCCAGGTCGGCACCCCCGCGGAGATCTACGAACGCCCCGCGACCCCCTTCGTCGCCTCCTTCGTCGGCACCTCCAACCTGATCGACGGCGAGGCGGCCCACCGGATCACCGGCTCCGCCGGCACGTACAACATCCGTCCGGAGAAGATCCGCGTCCTGAAGGAGTCCGCCGAGGCCGACGAGCCCGGGCACGCCACGGCCACCGGCACCGTCGCCGAGGTCGTCTACCTCGGCGACGCCACCCGTTTCCTGGTCGACCTGGACGGCGGCGGCCGGCTCACCGCGCTCCAGCAGAACCTGGAGACCTCCTCCGCGGACGTCGCCGCCTACCGCGGCACCCGGGTCCGCCTCCAGTGGCACCGCCGGCACGCCGTCCGGCTCCCCTCCTGACACCGTCCCCCCTCCCCCTGGAGAACGCCGTGCGTCTCACCCGTACCCTGCGCGCCTCAGCCGTCTGCGCCGCCGCGCTGCTGCTCGCCACCGCCTGCGACTCCTCCGGCTCCGGCGGTACGTCCGCCACCGGCCTCAACCCGCCCGACCTCAAGGCACCCTCGAAGCTCGGCAAGACCGAAGGCCAGGTCAACCTCATCGCCTGGGCCGGCTACGTCGAGGACGGCTCCAACGACCCCAAGGTGGACTGGGTCTCCGGCTTCGAGAAGCAGACGGGGTGCCAGGTCCACTCGAAGGTCGCCGCCAGCTCCGATGAGATGGTCAAGCTGATGAAGACCGGCGAGTACGACGCCGTCTCCGCCTCCGGCGACGCCTCCCTGCGCCTGATCGCCTCCGGTGACGCGGCCCCCGTCAACACCGACCTGGTCCCCCACTACAAGGACGTCTTCAGCGGGTTGAAGAACGGTGCCTGGAACTCCGTCAAGGGCAAGATGTACGGCATCCCGCACGGCCGGGGCGCCAACCTGCTGATGTACAACACCGCGAAGGTCAAGCCCGCGCCCACCTCCTGGTCCGCCGTCTTCGACGACGCCGCGCGGTACAAGGGGCACGTCACCGCGTACGACTCGCCGATCTACATCGCCGACGCGGCCCTGTACCTCAAGGCCACCAAGCCGGAGTTGAAGATCAAGGACCCGTACGCGCTCGACCAGAAGCAGTTCGACGCGGCCGTGGCCCTGCTGAAGCAGCAGAACGGAAACGTCGGCGAGTACTGGAGCGACTACCTCAAGGAGGTCTCCGCCTTCAAGAGCGGGGACTCGGTCGTCGGCACGACCTGGCAGGTCATCGCCAGCCTCGCCGCCTCCGAGGGCGCGAAGGTCAAGGCGCTGGTCCCGAAGGAGGGTTCGACCGGCTGGTCGGACACCTGGATGGTCTCCGCCAAGGCCAAGCACCCCAACTGCGCCTACAAGTGGCTGGACTGGATCGTCTCCCCCAAGGTCAACGCCCAGGTCGCCGAGTACTTCGGCGAGGCGCCCGCCAACTCCAGGGCGTGCGCCGAGACCAGCGACAAGAACTTCTGCACGGTCTACCACGCCGCCGACGAGAACTACTGGAAGAAGATCGCCTTCTGGAACACCCCCATCGAGCAGTGCCTCGACGGCCGCAAGGACGTCCGTTGCGTGCCGTACGCCAAGTGGGTGCAGGCCTGGACCGAGATCAAGGGCTGACCGTGACGACCGATCTGCCGACCGCCGCCGGCCGGGGCACCGTCCGGCGGCTCGCCGGAACCCTGCACCGCAGACCCCGGCTGCGGCTGGCCCTCCTGCTCACCGCCCCGCTGCTGTGGCTCGCCGTCCTCTACCTCGGCTCGCTCACGGTGCTGTTCGTCTCCGCCTTCTGGACGACGGACTCCTTCACCTCCCAGGTGGTGAAGGTCTGGTCGACCGACAACTTCCACGCGCTGTTCACGACACCGGTCTTCCGTCAGGTCATCCTGCGCAGCGTCGGGGTGGCCCTCGCGGTGACCGCGCTGTGCGCGGTGATCGCCTTCCCGGTCGCCTTCTACACCGCCCGCGTGGCCCGGCCCCAGTGGCGTCCGCTGCTCGTCGTGGCCATCCTCACCCCGCTGTGGGCGAGTTACCTGGTCAAGGTGTACGCCTGGCGGCTGATCCTCTCCGAGGGCGGCCTCGCCGACTGGATGCTCGCCCCCTTCGGGCTGAGCGGCCCCGGCTACGGCCTGCCCGCCACGGTCCTCACCCTGACCTACCTCTGGCTGCCGTACATGATCCTGCCGATCCACACGGCGCTGGAACAGCTGCCGGCCAGCCTGCTGGACGCCTCCGCCGACCTCGGGGCGCGGCCGGGGCGGACCTTCCGCTCGGTGGTCCTGCCCATGGTGCTGCCCTCGGTCGCCGCCGGCTCGGTGTTCACCTTCTCACTCAGCCTCGGCGACTACATCACCGTGCAGATCGTCGGCGGCAAGACCCAGCTGATCGGCAACCTCGTCTACTCCAACATCGAACTCAACCTGCCCATGGCCGCCGCCCTCGGCACCGTGCCCGTGGCCGTGATCGTCCTGTACCTGCTGGCGGTCCGCCGTACCGGCGCCCTCAACAGCCTGTAGCCCGCCCGCACCCCCGGAGAACCTGGAGAAGAAGAGCGCCATGCACCTCAGCCGCACCGCGCGCATCGCCCTGCGCATCGGCGCCGGGCTCGGCTTCGCGGTGATCTACGTCCCGCTGCTGCTCGTCCTGGTCAACTCCCTCAACCCGGACCGCAGCGCGAGCTGGCCGCCGCCGGGGCTCACCCTGCACTGGTGGTCGGTGGCGGCGGACAACTCCGGCGCCCGCGCGGCCCTGTGGGTGTCGGTGAAGGCGGGGCTGGGGGCGACCGCGGTCGCGCTGATCCTCGGCACGCTGATCGCGTTCGCCGTGGCCCGGCACCGCTTCTTCGGCCGGGACACGGTGTCCTTCATCGTGGTGCTGCCGATCGCGCTGCCCGGCATCGTCACGGGCATCGCCCTCAACTCGGCCTTCAGCACGGTGCTGGAGCCGCTCGGCGTGGGGCTCGGGCTGTTCACCGTGATCGTCGGACACGCCACCTTCTGCATCGTCGTGGTCTTCAACAACGTGGTGGCCCGGCTGCGCCGTACGGCCCGATCCTACGAGGAGGCGGCCATGGACCTCGGCGCGACCACCTTCCGCGCCTTCGTCGACATCACCTTCCCGCTGGTCCGCTCCGCGCTGCTGGCGGGCGGCCTGCTCGCCTTCGCCCTGTCCTTCGACGAGATCGTGGTCACGACGTTCACCGCGGGGCCGGGCATCGAGACCCTGCCCATCTGGATCTTCGACAACATGACCCGGCCGCAGCAGGCGCCGGTGGTGAACGTCGTGGCCGCCGTCCTCGTCCTGCTGTCGGTGATCCCGATCTACCTCGCCCAGCGGCTGTCGGCGGACACGGCGACGTCCAGCCGGGTGTGAACGGCGACGACACCCGCGCGGTGCGGGCCCCGGGATCCGGGCTGATGCCAACCTGCGCCCATGAAGAACCCTCCCGCCATCACCCGTTACGTCGACCGGGTCACCGCCGGCCCGGGCGGCGCGATGACCGACGAGGCCGGCGTCATCACCGGCGACCTCACCGTCGCGACCATCCTGAGCCCCGACGGCCACAGCGTGCGCGTCGCCATCCAGCACTCCGGCAGCGACACCTGGTACACGCTCACCGGCAGCCCCGCCCCCGTGCCCGCCGGGCAGCTCGCGGCCTACCACCGGGACCTGCTCGGCCGGATCCGCCGCGGGGGCGGCACCCGGGCCACCTGAGCCGGCGCGCCCCGGGCAGGCCCGCCCGCTCCCCGGGTTTCGGTGCGGGCCCCGGGGGGAGTCGGTGCGTGTGGTCTCGTACCGAGCGGAACAACGCGTGTACCTGCCCGCGCTGTGTGCCGGCTGGCTGACCCAGACCTTCGTGCACTGGGCGTACCCCTCCGACCAGGTCCAGCGCCTGCTGCCCGACGGTCTGGTGGTGGACACCTTCGACGGCGCCGCGTGGGTGAGCCTCACCCCGTTCGTCATGGCCGACGTGCGCCCGCCCGGGTCCCCGCTCGCACTGCCCTCGTTCCCCGAGACCAATCTGCGGACCTATGTGCGCGACCGGAACGGCCGGGACGGACTCTGGTTCCTGTCCATCGAGGTGTCCTCCCCGGTGATGCTGGCCGCCCGCGCGGTCGGGGTGCCCTACCACGTCGGCCGGCTGGAGGTGGCGCGCCGCGGGGACTCCGTGATCTACACCGGGGCCCGGTGGGGCGGCGGGCCCTCGTACGAGGTGGCCGTCCGCCCGGGCGAGCCGGTCCGGCCCGGCCCCCGGGACGTGTGGCTGACCTCGCGGTGGCGGGCCTTCACCCGGCAGCTCGGCGCGCTCTGGGAGACGCCCGTCGAGCACGCGCCCTGGCCGGTGCGCGAGGCACGGCTCGACACCGTCGAGGAGACCCTCACCCGGGCGGCGGGGCTGCCGCCGCCCACGACCGCTCCGCTCGTGCACTACTCGGACGGCCTGCACAAGGTGCGCCTGGGCATCTCGCACCCCGTACGGCCGGCGCGCGGCCGGGGCGCGGGCGACGGCCCGCCGGACCCACCGCATCCACGACCCCACGGCACCCACGAAGGAGGCGCGCGATGAACCGTCCCGCCACGCCCGGCACCCGGAGCACGGGCGGCGCCGACATGAAGCTGCTCGGCATCTACCTCAACGACCACCTCGCCGGTGCCACGGCGGGCACCCAGCGGATCGGCCACCTGGTGCGGTCCGCCCGGGGTTCCGCGCTCGGCAGAGCCCTCCGGCCGGTCGCCGCGGAGATCGGCGAGGACCGCGCGGCGCTGCTGGACATCATGCGGGACCTGGACGTGCCGGTGCGGCGCGCCAAGGTCTGCGCGGGCTGGACGGCCGAGAAGGTGGCACGCCTGAAGCTGAACGGGCGGCTGGTACGGCGTTCTCCGCTCAGCACGGTCCTGGAACTGGAGGCGCTGCGGCTGGCGGTCGAGGGCAAGGCGGCGGGGTGGCTGACCCTGCGCCGGCTCGCCACGGCCGACAAGCGCCTGGACCCCGGCCGGCTCGACACCCTCCTGGAACGGGCCCGGCGCCAGCAGGACACCGTGGAGGAGTGGCGCCTGCGCCAGGCGGACACGGCCCTGCGCACGACCGGCCCCGCCACGACGTGACCCTCGGGGTAACCGACGTGACCGTCCCGGTACCGACCGACGGTCCCCGGGCACCAACCGGCAGACGCCGCCGGCCATCCACCGACACGCCCCGGACACCGACCGAACGCCTGGGCATCTACCGGCAGGCTTCGGGCATCTACCGGCACACCCCAGACACCGGCCGAACACCTGCGCATCGACCGGCACGCCTCACCCCGGCACCCGCCGGCACACGCCGGTCCACCACCGGCCGGCACGCCCCAGGCACGCATCGGCACACTCCGGGCACCCACCGGCAGACGCCAGTGGCCCTCACCGGCACACCCCCGGCACCCACCGGCAGACGCCTGGCACCCATCGGCAAGCCCCGGGTGCCGCCCGGCGCGAGGAGACTCCGGCGAACCCGCGCAGGGCCGTGCGGTTCCGTAGGCTGAGAAGGCCCGAAGCTCCTCCGGGAGACCGACCCGCAGGCAGGAGACGGTCGTGATCGAACTGGCCGCGGCGTTCGCCGTCGCGGGAGCCGCGAGCAACGCCGTGGGCACCGCCTTCCAGCGCAAGGCGGCGTCCGTCTCCCGGGGCAGCGGGATCCGGCTGGTCGCGGAGCTGGCACGCCGGCCGGTCTGGCTGATCGGCATGGCCGGGGTGGTCTGCGCCGCGCTGTTCCAGAGCCTCGCCCTGGTCAACGGCCCGCTCGCGCTGGTCCAGCCGCTGTTCATCCTGGAACTGCCCTTCGCGCTGCTCGTCGCCGCCCCGCTCATGCACCGGCGGCTGCCGTCCTGGGGCTGGTGGGGGGTGGGCGGCTGCGTGGCCGGGCTCGCCGTCCTGCTCGTCGCCGCCGCCCCGCACGGCGCCGTCGACCAGGCGCGGCTCGTCCGCTGGATCCCGGCCCTGTGTCTGTGTCTCGGCGCGATGGCCGGCGCCGTCCTGCTGGCCGGCCGGGGGCGTCCGCCGGCCCGGCGCGCCGCGCTGCTGGCGGCCGCGTCCGCGACGGGCAACGCCCTGACCGCCGCCCTGCTGAAGTCGGCCTCCGGCACGTTCGCCGACCACGGCTTCGCGGCGTTCCTGCGGTCGTGGCAGACGTACGGCTTCGCGCTGGCCGGGGCGGCCTCCGTGATCCTGCTGGAGAACGCGCTCCAGGCCGGCCCGCTGGCCGCCGCACAGCCCGCGCTGACCATCGGCGACGCGGTGGTGAGCCTGACCCTGGGCGTCTTCCTGTTCGGGGAGCGGATCCGGACGGGCTGGTGGCTCGTACCCGAGGCGTGCGGGGCCCTGATGATCGTGGCGGGCGTGCTGGTCCTCAGCCGGGCCGTCCAGCGGATCGTCATACTGCCGGTCCCGGCCGAGGAGCGGCACCCCGCGAGGTGAGGCGGCTCAGGGAGCGGCGACGAGCGGCGGCTCTCCCCAGTCGGACGTCAGCGCCACCCGGAATGGGCCCCAGTCACCCGGAGGCCCTGCTCAGCCCCGGCCGGGGCGGCCGGCGTAGACCTCGATCTCGATCTTCATGCGGGGGTCGGCGAGGCCGCACTGCAGCATGGTGGCGGCAGGCCGGACGTCGCCGAGGCAGCGGCGCAGCACCGGCCAGCAGGGCTCGAAGTCGGCGCGGTCCGCAGCAGATAGCGCACGCGCACCACGTCGGCGAAGGTGCACCCCGCCTCGGCCAGCGCGGCTCCGATGTTGCGCAGACACTGCTCGGCCTGCTCCACCACGTCCTCGGACATCGTCATGGTGGTGTAGTCGAACTCGGTGGTCCCGGAGACATGCACCCAGTCCCGCGTCTAACACCGCGTACGACGCCGTCTCACTGCTCGGCCCGCACCCGGTGCCGGCTCATGACGGAGACCCGGTTGAAGGCGTTGATGGTGACGGCCACCCAGATCACCGCGGATATCTGGTCGTCGGTGAGGACGTCCCGCGCCACCGCGTAGGCGGCGTCCTGCGCGGCGGTGTCGGCCGCGGCCGTGGTCGCCTCGGCGAGGGCGAGGGCGGCTCGCTCGGCGGGCGTGAAGAGGTCGGCGTCGCGCCAGGCGGCGAGCACGCCGAGGCGCTGCGGGGTGTCTCCCGCTCGCAGCGCCGCCCGGGTGTGCAGGTGCAGGCAGTAGGCGCAGCCGTTCAGCTGGGACACGCGGAGGTTGACCAGTTCCACCAGGACGCGGTCCAGACCCGCGTCGGCGGCGGCGGCGCGCACCGCCTCGGACGTCTGCACCAGCGCGTGGTACGCCTTGGGGCTCTGCTTGTCGATGTAGATCCGCCGGTCGGCGCCGGCCGGGACGGGACTGGTCAACCTGGGCTCCTCCGGGTGGCAGCTTTGTTGAACTTGAAACTATCACGGCCTCCGGAGCCGGCCGGTCCCAGAGAACTCCCGACCTCCGCCAAAGTGGAAGCACACGCCTGATCAGCACCTGACTCAGTGGGGCAGGTGAGGTCACCGGGCGGGAGGTGGCCGGTCGCCAGGAAGGGGTGTGCGGGCGGCGGGCGACCGGACCGTCTCCACGGTGGCCGGCAGGGCACTCCGCGTGCGCCCCAGCCCGTAGACCGCGTGGTGGGATGACGTCCAGTCGGCCACGCCGTCCAGGAAGCGCCGCCCTGATCACGTCCATGTCGCGCGCGGTGTCGCGGGTGGTGGCGTACGGCAGCAGGTACCGGCGTGGCTACGGCAGCGGCGGGTACGACGCGGACGAGTACCGGGCGCTGTTCCGCACCGGGTTCCGGCGGGACATGCCGGCGCGGACGCGCGGGCCGCGTTCGTGCGGGACGTGCTGGCCTTCACGTCGGGCCGGGAGCGCTCCACGCCGTACGACCCGCTGCTCGCCGACGCCTGAGCGGCGGCCCCGGTGCGGCGGTGTCCGTCAGCCGAGGCCGAGGACGCTCAGGGTGTGTTCGGCCATGCGCCGCTCGCCGAGGGCGTTGGGGTGGACCGGGACGACGTTCTGCCCGAACAGCAGCGGCTCGATCCACCGGGTGCCGACGGCCTGGCAGGCGTCGTGCCCGGCCGAGACCTCGGCGAAGTCCACGTAGGTGGCCCCCGTCTCCTCGGCGGCGCGCCGGACCACGGCGTTGAGGTGCGCCTGAAGGGCGTGCAGGTAGGGCACGTCGCCGGCGGCGACCGGCAGTCTGACGAAGCAGGACGGGTCGGCGGTGGCGGGCGTGATCCACGGGTAGCCGAGCGCCGCCACCCGGGCCTGGGGAGCCTTGGCGCGGACGCTGCGCAGGGCGGCCTTCAGCGCGGGATAGGTGTGGGCGTCGATCTCGTCGTCGAAGGACGTGCCGTACCGGTCCTTGCAGGGGCTGCCCCTGCCTCCGCTGAGGATGCCGGCGGTACCGCAGGCGGTGACGGCGTTGATGAAGGTGCCGTTGTCGTTGCCGCCGACGGTGAGGGTCACCAGGTCGGTGTCGGCGGTGACCGCGTCGGCCTGGGGGGCGACGCCGGGGTACTGGGCCTCGGTGAAGTCCTTGGTCTGGGCGGCGCCACAGGTCACGTCCGTCAGCCGGGCCGCGGTGCGGGCCGCGATGACGTGGGGGTAGTTGGCCGTGGAGCGCAGGCAGAGCGGACTGGTGAGGTCGACGGGGAGGACACCGGAGGCGGCGCTGTAACTGTCCCCGAGGGCGGCGTAGTTCAGGGGTGTGGTGGCCTGGACGGGAGTCGTGCTGAGGCCGAGGACCAGTGCGCCGACGGCCGCGGAGGCCGCGTTGAGGACTCGGCGCAGGGTGGGCATGGGCATGCGGTGCTCTCCCCTCTCGGGACAGGACACGGGGCAGACGGGCATGGCGGTGCCGTGGGCATGGCGGTGCCGTGGGCGCGGGGGCGGGGTGGAGCACGAGAACGGGGCGGCTCGATGAGCCGAGGGCGTACGGGACGACCGCGAGATGCGGGCCGTGGGATGACGGGCGGGGTTACCGCGAGGTGCTACCGCTAGGTAATGTGAGGCCGCCGCATCGCCGAGTCAACATTGTCGACAGAACTTCTTGAAAGTCGGAGCGCACTGATAGTGCGGGCGTTTCGGGGGCACTCGGAGAGCAGGAGCCCCGTCATCGGCTGGAGGCACGTCATGATCGCCCTCGGCATCATCCTGCTCATCATCGGTTTCATCACCGGCATCTCGATCCTGTGGACCATCGGCGTCATCCTGCTGGTGGTGGGAGCCATCCTGTGGATCATGGGGTCCATGGGACACGCGGTCGCCGGCCGCCGTCACTACTGGTGAGCGGCCGCTCCGGATGAGCGGCCACCAATGAACCGTCCCGGCGGGCGCGCTCAGCGCCCGCCGGGCGGCGCATGCGGTCCTCGCCGCCCGGCGGGCCCGCAGGACTTGACGACGTCCCGCCGGATGTCACGGTTCGTCACAAGCGGGCCGTCGATCACCGGCGGGCGCGTCGTGCGTACCTGTCCGTGGCCGCGACCAGAGCTTCTGCCATGCCCGGGGCGCCGACGGTGTGGCCGACGTCGTCCACGATCACCAGCTCGCTACCCGGCCAGGCGTGGTGGAGCCGCCGGACGATGCCGAGAAGGTTACCGAAGTCGAGACTGCCTTGGACGAGGGTGCCGGGAATGCCCTGGAGCCGGCGGGCGTCGCGGAGCACCACCCCGTCGCCGTCGCGCTCGCCCGCGTCGCCGCCGTCGCCGTCGCCGTCGCCGAGGAAGGTCTCGAATGCCGCCGGGAACAGTCTGCCCAGCCCCCGGGTCAGCAGTTCCACCTCGGCGTCGGACCCGGTGGCAACGCCCGTCAGGACCAGTTCGCTGACGACGCCGGGGTGGGTCTGGGCGTAGCGCAGCGCGAGGACGGAGCCCCAGGACACGCCCCACACCAGCCATCGTTCGACGCCCAGGTGCCGGCGCAGCAGCTCCAGGTCGGCCAGGAGGTGGGCCGTCGTGTTGACGCTCATGTCGGTGTCGTGGCGGCTCGCGTGCGGAGTGGACCGGCCGCTGCCGCGCTGGTCGAGCAGGACGATCCGGTAGGCGGCCGGGTCGAACAGGCGGCGGGCGTACGGGGTGCGGCCGGAGCCAGGTCCGCCGTGCAGGACGAGCGCGGGCTTGCCCTCGGGGTTGCCGCAGGTCTCCCAGTGGACGCGGTTGCCGTCGCCCACGGCGAGCATGCCGTGCGCGCACGGCTCGGTCTGCGGATAGAGGGGCGTCCGGGCACCGTAGCGTCCGGGCCGGGACGGTGTCCGCCGATTGCACGCGACGGCGGAGAGACGATCTTTCCGCCCCGGCGGTGGGCGACTGTTCCGGACGCGCCTCGGAACTGTCCGTGATCCGTAACAGACGGATCCTTCGCTCAACTCCTGCCGTCCTGCCAGGTGCAACGGGTGCACAGAGCATCGGCACAGCACAGGCATCGGCACGGCAGGGGGCGGACGGACATGGCGCGGCATGGTGGACGGGGATGGTACGGCCGGGTGGTCGCGGCGGCGGTCGGGGTCACGGCGGTTGCCGCCGCCACCTCGGTGTGGACGGCGCAGGCCGGCCAGACCGGCGGCGCGCCGGCCGCACCGGGTACCTCCGCCCGGGCCGCCGCGCCCAAGGCACGGTCCGTGTCCGCCGCCATCGCCCACGCCTCCGACCGGGGCGAGCACGCGGTGAACATCACCATCGACGACGGCCCGGACCCGGTCTGGACCCCGCAGGTGCTCCAAGTGCTGCGGGACAACGGCGTGAAGGCGACGTTCTGCATGGTCGGCACCCAGGCCCAGGCGCACCCGGAGCTGGTCCGGCAGGTGGTGGCCGCCGGGCACCGGCTGTGCGACCACACGGTGTCGCACGACACGACCATGGACACCAAGTCCCCGGCCTACCAGGCGCAGCAGATCGTGGACGCCGAGCGGCAGATCACCAGGGCGTCGGGCGGGGTACGGCCGATGTACTACCGGGCCCCGGGCGGCGCGTTCACCCCGTACAGCCGGAAGCTGGCGGCCTCGCACGGGATGCGGCCGCTGGGCTGGAACGTCGACTCCAAGGACTTCGAGCGGCCGGGCAGCGACGCGATCATCGCGACCGTCGAGCGAGAGCTGCCGGGCGGGCCCACGATCCTCTTCCACGACGCGGGCGGCGACCGATCCCAGACGGTGACGGCCCTGCGCACCCTGCTGCCCCGGCTGAAGCAGCAGGGGTACGCCTTCGGCTTCCCGGTGCGCTGACCGCCGGACCGCCCGGCGGGCGGCGGGCGTTGCACGGGGTGCGTCCGGCGGTCACAGAGTGGTGGAGACCTCTTGTGGCGTGTTCTTGCAGTCCCTAGCCTCCGATGTGTTGTGCACAGCGAAACCGCCATTGCGCATGTTGCAACGCCTCATCGGAGGAGCTCTGCATGAAGCTGTCCGTCCGTTTTGTTGGGTTCACCGCGCTCGCCACCGCCCTCGTCGCCGCCTGCGCGCCCCAGACCTCCGGTACCTCCGCCTCCGGCAAGGACGAGAAGACCGGCACCGTGCGCGTCTGGCTCTTCCAGGAGGTCGACAACCAGCCCAAGCAGCGGGTCGTCGACGCGGTGATCGCCGGCTTCGAGAAGGCGCACCGCGGCACCGACGTCACCGTCGAGTACATCCCCGTGGAGACCCGCGCCCAGCGCGTCAAGGCGGCCTTCAACGACCCGGATTCCGCGCCCGACGTCATCGAGTACGGCAACACCGACACCGCCGGCTATGTGCGGGACGGCGGACTCGCGGACGTCACCCGGGAGTTCAACGCCTGGAGCGAGGCCGAGGACACCGATCCGACCGCCCGGCAGTCGGTCACCGTGGACGGCAAGGTCTACGGGGCACCGTACTTCGTCGGCGTCCGCGCGCTGTACTACCGCACCGACGTCTTCCGCGAACTCGGCCTCCACGCACCGAAGTCGCAGGCCGGGCTGATCTCCGCCGCGCGGAGGATCCGGGCCGCGAAACCCGGCCTGTACGGCCTGGCCGTCGGCGGTGCCTACACCTACGGAGCGATGCCCTTCATCTGGGCCAACGGCGGTGATCTGGCCACAAAGAAGGGGGGTGCGTACTCCTCCGCCATCGACAGCCCGGCCGCCCGGAAGGGCATCGAGGCGTACACCTCCCTCTTCGGCGACGACAACTGTCCCGCCGCCAAGTGCGCGGGCATGGGCGGCAACGACACGGTGACCGCGTTCGCCTCCGGGAAGGCGGCCATGGCGATCGGCGGCGACTTCAGCCACGCCGCCGTGGAGGCCGGGAAGGTCAAGGGGAAGTACGCGGTGGTGCCGCTGCCGGGGGTGAAGCCCGGCTCGATCGCGCCGGCGTTCGCGGGCGGCAACAACATCGGCGTCCTGAAGAGCACGTCGCACCGCACGCTCGCCGTGGACCTGATGAAGCGGCTCGCCTCGAAGACGACGCAAGGGGAACTCTTCGACGCGATGGGCTTCCTGCCGACCTTCACGGACGTACGGCAGCAGGCCGCGGCCGGGAAGCCGTACGTGAAGCCGTTCGTCCAGACACTCGCCGCCGGCACCAGGTTCGTACCCGCCTCGCCCGCCTGGGCCCAGATCGACTCCTCACTGGTGCTGCCGACCATGTTCCAGGAGATCGTCAGCGGCAAGAAGGACGTGGCGGCGGCTTCCGCCGACGCTGCGAAGAAGATGGACGACGCGTTCGGAGCCGCCAGGTGAGCCGGGTGACGGCGCCTTCGGCAACGGGACGTGTGGAGCGTCGGCGCGTGCGGGCGGTTCGTGGCGCGTCGCGCCCACGCGGCGGTAGCCGCGCGGCGAACGCAGCCTCGGGCCGCTCGGGTGGGTGGACGCCCTGGCTCTGTCTGGCACCCGCTCTGCTCGTTCTGGGTGGCCTGCTGGCCTACCCCGTCTACCAGCTCGGCCTGATCTCGTTCCTGGAGTACACCCAGGCCCAGGTCAGCGGCGGGGAACCCACCCGCTTCCGGGGCCTGGCCAACTACACCGAGCTGTTCGCCGACGACCAGTTCTGGCAGGTGCTGCTGGCGACGGTCGGCTTCGCGGCGGCCTGTGTGGTCTGCACACTGGCGGTGGGCTGCGCGCTCGCCGTCCTGCTCACCCGGGTCCGCGCGGTCCCGCGGCTCGCTCTCATGCTGGCCGCGCTGGGGGCGTGGGCCACACCGACCATCACCGGCTCGACGGTCTGGCTGTTCCTCTTCGACCCCGACTTCGGCCCGGTCAACCGTCTCCTGGGCATCGGCGACTTCTCCTGGACCTACGGCCGTTACAGCGCCTTCCTCCTGGTCCTGCTCGAAGTGGTGTGGTGCTCCTTCCCGTTCGTGATGGTCACCGTCTACGCCGGCATCCGCGCGGTGCCGGCCGAGATCCTGGAGGCCGCCGCGCTGGACGGCGCCTCGCAGTGGCGGATCTGGCGCTCGGTACTGGCGCCGGTCCTGAGGCCGATCCTGGTCATCGTCACCGTCCAGTCGGTGATCTGGGACTTCAAGGTCTTCACCCAGATCTACGTGATGACGGGCGGCGGCGGCATCGCCGGGCAGAACCTGGTCCTGAACGTGTACGCGTACCAGAAGGCCTTCGCGTCGTCGCAGTACAGCCTCGGGTCCGCGATCGGCGTCGTGATGCTGCTGATCCTGCTCGCGATCACGCTCGGATATCTGCGGCTGCTGCGCCGTCAAGGGGAGGAGTGGTGAGTCTTATACACGGTCCGGCGGTACGGCGGCCCTGGCGGCTCGCCGCCGAGGTGACGGCGCTGCTGGTCGCCGCGGTCGTCGCCTTCCCCCTCTACTGGATGCTGCTCGGCGCGTTCAGACCGGCCGGGGAGATCGAGTCCACCGAGCCGAGGCCCTGGACGGCGTCGCCTTCGCTGGACTCCTTCCGGCGCGTGTTCGAACAGCAGGAATTCGGCCGGTACTTGGTCAACAGCCTCGTCGTCGCGGTGAGTGTCGTGATCGCCTCCGCGCTGATCGCCTTCCTCGCCGCGACCGCCGTGACGCGGTTCCGGTTCCGCTTCCGGACCACCCTGCTCATCATGTTCCTGGTGGCCCAGATGGTGCCGGTGGAGGCGCTCACCATCCCCTTGTTCTTCCTCATGCGGGACCTCGGTCAGCTGAACACGCTCGGTTCCCTGATCCTGCCGCACATCGCCTTCTCGCTGCCGTTCGCGATCTGGATGCTGCGCGGGTTCGTGAAGGCCGTTCCGGAGTCCCTGGAGGAGGCCGCGTACCTCGACGGGGCGAGCCGCGCCCGCTTCCTGTGGCAGATCCTCCTCCCGCTGGTACTGCCGGGCCTGGTGGCCACGAGCGTGTTCTCCTTCATCTCCGCCTGGAACGACTTCCTGTTCGCCAAGTCGTTCATCATCAGCGACACTTCGCAGTCCACCCTGCCGATGGCCCTGCTGGTCTTCTTCCAGCCCGAGGAGCCGGACTGGGGCGGGGTCATGGCGGCGTCCACGGTGATGACCGTTCCGGTGCTGGTCTTCTTCGTCCTCGTGCAACGACGGCTGGTCTCCGGGCTGGGCGGAGCGGTGAAGGACTGACCCGCTCCGAGCCCTGCCGCGGTGGCATGTTGAAACGACAATCAAGAAATGCGACAAAACAGCATTAAACGGACATGCCTCTCGGTAAATCGGGCAATCGGGTGGGTGTCGAAGCGACCGCAACACCCACACCACCGGCATGTGACCTGGAGCAAGCCATGATCATCAAGAAGATGCACGAGATGGGCATCCGCAGCGAACACGCCTACATGGCCGGCATGGCCTCCATCGGCCTCACGGTGGCCGCCTGGATAGGCTCCCTGAAGATGGAACCCGGCACCGGCCTCGACCGCGCCGACCGCTGGGGCATCTTCGTCGGCGAATGGGCACCCACCTTCTTCGGTCTGGGTCTCGCCCTCTCCCACTACGAACAGCAGGACGGCACCCTCACCGCCGCCAACGTGCACGAGCTCCGCGAACGGCAGAAGGCCGGCTGAACGCGTCGGGGACAGCGCCGCCACGGCGGGGCGGCGCTGTCCCGGCGCCCCCGCTCGACGGCGGGGACCCCCGACCGACGCGGGAACCCGTGTCCGGCCGCCGACGTGGGAGGATGGGGAGATGGGCATCCTCCGCAGGAACAACGTCCGGGTCATCGGGCCGAAAACCGGTCGGACCATGATCCTCGCGCACGGCTTCGGCTGTGATCAGAACCTGTGGCGCCTTGTGACTCCCGGCCTGGCGCGGCACTTCCGCGTCGTGCTGTTCGACTACGTCGGCTCCGGCCGCTCCGACCTCACCGCCTGGCAGGAGGAGCGCTACGCGACCCTGGACGGCTACGCCCAGGACGTGGTGGACGTGTGCGAGGAGCTGGACCTGCGGGACGCCGTGTTCGTGGGCCACTCGGTCAGCGCCATGGTCGGCGTCCTGGCCGCCGCGGCGATACCGGACCGGATCGGCTCCCTGGTCATGGTGTGCCCCTCACCGTCCTACATCGACGAGGAGGACTATCGCGGCGGCTTCACCGCGGCGGACATCCACGAGCTGCTGGAGTCGCTGGAAGCGAATTACCTCGGATGGTCCGCGGCCATGGCCCCGGTCATCATGGGCAACCCCGACCGGCCGGAACTGGGTGCGGAGCTGACCAACAGCTTCTGCGCCACCGACCCGGACATCGCGCGCGTCTTCGCACGCACCACGTTCCTCTCCGACGCCCGCCAGGACCTGAAGACGGTGACCGTCCCCACCCTGGTCCTCGAATGCGAGCAGGACGTCATCGCGCCCCGGGAGGTCGGGGCGTACGTCCACGCCGCCATTCCCGGCAGCCGCCTGATCACGCTGGCCGCCACCGGCCACTGCCCGCAGCTGAGCGCTCCCGAAGCCACCGCGCAGGCGATCACCGCGTTCGTGGAAGAGCTGGGCTGATGTCCGGTACCGGCCCAGCTCCTCGACCCCCCGGGGAGACACGGCCACACATCGGTACGGATGTCACCGCCCTGCTGGAGGACAGTACGGAGGAGCTGTACGAGTCCGCCCCCTGCGGTTACCTGTCCACCCTGATGGACGGCACCATCGTCAAGGTCAACAAGACCCTGTTGGGCTGGCTGGGCCTCTCCCGGGAGGAGGTCGTGCACCGCAGGCACTTCGCCGACCTGCTGACCGTGGGCGGCAAGCTGTACCACGAGACCCACTACGCACCGCTGTTGCGCATGCAGGGTCATGCGGGTGGTATAGCGCTGGACATGAAGGTCGCGGACGGGTCCCGGCTTCCGGTGCTGATCACATCGACCGTGAAGCGCGGCGCCGACGACCGTCCCCTGCTGATCCGCACGACCGTCTTCGATGCCACCGACCGGCGTTCCTACGAGACCGAGCTGCTGCGCGCCCGACGCGCGGCCGAGGAGGCCCGCCGCCAGGCGGAGGCCGACCGTGAGCAGCTGCGCGAGGCACTGGCCGTACTGCAGCAGAGCCTGCTCCCGGCCGTTCTTCCGGCGGTGCCCGGCGTGGAAACCGCCGCCTACTACCACACGGCCTCCCCGATACAGCTCGGCGGTGACTTCTACGACCTGTTCCCCCTCGGCGACGACCGCTTCGCGTTCTTCCTCGGGGACGTCTGCGGAAAGGGCCCGAAGGCCGCGGCAGCGACCTCCCTCGTCCGCTACACCCTGCGCACCGCGGCTCTGCACGCGCTCGATCCCGAAGCCGTTCTGTCCACCCTCAACTCCGCACTGCTCGAACGCTACGCCGGCGCGGACCCTCGTTACTGCACCGCCGTCTTCGGCACCCTGGAGTCCGAAGGGCAGAATGTCCGCGTCCTGCTGGCCTCCGGCGGACACCCGCCCGCGCTGCTTCTGCGGGCGGACGGCCGGGCCGAGTACCTGCCGACGCCCGGGGGGCTGCTGATCGGGGCCTTCCCCAAAGCGTCCTTCACGACGATCCGCACCGCTCTCCACCCCGGCGACACGCTGTTGCTCTACACCGACGGCCTCACCGAGGCGCGCACGGGAGAGAAGAGCGACCTGTACGGCTACGACGCGCTGCAGTCGTTCGCCACCGAGCTGGCCCCCGCGGACCCACGCACCGTGATCGATGCCTTCATCCGCCTGCTCGTCAGCTTCGGCGACGGACTCGACGACGACACCGCCCTCCTCGCCCTGGGACGCCCGCGTCACTCCGGCACCGCCCTGTCCGGGACGATGGCCAGGTGAACGGGTATGCGGCTTCCGGCGGGGCCGAACCGGCGGACGCGCTGAGGGTGCCGCCGACGCCGCGGACCGCGGTGGCGTGGCTGCCGCCGCCGGAGCTCTGGCCGACGATCCAGGAGATCCGCCGGGAACACGATCCGCAGGTACGCCGGTGGCCGCCGCACGTGAATCTGCTGTTCGGCTTCGTACCGGAGGAGGAGTTCGAGCGGGCCCTGCCGCTGCTCTCCGCCGGGGCGGCACGGAGCACGGCGTTCACGGCGCGCCTGGCCGGGGTGCGCTCCTTCCGGCACCGGCACTACGCCACGGTGTGGCTCGACCCGGCCGCGGTCGACCCGGCACCCTGGGCCCGTCTCCACCGGGAGCTGAGGCTGCGGTTCCCGTTCTGTCAGGGACGCGGGGAGCGTTTCACCCCGCATCTTTCCCTCGGCCGCACCCAGGACCCGAACCGCCTGGCCGCCGAGTGTGCCGTGCGGCTCGGTGCGCTGTCGGCCCTGGTCGAGGAGGTGGTCCTGCTCTCCCGGCGCGACGACGGTCCCATGCGCCCCCGGGCGGTGATCACCCTGGGCACGGGCGAGGTGCACCGGACGCGGGAGTACTGAGGTGCCGTCCCGGTGTCCCTCGAACGGAACCGCTCACGGACCACGGCAGCCCGGCCGGGGCGGGCGAAAACCGCTGGCCGTACCGTCCGGCTCGATGCTGGGATGGGGCGATGCGAGTGGACGACACGACGGTGGTGGACCGAGGGCGCTACCCGGACGCGGTGACGCCGTGGGAGCGGGGGTCCTGGCGTACAGCGGCCTTCGACTGGGTGGCCGGCCACCTCACCGCGCACGACCTGCGCGCGGAGGGCGCCCTGGAGGTACGGCTGCGTCCGTGGTCGGTGCTGATCCGGGTGCCGGTCGGGGGGCGGGCGGCCCTCGCGGGACAACGGACTTCCATCGCTGGGCAGGCCGCCGTCTGGTTCAAGGCGAATCCGCCGGCCAGCGCGTTCGAGGGACCGCTGGCCGCCGCACTGGCCCGCTGGGTGCCGGAGCATGTGCTGCGCCCGCTGGCCGTCGACGCCGGGCGCGGCTGGGCGCTGCTGCCCGACGGCGGCGATCTGTTCCGGGCCGTGCTCGACCGGGAGCCGGTCGGGCCGCGCGACTGGGAAGCCCTGCTGGGCCAGTACGCGCGCATGCAGTCCGACCTGGTCCCGCACGCGCCCGAGATCGAGCGGCTCGGTGTACCCGCCGCCCGGACCCTCCTGCTGCCCGAGGTGTTCGACCAGCTGCTGGCCGGGAACTCCGCGCTGGCCCCCGACGAGCGCGCCCAGCTGGAGCGCCTGCGGCCCCGGGTCGCGGACTGGTGTGCCGAACTCGCCTCCGCCGGCATCGCGGACACGCTCGACCACGCGGACCTGCACGACGGCCAGCTGTTCCGGCCGGCACCGGGCCGGTTCACCTTCTTCGACTGGGGCGACGCCGCCGTCTCCCACCCGTTCTGCAGCCTGCGCGTCCCCGTCGAGCGGGCCTGCGACCGCTACGGGCCGCAGGTGCTGCCCCGGCTGCTCGACGCCTATCTGGAGCCGTGGACGGGCGACGGCCGCACGTCGGCGGAACTGCGGCGCGCGGCGGAACTCGCGTGGCGGCTGAGCGCCCTGGGCCGGGCCGCTTCCTGGGGCCGGATGTTCCCCGGCACCTCCGGCGGCGCCGAGCCGGGGGCCGCGGAGAGCGCCGCGTGGCTGCTGGAACTCCTGGTCGAGCCGCCGTTCCGGGCCGGCTGACCGCTCCCCTGGCGGGGCGCCGGTCACGGCAGCGGGGTGCCGCCTGTCGCGTTGAGGATCTCGGCGGTGATGTAGCTCGCCTGGGGCGAGGCGAGATACACATAGGCGGGGGCCAGCTCGGCGGGCTGGGCCGGGCGGCCGAGGGGGCTCTGCTTACCGAACTCCGCCGTGTCGGGCATGGTCGACGGGATGAGCGGGGTCCACACGGGTCCCGGCGCGACGGCGTTGACCCGGATGCCGCGTTCGGCGAGCATCTGGGCCAGCCCCTGGGTGAAGGTGACGATCGCGCCCTTGGTCATCGCGTAGTCCAGCAGGTGCGGACTGGGCTTGTACGCCTGCACCGACGTGGAGTTGATGACGCAGCCACCGGCCGGGATGTGCGGCAGGGCGAACTTGGTGAGCCAGAACATCCCGTACAGGTTGGTCCGCATCACTCGGTCGAACTGCTCGGTGCTGATCGCCTCGATGCCCTCGGGCTGGGACATCTGGTAGGCGGCGTTGTTGACGAGGACGTCGATACGGCCGAACTCGGCGACCGCCCGGTCGATCAGCGACCGGCAGTTGTCCTCGTCGCGGATGTCGCAGGACACCGCGAGCGCCTTGCGCCCCGCGTCCTCCACCAGCCGGGACGTCTCGCGGGCGTCCTCCTCCTCGTCGGCGAGATACGTGAAGAGCACGTCGGCGCCTTCGCGGGCGAAGGCGAGCGCCACCGCCCGGCCGATGCCGGAGTCCCCGCCCGTGATCACGGTCTTGCGGCCGTCGAGACGGCCGGCGCCGCGGTAGGACTCCTCGCCGTGGTCGGGCGGCGGGTCCATCGGGCCGGTCCAGCCCGGGTGCGGCTGGTCCTGGGAGGGGAAGTCGGGGCGGGCGTGCTGTGTGACCGGGTTCGGACGATCACCCTGCTGGTCCGTCACGGTGGCCTCCTGCGTCTCGGGGGACGGGACAGGCCACCGGGTTCCCTCCTCGCGACGGGCGAAAAGCGGACGCGCGCCGGTCAGGTCGTGGACGCGTCCGGGCCGCCGGTCCGCATCCGGTCCCTGCGGGCGAGGTTGTAGATCCGCAGGAGGTGCTTCGCCACGGCACAGGGCGCGGCATCGGCGTGGCACTGGCGGCAGGTCCGCATGTGCTGCTCGTAGGTGAAGCGCGCGTTTTCCAACGCGTCGTTGACAGAAGACATGGACTTCTCCGGGCAGGGCGCGTCGCGGGGACGGCGCCGAGTTGACTGACTGGTACACCCGGAACCAGGTGATCATGTTACTG
Source organism: Streptomyces sp. NPDC052721 (assembly GCF_040678315.1). Classification (NCBI taxonomy): domain Bacteria; kingdom Bacillati; phylum Actinomycetota; class Actinomycetes; order Kitasatosporales; family Streptomycetaceae; genus Streptomyces; species Streptomyces sp. NPDC052721. The sequence goes on along the minus strand of NZ_JBFATL010000016.1, from coordinate 126,860 downwards.
CCGGTACTGGGAAACTCGGGGGTCCTTCGCTCCGGCGGGGCCGAAGCCGACGTTCCGCTTCCTCGGTGTCCCGGGTGATCCGGTACGCACGGCCGGCGACCCAGGCCAAGCCCCGCTCGGAGCCGAGGCCGCCCGGCGGGCGGTGCGCGAACCGGCGGACGAGGACGGCGCCCACATCGTGCTGACCATGGCCGGGACCCAGGTCCTGCCGGCCGTCACCGACACCTGCGAGAAGGCAGCGGTGCCCTGCGTGTCCACCACGTCCCCCTGGCAGGCGTACGTGCCCGCCCGGGCGTCGACCCGGCCCACCGCTTCCGCCGGACGTATCACTGTTCGGCTCCGATCCCTGTTCGGCTCCGATGTGCCCTGGCTGCCCGTGTCCCTGGCCGGTCTGCTGTTTCGAGTGGTCGCGCCGGCTGGGCGGTGACCGGGCCGCCCGCGCCTGGCGGCTGCGGGACCTGCGGGAGGCCGGGGCCACGGTCGCCCTCGGCTCGGACTGGCCCATCGCGCACTACGACGTGCGGGCCGTGCTGGCGACGGCCCGCCGGCCCAAGGGCGTGGCGGCGCACCGGCCGGGCCTCACGGCGGCACAGGCGCTGGAGGGCTGCACCAGCCATGCGGCGGCCGCCGCCGGTGAGGCGGACGTCGCCGGCCGGATCGCGCCCGGTTGCCGCGCCGACCTCACCGCGCTGTCCGTGGATCCCGTGCAGGCGTCCGCCGAGGAACTCGCCGACGCGCCAGTGGTGTTGACGGTGACCGGGGGGCATGTGGCGCACCGGGACCCGTCGGCACCGGGTTGGTAAGATCGTCGTACGGCACCGCGTGTCGGTCACCGGCCGGGTGAGGCATGGAGGTGCCTGTGAGATTGCCTTCGGAGGCATTCCACTCATGTCAGTCGAGTTGAACCACACCATCGTCCACGCCCGGGACAACCGGGAGTCCGCCGCGTTCCTGGCCCGCGTCCTGGGGCTGGAGGTCGGACCCGAGTGGGGCCCGTTCGTCCCCGTCGCCACGAGCAACGGGGTGACCCTGGACTTCGCCACCATCCCGGCGGAGTCGATCGTCATGCAGCACTACGCCTTCCTCGTCTCCGACGAGGAGTTCGACGCGGCCTTCACCCGCATCCGGCAGGCCGGTGTCACCTACTACGCCGATCCGCACGGAAAGCAGCCGGGCGAGATCAACCACCACCACGGCGGCCGAGGCGTGTACTTCATGGATCCGGCCGGACACGGCATGGAGATCATCACTCGTCCCTACGGCAGCCACCCGCAGCCGGCCGAGTCCTGAGCGAGCGGGCGGGCCGTGGCCTCGGTCCCGGCCCGTCCGGCCGGCCGCTCCGCGTGGCGGCACGGCACACTGTGGGGGTGAACGACCACCCCCTGGCCGGCCAGGACCCCGCACCCGAGCGGTACGGCCGGCTGCGGGTACAGACCGGCGACCTCTCCCCCGCCGACTGGCTGACCGGACCGGGACAGGGCACGTTCGGCACGGTGGCAGGCGTCACCGCGCCGGGCTCCGCCGCCTACGCACGGATCCTGCACCCGGCCCACCTGGACGAGCGGCCGGTGCGCTGGTCGGCGGTGGCCGCCGCCCACGGGGCGCGCGTCACACCGGTCACCCGCTGGCACGAGGTCATCGGGGCGGACCAGGACTACGTCAACCGCTCCGACCACGGCCTGCTAGGCGTGTGGGACGAGCATCCCGGGGAGGGGCCGACCCCGCCGGATGTCGCGCGGGCGCTGCTGCCGGTCCTGGCCCGGCACACGGGGACCCAGGACCGGTGCTGGTTCGGGCTGTGGAGCGGGTACGGCCGCCGGGACTGGGGCCGGTTACGGACGTTCGCGACGCCGGGCCGGGACGAGATCCTGCTGGCCGGCCGGCTGGCCGACGCCGTCGCCCCGGTGGCCCTGGACGAGTTCGCCGAGCTTCCCGACCTGTGGTGGCCGCAGGACCGCGCCTGGATCGTGGGTGGAGACGTGGATCTGGTGAGCACCTACGTCGGCGGGTCGCCGGAGCTGATCGCCGACCTGCTGGCCGCGGCGGACCGGGAGGTCCAGCCGGTGTCCCCCGGCGACCTGGTCGGCTGAGCGACCGCTTCGAGATCATGGCATGGTGAACAGTGGTGGAAAGCGCCTTCCCCCGCTGACTGAATTCCCGCAGGGCTGCCCGGAGTTATTCGCCAGGGGCGAGGGCGCGGGCGACGATGGCCGCCGCGTCGGCGATCAGCGCCTCGTCCACCGGGGCGTCCGGGGTGCTCTTGCCGGACAGGACCGCCAGCACCAAGGGCGTCCGCCGGGTCGTCCAGACCACGCCGATGTCGTTGGCGGTCGCGTAGTCGCCGGTACCGGTCTTGTCCGCCACGACCCACTCCTTCGGCAGCCCCTTGCGGAACCGTGCCGAGCTGGTGGTGGTGCCCTTCAGCCAGCCGACGAACCGCTCTCGGTCGACGCGGGCCAGCGCCCGGCCCAGGGTGACGCGCTCCAGGCTCGTGGCGATCGCCTCCGGGGTGGTCGTGTCGCGCGGATCCCCGGGGATGGCGGTGTTCAGCTCCGGCTCCCACCGGTCGAGCCGGCTCACCCCGTCGCCGAGCGACCGGTAGAAACGGGTGAGACCGGCCGGGCCGCCCAGTTCCCGGAGCAGCAGGTTGCCGGCCGCGTTGTCGCTGTACTGGATCGCCGCCGCACAGAGGTCGGCCACGGTCATGCCGGTCGCCAGGTTCTCCTCCGTGCGCGGGGAGTTGGGCAGGATGTCGTGCGGCGGATAGTGCACCACCCGGTCCAGCGGCGCGCGATCGGCCTGGTCACGCAGGACCGCCGCGGCGGCGAACGCCTTGAACGTGGAGCACATCGCGAACCGCTCCCCCGCCCGGTGGGACACGGTCCGCCCGGTACGCACGTTGCGCGCGTACACGCCGAGCCGGGCGCCGTAGCGTCGCTCCAGCTCGGCCAGCTCAGGGTGTCCGGCGCGCGACTCGGCGCCCGGGCTCGCGGAGGCGGCGGGCGCGGACAGCGCGGTGGTGGTCATGGCGGCGCCGGTGAACGCGAGGCCGGCCTTGATCAGGCGGCGGCGCGGCAGCCGGATGGGGCGGTCGAGGTCGCTCATGCGTGAAGTCCTCCCAGGTCGGCCCGTCATCGGGGTTGGTCTTCGGCGTCGGTTCCGGCGTCCGTCTTCGCCGGCGGCCGTCGACGGGGACAGCGAAACAGCGGGGACCCGCTCATGTCCAAGAGAGAACTTTGAAGGTCCCATGCCGAATTGATATGAGTGCAGGGTGGATCTCCTGGCACACCTAGAGGCGTATGTGGCGACAGCGGACGAGGCGAGCTTCTCCCGGGCGGCCGACCGGCTCGGGATCGCCCAGCCGCTGCTCAGCCGCCGTATCAAGACGCTGGAGGAACACTTCGGCGGCTCGCTCTTCGACCGGTCCCGGCGGCAGATCGCGACCACCGAACTGGGGATGCTGCTGCTCCCGTACGCCCGGGACGTGCTGGACCGGGCCCAGCGGTTGCGGCAGGTCGCCCGCTCGGCCCGGCGGTCCCGGGTGTGCGCCGTCGGAGTGCCCGCGGACTGCGCCCCGGCCGCGCTGGCCCGGGCCATCCGCGCCGGCACCGAGCACGGGATCACCCTCGGCATGCGGGAACTGCCGCCCCTGGAGCGGGCTTCCGGGCTGGCCGACGGCTCGCTCGGGTACGCACTGGTGCGGGCCGCTCCGGAAGAGGCCGCGTTCCGGGTGCCGTTGGGGCTGGCGTCCGCGCCGGGGCCGGAGGGCGGCGGGAGCGGGGGCTCGCGGCGTACGGTCCACCTGGAAGAGCTACGGCCGCGCCGCGGTCGCGGTGCCCGGCCCACGGCCCCGGCACCGCTGCTGCTCCTGACGGAGGACCAGCTGCCGTCCTTCGAGGACCGGTTCCTGCGGGCCGCCGCGCGCGCCGGTCTGCCCGAGAGCCGGATACGGCCGGCCGGGCCGGCGGCCACCGCGCTCGCCGAGACACTGGCCGGGAGCGCGCTGCTGCTGTGCGCCGAGCCGTTCGCGCGGCAGCACGGGGCCCCGTGGACACCCCTGGCCGACCACGCCCTGCACCGGGGGTACGACGTGAGCGCCGCCCCGGGCCGCGACGGCTCGGAAGCCGTGCCGAGCTGGCTGGTCACGCTGCTCGCGGCGGCTGTGGGCGCGGTACCTGCCGGGCGTCGGGGCCCGGGGCTGGGGGCCGGTGGCGAGGACGTTCGCGCGCGGCTGGCGGCTCGCGGATGAGCGGAGCAGGGGGCCCGCGGATGAACACAGCAGGCGGCTCGCCGATGGACACGGCAAGGCGCTCACCGATCAGCACGGCACCGGTGCACCGGCCGGTGTACGTCGGCGACGACCGTGCTCTTCTCGAGGTCGCCGAGGCCATCGCCGCGGACTGGGCGGCGCTCGGCGTCCGGGGCTCCTTCCTCGCCCGGAACCTCGGCACCGGTGAGCAACTCGGCTTCGGCATCGAGGAGTCGACTCCCCTGGCGTCGGTGGTGAAGGTCCCGCTCGCCCTCGTCGTGCTGGACCGGATCGCGAACGGGGACCTCGACCCCGCGCACCCGGTCACGGTGGACCCCGGCACCAGCAGCGTCGGCCCCACCGGGCTCGCCGCCTTCCGGTACCCGGCCACCGTGGCCGTCGGCGACCTGCTCACGCTCATGCTGTCGGTGAGCGACAACGCCGCCGCGGACGCGCTGCTCGACCTGGTGCCGGTGGCGGACGTCGACGCGCGATTGGGCGCCTGGGGCTGTGACGGGATCCGGGTGCGGCACCGGATGAACCACCTGTACGAGTGCGCCGCCGGTGTCGCCGGCAACGACTTCTCCCTCGCCCTCGAACTGGCCGTCCGGGACGAGGGCACGGGCCGGCACACCATCGAGACCCTGGATCCGGCTCATGCCAACACCGGCTCGGCCGCGGCGCTCGTCGGCCTGCTGGAGCGCGTGTGGTGCGACGGGATCGCCGGTCCCGGGGCGACGGCGGAGCTGCGGCGGCTGATGGGGCTCCAGGTGTTCACGCAGCGGCTGGCGAGCGAGTTGCGGACGGACACGCTGCGGTGGAGCGGGAAGACGGGCACGTTCCTGCATCTCCGGCACGAGATCGGGGTCGTCGAGGCGGAGTCCGGGGAGCGGGTGGCCATCGCCGCGCTGACCCGGGCGGGGCGGCGGGCGGGGCTGGCTGCGGACATCGACCTCGCGATCGGGGTGGCGGGGCGGGAGGCGTTCGAAGCGCTGCGGACGTAGGCGGCTGCCACGCGTCAGCGCCGTGGGGGGCGGGTCGTCGTACGGCCCCGGGCCGGGTGGTCCGGCCGCGCCCACGCGGCGGAGCCGCACAGGAACACAGCCCCGCGCCCCTGGGGGCGTTGTCCGACCGGCGTTACGGGACATCGGTCAGGGCAGCGCGGGCGGCACGCCGGTGACCGCCGAGGGCGCTCCGGTCGCGGGCATCGGTGTCGCGGGCGCTCCGTCGGGCGACCTGGACGAGCGGTACGCGCGGGCGGGCGCGGCGGCGCTGGGCCGCTGACGCGCCCGGCCCCGCCGGACAGCAGGACGTCCGGGCCCGCCCAGCGGGGCGGACCCGGACGTCCTGTTCAACGGGTCAGGCGAAACGCGAACGGTCGGTCAGACGAGGTCGAAGCGGTCCGCGTCCATGACCTTGTTCCAGGCGGCGACGAAGTCCTTGACGAACTTCTCCTTCGCGTCGTCGCTGGCGTAGACCTCGGCGAGCGCGCGCAGCTCGGAGTTGGAGCCGAAGACGAGGTCGGCGCGGCTGCCGGCCCACTTCACCTCGCCGGTGGCGGCGTCGCGGCCCTCGAACGTGGTCTGGTCCTCGGAGGTCGCCTTCCACGTCGTCCCCATGTCGAGCAGGTTGACGAAGAAGTCGTTGGTGAGGACGCCGGGCGTCGTGGTGAGGACGCCGAGCTGCGACTGCTGGTGGTTGGCGCCGAGGACGCGCAGGCCGCCGACGAGGACGGTCGTCTCCGGGGCGCTCAGGCCCAGCAGGTTCGCCTTGTCGAGCAGCAGGTACTCGGCCGGCAGGCGGTTGCCCTTGCCGAGGTAGTTGCGGAAGCCGTCCGCGGTCGGCTCCAGCGCCTCGAAGGACTCGACGTCGGTGTGCTCCTCGGTCGCGTCGACACGGCCCGGCGTGAAGGGCACCTGGATCTCGTAGCCGGCTTCCTTGGCGGCCTTCTCCACCGCGGCGGCACCACCGAGGACGATGAGGTCGGCCAGGGAGACCTTCTTGGCGCCGGAGGAGGCGTTGAACTCCTGCTGGACGTTCTCCAGGGTGCGCAGCACCTGGGCCAGCTGGTCGGGGTCGTTGACCTCCCACCCGCGCTGCGGGGCGAGGCGGATGCGGGCGCCGTTGGCGCCGCCGCGCTTGTCGCTGGCGCGGAACGTCGAGGCGGACGCCCACGCGGTGGTGACCAGCTGGGACACGGACAGGCCCGATTCGAGCAGCTTGGTCTTCAGGGTGGCGATGTCCGCGTCGTCGATCAGCTCGCCTTCGCGCTCCGGCAGCGGGTCCTGCCACAGCAGCGTCTCCTCCGGGACCTCCGGGCCGAGGTACAGCGACTTCGGGCCCATGTCGCGGTGGGTCAGCTTGTACCAGGCGCGGGCGAAGGCGTCCGCGAACTCGTCCGGGTTCTCGTAGAACCGGCGGGAGATCGGCTCGTAGATCGGGTCGAAGCGCAGCGCCAGGTCGGTGGTCAGCATCCGCGGGCGGTGCTTCTTCGACGGGTCGTGCGCGTCCGGGATGATCTCGGGGGCGTCCTTGGCCACCCACTGGTGGGCGCCGGCCGGGCTCTGCTCCAGCTCGTACTCGAACTCGAACAGGTTCTTGAAGAACCCGTTGCTCCACTGGGTCGGGGTGCTGGTCCAGGTGACCTCCAGGCCGGAGGTGATGGCGTCCCCGCCCTTGCCGGTGCCGTAGGTGCTCTTCCAGCCCAGGCCCTGGTCCTCCAGCGAGGCGGCCTCGGGGTCGGGGCCGACGTGGTCGGCGGGGCCGGCGCCGTGGGTCTTGCCGAAGGTGTGGCCGCCGGCGATCAGGGCGACGGTCTCCTCGTCGTTCATCGCCATGCGGCGGAACGTCTCACGGATGTCGCGGGCCGCGGCGATCGGGTCCGGGTTTCCGTTCGGGCCCTCGGGGTTGACGTAGATCAGGCCCATCTGCACGGCGGCGAGCGGGTTCTCCAGCTCGCGGTCGCCGGTGTAGCGCTTGTCGTCCAGCCAGGCAGTCTCGGGACCCCAGTAGACGTCCTCCTCCGCCTCCCAGACGTCCGCACGGCCGCCGCCGAAGCCGAAGGTCTTGAAGCCCATGGTCTCCAGGGCGACATTGCCGGTGAGGATCAGCAGGTCGGCCCAGGAGATGCTCTGGCCGTACTTCTTCTTGACCGGCCACAGCAGACGGCGGGCCTTGTCGAGGTTGCCGTTGTCCGGCCAGCTGTTGAGCGGGGCGAAGCGCTGCTGGCCGGCCCCGGCGCCACCGCGGCCGTCGCTGATGCGGTAGGTGCCCGCACTGTGCCAGGCCATCCGGATCATCAGCGGGCCGTAGTTGCCGAAGTCGGCGGGCCACCAGTCCTGCGACGTCGTGAGCACCTCGGCGATGTCCCGTTTCACGGCCGCGAGGTCGAGCGACTTGAAGGCCTCGGCGTAGTCGAAGTCCTCGTCGAGCGGGTTGGCCACGGCGGGGTTCTTCGTCAGGATCTTCAGATTGAGCCGCTCCGGCCACCACTGGCGGTTGCCACCACCCTGGGCCGGGTACAGGGCCCGGTCATGGGCGACGGGGCAGCCGCCGCTCCCCTCCTCCGACTTCGCGTCAGTGACGATCGCGTCGTGGTTCTCAGTCATGGCAATCCTTCCGAACTGTGCGGAACTCGGTGCTCAGGAACTGCGGCCGGTGGAACAGTCGGGGCACAGGCCCCAGTACACGACCTCCGCCTCGTCGATGGCGAAGCCGTGGTCGTCGGCGGCGGTCAGGCAGGGCGCGTCACCGACGGCACAGTCGACGTCGGCGACGGCGCCGCAGGACCGGCACACGATGTGGTGGTGGTTGTCGCCCACACGCCCCTCGTACCGGGCCGGATGGCCGGCCGGCTCGATACGGCGTACGAGACCCGCCGCGCTCAGCGCGTGAAGGGCCTCGTAGACGGCTTGCAGGGAGATGTGGCCTACGCGATCGCGGACTCCGGAGGCGATCGCCTCGACGCCGAGGTGGTCGCCGTCCCGGACGGTCTCCAGCAGCGCGACGCGGGCTGCCGTCACGCGCAGGCCGGCACCGCGGAGTTCCTCGGCGGTGGTCGGAGTCGGGGAGGCGGTCATGCGGCCGAACCTATCCTCATAAACACGAGGGATTCAAGAAAACGAACGATGCAATTTTGGCCGCGTGTCGTCGCCCGACGTCCACGTCCGCGCCCACCTCCCGCCCCCTACGCCGCTCGCCGTGCCTTTGCTCATGCATGCGCCTTCCGGGCCGGCCGGACGCTGTCCCGGGCATGCCCGCATCATGTTGCCCCGGATGGGCGCGATCCGCGCGGCGAGCCGGACAGTCCTCCGAACCGGTGACTCGGCGCGCGCCGCGAACGCCCGCCGATGCACGCCACAGGGCACACGAACCGATGCACGCCACAGGGCACACGAACCCGTAGAGCACATAAACCCGCCCCAGTGAGAAACTCAGACCCCGTCATCGAGGTGGCCGTCGAGAGGGACGCTCATGGACCTGGACACCGTCGCCGACGAGCTGTACGGGCTGCGACCGGAGGAGTTCGTGGCCGCCCGCGACCGCCGCGCCCTGGACGCCCGCAAGGCCGGTGACCAGGCCCTCGCCAAGGAGATCGGCGCGTTGCGGCGGCCGAGCCTGGCCGCCTGGGTCAGCAATCTGCTGGTGCGCCGGCAGCCGGAAGAGGTCCAGTCGCTGCTCGGCCTCGGCGAGGAGCTGCGCCGCGCGCACCGCGAGCTGAACGGGACACAGCTGCGCAAGCTGGCCCGCCGGCAGAACGAGGTGATCGGCACGCTGGGACGGCAGGCCCGGCAGCTGGCCGCGCAGGCGGGGCATCCGGTGGGCGAGGGCGTCCAGCGCGAGGTCGAGGAGACCCTGCACGCCGCGCTCGCCGATCCGGACGCCGGGCGGGAGTGGGCGGCGGGCCGGCTGGTGAAGCCGCTCAGCTCGGTGATCGGGTTCCCGGCGGCCGACGAGGCCCTGCTCGGCCGCCGGCCCGCTCCCGAGCCGAGGAAGCCCACCCGGGGCAAGGGCCGCGAGGAAGACGAGGGCCGGCGAGAGGACACGGCCCTGCACGAGGACAAGGGCCGAGAGGACGAGGAACAGCGCCGACGCCTCGCCGAGGCCCGCGAGGCCGAGCGGGAGCTGCGCGCACACGAAGAGGCGGCCGACGCCGCCGCGCGGGCGCTGGAGGAGGCCGGCGCGCGGCTGGCCGACGCGGAGGAGGGGGTGCGTGAACTGCGGGAACGGCTGCGGGACGCTGAGGAGGACCAGCAGCGGGCCCGGGCCGCGGAGCGGGACGCGCGGGACCGGGAGCGGCGGGCCGGCCGTGCGGTCAGGGAGGCCCGGCGCCGGGCCGAGAAGGCCGCCGCACGGGTGGAGCGGCCGGCCGCGGGTGCGGGTTCTCGCGGCTGACGGCGTGGCTCTTCGGGCGAGCCGAAGGGGACCGGTCCGGTACCGGCCCCCTTGGCGACGGAACTATCGGCCGTGACCACCTCCACCGTGACCGCCACCGCCGTGACCGCCTCCGCCATGACCGCCTCCGTAACCGCCATGACCTCCATGGCCGGATCCGTCATGGCCGTAGCCGCCGTGACCATAGCCCCCGTGACCGTATCCGTCGTGGTCGTGGCCGCCGTAGTCGTGATCGCCGTACCAGCCCTGGTCATCGACGGTGTGGTGCGCTGCCGCCGGGGACGCCGGAGCGGCGGAGGCCGACGCCGCGGCACCGCCCAGCGCGAGGGCGAGACCCGCCACGGCAGCGAGAGGCCACTTCGCAGAACGCATAACCAGTCTCCTCTGCAGGGTTTCTGAGGAACCATCAGGTGAATCGGACGTGAGGAACCGTCAGACCGGCGGCCCACCAGACGACTTGGGGTGGGCAGCGGCCTGCGCACACGGACATTGGTGCCAGCAATGCCCGTTTCATACCCCAATTTCCTTTTCAACCGTGCGTCGGCCGCGATGAAGGGGCAAGCGCCGAGGGGGGTGGTGGCTCTACCACCCTGAGCGGGGCGCAGCCACGCCGCGCGGCTCCGTCCGTCAGCCGGCGGCGGGCGCTTCGTCGCGCTGTACGACCATCATGGCCATGTCGTCGTGGACCAGTCCGCCCGCGTGGTCGCGCAGGTCGGCGACGATCTCCCGCAGGAGGGGGCCGGGGTCGAGGTCGGACCACTTCGCGAGGCGTTCGGCGAGCGGGTAGAACGCGCCGCCGCTGTCGCGGGTCTCGGTGACCCCGTCGGTGTAGAGCAGGATCCTGTCCCCGTCGTGGAAGGGGAAGGTCGCCGCCGTGTAGGTGGTGTCGGACAGGGCGCCCAGACCGAGCGGCGGGGCGGGGTCGGTGACATGGAGCGCGGTGGCGGTCCCGGACGACCGGCACAGCAGGAGCGGCGGCGGATGCCCGCAGCTGATCATGTGCACCACCGGCTGGTCGTCCGGGATGTCGAGCACGACGGCGGTCACGAAGCGTTCCCCGACGTCCGGGTCGACTTCCGAGAACTCCTGGAGACCCCAGCGGACGGCGTCCTCCACGTAGGCGACGAGTTCCGGCAGCGGGACGGGGCGGTGCGCGGCGGCGCGGAAGGCTCCCAGCACGATGGCGGTGTCACTGATGGAGGCGAGGCCCTTGCCGCGGACGTCCCCGATGACCAGGCGGGTGGAGCGGGAGGTGCGGGCGGCGGCGTAGAGGTCGCCGCCGATGTAGGTGTCGGCCTCGGCACTGTGGTACTCGCCGGCGAGGGACAGCGGTCCGGCGCGCGTGGGGAGCGGACGCAGGACGACACGTTGTGCGGTGTCCGAGACGGCACGCGCTCTGAGCAGTTCCCGCCCGCGCCGGTCCCGCAGGTGGGTGAAGGCGACCAGGAGCGCGCAGAGCGCCGCGAGCGTGCACAGTTCGACCAGAACGCTCTCGGTGACGAGGGTCCCCCGCTCCGTCCCGGCGGTGATCAGCGCGAGGACGGCGAGTGCGCCGACCAGCGCCGTGGGTCTCGGGCCGTAGGCCATGGCGGTGAGCGCGGCGGCGACGACCAGGAGGTGGGCGAGATGGATGTCCGGCGGCAGGAACGCGTCGGCCGTCGGGATGGCGATGACCAGCAGCAGCGGGACGGCCAGCCAGAGCGGGTGATGTGATCCCCGGTTCCAGGCCGGCAGGACCTCGGTGGTGGATGTCTTCGTCGTCGCGGCCGTCACGTCGTGCTCCGGTCCGTGGTGCGGGTTGGCGCGGGATCCGTCGGTAGATCCGCCGGTAGCGGATCCGCCGGTGCGGGATCCAGGTATGGCGCCGCCGTCGATGAGCCGGGTGAGCCATGCGGACAGCAACGCTCGTTCCGCGGGCGTGAACGACCGCGGAGGGTCGCGGCGCAGCAACGCCGACAGGGTCGTGGCGGCCCGCTGCGTGCGTACCGGCGGGGATGAGTCGCCCACGGACATCTCCGGCGTCAGGACCCCGGCCGGCACCACGTCCCTGACCCGCGCCGACAGGTCGGTGTCGGGGCGCATGCGGGGCCGGGTCAGCAGGGTGAGCGCGACGCCGGTGTTCGCCGAAATCACGGTGTCGGCCGCCCGGTCCGGCTCGAGCGCGAGGCGCCCGGCCCGTGCCACGCGCTCCAGCGTGGCGTGCAGCAGCGCGTGCATCTCATCGATCGCCGTGGGTACGCAGGCCGGCCCCGGGGCGGCCACCAGGCGGTACAGGTTGGGGTGCTCCAGAGCGAACCGGGTGTGCTGGTCCCAGCCACGCCGTAGGTCCGCGACCGGATCGGTGGTCGGCTCGGCGGCCCGTTCGGCGGCCAGATACCGCGCGAACCCCTGATCCACGACCGCGGCCAGGAGGCTGTCCTTGTCGCCGAAGAGGCGGTAGATGACAGGCCGCACACCCGCCTTCTCGGCTACGCCGCGGGTGGCCACGTCCCCGGTCGGTGACGCCTCCAGCAGTTCGGTCGCCGCCTCCAGGATCAGCGATCTATTACCCATGTTATCAACGATACCAGGGGACTATTTAATCAGAAGATACTTCTGTTTATTCGGATTTAGCCGGAGAAGAACCCCCTGGGACGGGAGGCGAGGAGCCGTGGCGAGACCGATCTGGACCGGAGTCCTGACCTTCGGGCTGGTCACCCTGCCCGTGGGGCTGTACACCGCCACCGAGGACCACACCGTGCACTTCCACCAGCTCCAGCGCGGTACCTCGGACCGGATCCGCAACAAGCGGGTCAACGAACGCACCGGCAAGGAGGTCTCCACGGACCGGATCGTCAAGGGCTACGAGCTGGACGAGGGCGAGTACGTCGTCGTGGAGCCGGAGGAGCTGGAGGAGATCGCGCCGGGGCGGTCGAAGGTGATCGACCTGGCCGGGTTCGTGGACCTTCACGAGGTCGAGCCCGTCTACTTCGACCGCACGTACTACGTCGGCCCGCGCGGCAAGGAGTACATGAAGGTGTACGAGCTGATGCGGGCGGCGCTGGATCGCGCGGACAAGGCCGGGATCGCCACGCTCACCATGCGCGGCAAGGAGTACCTGACCGCGCTGCGCGCGCAGCCGGCCGTCCTGGTCCTGCACACCCTGCACTGGGCCGACGAGGTACGTGACCCCGCCGACGTGGTGGATCTGCTGCCGGAGCGGCACACCAGGGCGGACAGCAAGGAGCTGCGGACGGCCGGGCAGCTGATCGACGCCCTCACCATCGACTGGGACCCGCGCGAGTACCGCGACACCTACGAGGAGCGCGTCGAACGGCTGGTGGAGGCCAAGCGCAAGGGCGAGCAGATCGTCGGCGAACCGGAGCCGCCGGAGGCGACCAACGTCATCGACCTCATGGAGGCGCTCAGCCGCAGCGTCGAACAGAGCCGGTCCCGGGGCCGCAAGGCCGGCGGCGGGAAGCCCGCCGGCCGGAAGCGGCCCGCTCGCGGGAAGCCGGCCGAGCGGGCGACGCGGACCAAGCAGGCCAGGCGGCCGGAGGCTACCGGGGATCTCGCGTCCCTGTCGAAGGCGGAACTGTACGAGCGGGCGGGTGCCGCGGGCGTACCGGGCCGGTCGAAGATGAACCGCGAGCAGCTGATCGAGGCCCTCGGCCGGCAGGGTGCCGCGGCCTGAACCGGGTCAGACCGGCGGCGCTCCGGCCGTCCCCCGGACGACCGGCTTGGGATCCGACTCCGCTTCCCTGGGCTCCAGTTCGGGGTCCTCCAGGCGCTGGACGGCGAACCGGACGGCGTGTTCGGCCATCAGCCAGGTCAGCGCCATCAAGAAGCCCATGGCGCTGGGGTCGTTGCCGGCGACGACGGCCGTCGGCAGCGGCGTACCCGCGTCCCGTTCGGCGAGCAGCATCCGCCCCGCCGTCCGCTCCCTGGAGACCGGGGGCGCCGTCGTCACCGTCGGCATGAAGCCCCGTCCCGCGCTCTACGGAGGCACCGCGTGAAGATCGCCCTCGACCCGTACATGTTCCGCGCCCTGCCGATCGACGACATGGTGCGCACGCTGGCTGGACTCCGCGCGACGACTTCACGCCGTTCTTCCTGCACCCGTGGGCGGACGACACCCGGGTGGTGAAGCTGAAGAAGTCCCTGCGCGCGCACGGCGTACGGCTCTCCTCGGTACTGCCCCTCTACAAGTGGTCCTCGCCCGACGAGGAGGAGCGGCAGGCTGCCGTCCGCTACTGGAAGCGGATGATCGAGATCACCGCGGTGGACATCGGGCAGGGCGAGGTCGACCGGGACGCCTTCTTCGGCACTGCGGGAACTGGAGTTCGACGCGTGGCCACGGCCTGTGTGTTCGCCTGGGAGGAGCGGGCCCGGGAGTCCTCGGCGTTCATGCTGGAGCGGATCAGCGAGGCACTGGCCGGCTGACCCGTCCGGGGGGGGGCGTGGAGTGCGCCCGTCACCGAGGTGAGCGTGCTCACTCGTGCGGGTGCACCCGGTCCCGCCGTCCGTGGCATACACGGCGGTCCGTCGTTCGGCAGCAGTGTGATGTTTCCGACGCGACGTGATGGACCGGGGGTCGGCGGGCAACGTTCCCCTTCATGCCCCACGCGAACCCCCTGCGGCAGGTGATGTGATGACTGCGGCGACGACCCCGGCGCTCCGGACGCCGCCCGCCCGGACCGGCGCCGTGACCGCCGGGTCCCCCGCACCGGCCGCCCTGCCCTCCCTGCCGTCTCTCACCGGGCTGCGCTGGATGGCGGCGCTGCTGGTGTTCGGGCTGCACGTGCACAACTTCGGCTGGTTCGGCGGCACCGGTGGCCGCCTCGTGTCCTGGGCCTTCGGCGCCGGCGCCACCGGAGTGTCGTTCTTCTTCGTCCTGTCCGGATTCGTACTGACCTGGTCGGCGCGGCCCCGCGACCGGGCGCTCGCCTTCTGGCGGCGGCGCGTCGCCCGGATCTACCCGGTGCACCTGGCCACCCTCGCCGTCGCGCTCCTCATGGCGTACACGCTGACGCACCAGGCACGGCCGACGGCGAAGCAGACGCTGGCGAACGCGCTGCTGCTGCACTCCTGGTGGCGCCCGTGGTGGCAGACGCTGAACCCGGTGAGCTGGTCGCTGGCCTGCGAGGCGTTCTTCTACGCCGCCTTCCCGCTGCTGATCCTGCTGCTGCGCCGGCTCGGAGCGCGCGGCTCGGCCGCGCTGGGCGGGCTGTCGATGGCGGCGGTCCTGGTACTGGCCCGGGCGGACGCCCACCACTGGTGGACCTACTCGATCTACTCGTTCCCCGCCGCGCGGCTGCCCGAGTTCGTGCTCGGCGCGGTCACCGCGCGGCTGGTGCTGCTCGGCCGCTGGCGCGGACCCGGCCTGGAGGCCTCGCTCGCCCTGGCCGTCATCGGCTACTTCATGGTCCCGCAGGTCACGCCCGGCTACTCCGCCACCGTGTGCACCATCGCCGGGTTCGCCCTGCTCATCCCGGCGGCGGCCGTCGCCGACCTGCGCGGGCTGCCGTCCCTGTGGCGGCGCCGGCGGATGGTCCGGCTCGGGGAGCTGTCGTTCGCCTTCTACATGATCCACCTGCTGGTCCTGCGCGCCGCTACGGAGGTGCTGGGCAGGAAGCCGCACTTCGGCGCCCTGGCGGGGCTGACGGTCACCGCGACGGCGTTCACCGTGTCGCTGGCCCTGTCCTGGGCGCTGTACGAGGGGGTGGAGCGCCCGGCACGGCGCCTGCTGCTGCGCCGCCGTCCTTCTTCGCAGCCGGACCCGGTACCGGTCCGCCGGGAGGCCCCGGCACCGGCGCGCGACTGATCCCCGCGGTCACGGCCGGTCGCACGCACGGGTGACGTCCGCAACAGCGAGGAGAGTCCCGCGGGTTTCGGGGTAGGCGGCCCACCGACACCGGCCCGGCGGCACACGACGGCGGGCCGGCACCACGTGAACGCACCGAAGGAGCCGAATCGCCGTGCGCGGGAAGCAGACCGGGACGAGCCGGCGGCCGAGGACGGCCGGGCCGTGCCCTGCGCCTGCCCCTGCCCGTCGACGGGTCCGCGCCGCGACGGAACACAACGCTCCGCATCGCGGCACGGAGTCCCGCGGCACAGCCCGTGCCGCGAGCCACAGCCTGGCAGCCCACGGCCCGGCCGGTACGCGGCACCACGACAGCCCGGCCCCAGCCTCGCACCACAGCACGGCGACCCACGGCCCCGCCCCTACCCCGCACCACAACACAGCGGCGTACAACCCGGCCCGCGGCACGGAGTCCCGCGGCACAGCCCGTGCCGCGAGCCACAGCGTGGCAGCCCACGGCCCGGCCGGTACGCGGCACCACGACAGCCCGGCCCCAGCCTCGCACCACAGCACGGCGGCCCACGGCCCCGCCCCTACCCCGCACCACAACGCAGCGGCGTACAACCCGGCCCGCCCGGCGCCCCCGTCCCCCGGACGCCCCGTCCGGGACGGCACCCGGCGTCTCGGGCGACCGGCCGCGCCGGCACTGACGGCCGCGGCTCCGGTCCCCCACACCAATGCGGGGCCGCCTCCGGCCTACCGACCGGCGCGGCGGCCGGCGGCACGGCCAGTACCGATGGCGTCCGCCCGATGTCCCCGGCCAAACGACGCTGACCTGGGGAAAGTTGCCATGGACGCGGTGTCGGGACCGGGTTTGGCCCGGTCGGACGGCGAGAGCTACGGTGGGCGGTCGGCAATGATCGGTTCGGGGAGCCGGCCGGCCGGCGGACCTGGCTGTGCGAGAGGAGAGGATGAGAGTGCCCGAGCAGGACACGGCCGAATCGGCCCCGCAGGTGGTGAGTTCCTTCCTGGAACGGCGCAAGGAGCAGATCGCCCAGCGCTGGGCCGACGCCCCCCTGTTCCGCTCGGTCTTCACCGTCTCCCGCGACGAGGCGGTCGAGGCGTGCAAGGCCGTGGTGGACGCGCTGTCCGAGGTGGCCGTCAGCGGACGGCTGGAGGACATCGGGGCGCCCGGCTTCACGCCGGTGCGTGACCAGTTGGGGCGCATGACCCAGACCCGGACCCGCACCGGATCCACCCCGGCCCAGATCGCCGACGAGGTGGCCGGCCTGCGCGTCCCCGTGGTCGATCTGCTCCGCGAGGAGTTCGCCGACCCCGCCACCCCGCAGGCCCAGGAGTGCGTGATGGCGCTGACGCTGCTGCTGGGCACGCTGCGCCTGGTGGTGATGGAGACGGCGCTGGACGCGAACGCCGAGCTGATCGAGCGGCAGCGCCAGCAGCTGCTCGAAGTGGCCACCCCCGTCATCAAGTTGTGGGAGGGCACGGTCGCCGTACCGCTGATCGGGACGCTGGACAGCGCGCGCAGCCAGGTCGTGATGGAATCGCTGCTGGAGGCCATCGTCGACCAGCGGGCCCGGTACGCCATCCTGGACATCACCGGTGTGCCGACGGTCGACTCGCTCGTCGCGCAGCACCTGATGAAGACGGTGGCCGCGGCGCGTCTGATGGGCGCGGAGTGCATCGTGTCGGGAATCCGTCCGGCCATCGCGCAGACCATCGTGCAGCTCGGCATCGACCTGGGCTCGGTGCTCACCCGCGCCTCGCTGTCCGACGCGCTGGCCTACGCGCTGGGCAAGCAGGGCATCGAGGTGTCCCGTGCGGACGCGGGTGCGAGCGCCCGGTGAACCAGCCCACTCCCGCCCAGCCGTCCCAGGTCCCGGTGCTCGCCCTGGGCGACATTCTGCTGGTCTCCCTGCAGGGCGAGCTGCACGACGGTATGGCCGAGCAGTTGCAGCACGACATCACCGAACGCATCGCCACCAGCCGGGTGACCGGTGTGGTCCTCGACATCTCCGGCGTGGACATCGTCGACTCGTTCCTCGGCCGGGTCCTCGCGGAGATCGCGTCCACGGCCAGCCTGCTGGCGGCCCGTACGGTCCTGGCCGGCATGCGGCCCGCCGTGGCGATCACCCTGGTCGAGCTGGGGCTCACCCTGCCCGGCCTGGTCACCGCCCTGGACGTCGACCGTGCCATGGAACTGCTGTCCCAGAGGGGGAGCTGATGCAGTCGTCCGGCCAGGCTTCCGTGACGAGCCTGCCCATCGGCTCGGACGCGGATCTGGCCTGGGTCCGGCAGCAGGTGCGGCAGTGCGCGGCGCAGCTCGGCTTCGGTCTGGTGCAGCAGACCAAGCTGGTCACGGCGGCGAGCGAGCTGGCCCGCAACACGCTGGTGCACGGCGGCGGCGGGCGGGCGGAGATCACGCCGCTGGACAACGGCCGCAGCCGCGGTCTGCGCATGTGTTTCATCGACAGCGGCCCGGGCATCCGCGACCTGGAACTGGCCATGACCGACGGGTACACCACCGGCGGCGGCCTCGGACTCGGGCTGAGCGGAGCGAAGCGGCTGGTGCACGAGTTCAGCGTGGACACCGAGCCCGGCCGGGGCACGACCGTCACCGCCGTCGCCTGGGTCGCCCAGGTGCCCGCGTCGCGTCCGGGGGTGGGATGAGCCGGGTATGGGAGATCCCGGTGCACGACTCCACGCGTGTCCGGGACGCCCGGATCGCGGCCCGTGAGGCGTGCGGACAGGCGGGCCTCGCCGCCCCGCGCACGGCCGCCGCCGAGCTGGTGGCCACCGAGCTGGCCACCAATCTGCTCAGACACGCGGGCGGGGGCCGCATGGTGGTCAACCTGGTGATGCCGCCGGGCGGCGGGGAGGACATGTCGGTGCAGCTGTTCTCGCTCGACCACGGTCCGGGCATCGCGGACGTCGGCGCCGCGCGGCGGGACGGCTGGTCCACCGCCGCCGGCTCGCTCGGCGCGGGTCTGGGCGGCTGTCAGCGCAGCGCCAACGCCTTCCACCTGTACAGCCTGCCGGGCCGGGGGACGGTGGCGGCGGCGCGGATCGACCCCGAGCCCGGCCGGCGCGGGACACCGGCGGCACCGGTGCCGGCGGGCGGGATCACGATCGCCCTCGCGCAGGCCGAGCAGAGCGGTGACGCGTGGAGCTGGGTGCGCTGCGGGAGTCTGCTGACGCTGCTGCTCGCGGACGGTCTGGGGCACGGTCCGAAGGCCGCGCACGCCTCCGCCGCTGCGGTGGCGGAGCTGCGCCGCACCGCGCATCTGCCGCCGGCGGACATCCTGCGCCGGCTGCACACCGCGCTGCGGCCCACCCGGGGCGCGGCGGTCACGGTGGCCCAGGTGGACACGGACCGGGCGGAACTGAGTTTCGCGGGCGTCGGCAACGTCGGCGCCCGGGTGCGCACCGGGGACTCCTGGACGTCCCTCGTCTCCCATCCGGGGATCGTCGGCGCGTACTTCCCGGCGCAGGTTCCGGTGCGCCGGGTGCCGTGGCGCCCGGACAGCCTGCTCGTCGTGCACAGTGACGGGCTGCCCAGCCGATGGCGGCCTCCGGAGGACCCCCGGCTGCTCGCCCACGACCCGTCGGTGGTGGCCGCGGCCATCCTGCGCGACGCGGGCAGCCCGGCCCGCCCCGCACGCGACGACACCAGCGTGGCCGTACTGGCCCCCGACCGCCGGACCAGCGCCCATGACAGCCGCCTCTGAGAACTGGACCATCGCCTCCGCCGCCGACGCGGCCCGCGCCCGTGCCCTGCTGGCGCGGCTCACCGCGGACGCCGGGATGCCCGCGCTCGACCGCGCCCGCTTCCTGACCGCGCTCGGCGCCCGGCTGCGCCGTGCCCTCGGCACCGGCGGCGCGGACCTGGCCGTGACCGCCGAGGCGGGCGGGAAGCTGCGGGTCGCCCTGGGCGGTCCGCAGCCGTGGCGGCACACGCTCGTCTGCCCCGCCCCCGTGACCGGCCCGCTGCCCGGCCTGGACGACGCCCCGCTCGCCGAGGCCCTGCTGGGCGCCGACGAGGACACCGCCGCGCTGCTGGCGCGCCTGGCGGAGACGGAGAAGCTGCTGCGGTTCCACCGGGAGGAGCTGCACCAGACCAACCAGGGGGTGCTGGCGCTGCACGCCGAGCTGGAGGCGGCGGCGCTGGCGCAGCGCGAACTCCTCGACGCGGAGCGGGCGGCGCGCGCGGAGGCGGAGAAGGCCCGCAGTCTGCTGACGTTCCTGGCCAACGCGAGCGCGGTGCTGAACGCCTCCCTGGACCACGAGGACATCCTGCGCCGGCTGCCCGAGCTGCTGGTCCCGGAGTACGCGCGGCACGTCGACGTCTGGCTCGTGGACGACGAGCGGATCCCGTCGGCCGAGCGGGCGGCGGCCACGGTCACGGCGGCGCGCACCGGCCGTCCGCAGCACGCGGGCCCCCACCCCGGTGACCTCCCCGGCGTGGACGACCTGCCGGCCTCCGCGCTCTCCCCGGACCGGCCGCTGCTGTGCCTGCCGCTCGGCGCCCGCACCGTGCAGGGGGTGCTGACGCTGTCGGCGCCCGGTGAGCGTTTCGACCCGGACACCACCGTGATGCTGCTGGAACTGGCCCGGCGGGCGGGCATCGCCCTGGACAACGCCCGCCAGTACGAACAGCACCGGGACGTGGCCGAGGCCCTGCAACGGGCCCAGCTGACCGAACTGCCGACCACCCCGGGCCTCGACCTGGCCGCGCGCTATCTGCCGGCGACGCACGGTCTGAACATCGGCGGCGACTGGTACGACGCCTTTCCGCAGCCGGACGGCAGTGTGCTGGCGGTGATAGGGGACGTCACGGGGCACGGGCTGCGCGCGGCGGTGATCATGGGCCAGCTGCGGACCGCGCTGCGCGCCTACGCCGTGGAGGGCAACGGCCCGGCGCGCATCCTCACCCTGTTGCACCGGATGCTCCGCCATCAGCAGCCGGAGCTGTACGCGACCTGCGCGATCGCCCGGTTCACGCCCGGGGAGCCGGGGGTGGTGTGGGCGGCGGCCGGGCATCCGCCGGCCATCGCGCGCGGGCCGCACGGCGAGGTGCGGGTGCTGGAGGGCAGACCGGGGATCATGCTGGGGGTTCCGATGGCGTTCTCGTACGAGGAGCACACCCTTCAGCTGCCGGTGGGCTCGACGCTCGCGCTGTACACGGACGGTCTGGTGGAGCGGCGGTCGGCCGGGATCGACGCGGGCATCGACCGGCTCGCCCAGGCCATGGGGGCACTGGGCCGTTCGGATCTGGCGGATCTGGACGGGGCGGCCGACGCGCTGCTGAAGCCGATGCTGCACGACTCGGAACACGACGACGACATCTGCCTGCTGCTGTGCCGCACCACGTCGGAGTGAACAGCCGTGCGCCGGCTCCTGGCGTGCGGAGCCGGCGCGGGGCCGACGCTCTGGCGACGGGTCCGGACGACTGTCCGAAGACCGTCAGGCGGCGGACGGGAAGCGTTCCCAGACCCGGTGGGCGCCGAGCAGCTGGGTGAGCCGCTGGAGCGCGGCGGTGGCGCTGTCGTCGGCGATGACACCGGGCGCCTCCAGCGGGATGCCGGCCGCCTCCAGGGCGCTCTGGCCGCCCTTGGCGGCGCCGATGGCCTTCCCGTGCCGGAAGGCCTCCGCCAGCAGCAGCCCCACCCGCGGGTCGGGGGTGGCCTGGTGGCCGTTGGGCCGGCCTGCCTTGGCGTCCCGGGCGCCGTAGGCGTCGGCGCCCACGCCGGGGGTGCCGGCCACCAGCAGCGCGTCGAACTCCACGGAACGGGCGGTGGCGTAGGTCCGCTGGACGGTGAGGGCGTCCGCGCCGTCGCCGAGGGTGCCGCCGGCCGGTGCGACGATCAGTGGGACCATGCCGCCGTCCAGGATCTCCTGGCGTACGGCCCGTACGCCGTCCAGGTCGCCGTCGGGGCCGGTGACGATGCCGATGATCCGGCCGTCGGTGGGCCAGGTGTGCCCGACCTGGGAGAGGGCGGGGCTGGGCTCGACGTCGGCGAGCGGCACGGTGGGCGCGGGGGCGGGCAGGCCGAGGCCGGCGGCGACGCCCTCGCACAGTTCCGGGTCGATGTTGGCCAGGACCCGCAGGGCCCGTTCCCTGATGGCCTGTTCGTAGCACTTGCCGAGTTCGAAGGTGTAGGCGCCGATGATGTGCTCGCGCTCGGGCGGGCTCATGCTGAGCCAGAACCGGCGCGGCTGGCTGAAGTGGTCGTCGAACGACTCGGGTGCCTCACGCACCTTGGTCGCCTCCGGGATGCGCACGGGCGTCTCGACGTACGCGCCGTCGAGGCCGGCGCCGGGCGTGAACGGGCAGCCGCCGTCGAGGGAGTTGGGGCGGTAGGGGGCCACGCCCCGGTGCACGGCGGTCTGGTGCATGCCGTCGCGCAGCATGTCGTTGACGAGGGCGTGCGGCCGGTTGATGGGCAGCTGCGGGAAGTTGGGGCCGCCGAGCCGGGTGATCTGGGTGTCCAGGTAGGAGAAGAGCCGGCCGGCGAGCAGCGGGTCGTCGGTGATGTCGATGCCGGGGACGAGGTGGCCGACGTGGAAGGCGACCTGCTCGGTCTCGGCGAAGAAGTTCGACGGGTTGCGGTTGAGGGTGAGCAGCCCGATCGGCTGCACGGGGGCCAGTTCCTCGGGGACGATGTTCGTCGGGTCCAGCAGGTCGATGCCCTCGAAGGTCTGGTCGGGGGTGTCGGGGAAGGTCTGGATGCCGAACTCCCACTGCGGGTAGGCGCCCGCCTCGATGGCGTCGGCGAGGTCCCGGCGGTGGAAGTCGGGGTCGACGCCGTTGATGATCTGGGCCTCCTCCCACACCAGGGAGTGCACGCCCAGCTTCGGCTTCCAGTGGAACTTGACCAGGGTGGTCCCGCCGTCGGCGTTCACCAGGCGGAAGGTGTGGACGCCGAAGCCCTCCATCGTGCGGTACGAGCGCGGGATGCCCCGGTCGGACATGTTCCACAGGGTGTGGTGGGTGGCCTCGGTGTGCAGGGTGACGAAGTCCCAGAAGGTGTCGTGGGCGCTCTGCGCCTGCGGGATCTCCCGGTCCGGGTGCGGCTTGCCGGCGTGGATGACGTCCGGGAACTTGATGGCGTCCTGGATGAAGAACACCGGGATGTTGTTGCCGACGAGGTCGAAGACGCCCTCGCTGGTGTAGAACTTGGTCGCGAAGCCCCGGGTGTCGCGGACGGTGTCGGAGGAGCCGCGGGAGCCGAGCACGGTGGAGAACCGGACGAACACCGGTGTCTCGACGTCCTCGGCGAGGAAGGCCGCCTTGGTCACGTGGGCGGCGGTGCCGTAGCTGCGGAAGACGCCGTGCGCGCCGGCGCCGCGGGCGTGGACCACGCGCTCGGGGATGCGCTCGTGGTCGAAGTGCATGACCTTCTCGCGCAGGTGGTGGTCCTGGAGGAGCACCGGGCCACGGGGGCCCGCCTTGAGGGAGTGGTCGGTGTCGTACAGCCGGGTGCCCTGGGCGTTGGTCAGGTAGCTTCCGCTCTGCGCCGTCCGCGCCTGGTCGGCGCCGGTCGGCTGCCCGGTCGGCGAGACGGTGTCCGGGCCGGTCTGGTCGGGCTTGGGCGGGTACGGCTCATGGGGGTCGGTCGGCTCGTCGACCGGCGGCGACTTGGGTCCCGGCTTGCCGGGGATGCCGTCCTCGGGGCCCGCCGGCCCGCCCTGCAGGGCGTCCGCCACCTTGTCCGCCGCTCGCTTCAGGGGGTTCGTCTCGCTCATCAGTTCCAATTCCTTCGCTGGTCACGGGGCGGGCCGGGCAGGGGCGAGGTGGGCGTCCGAGGCGCGGCGGCCCACGCCGGGGCATGCGGCCGACACCAGGGACGTACCGGGCGAACGTCGAATGAAAGGGGTACGACCGGGCTCGTACCGAGGTCCCCGGGCCGGGGCGTCCGAAACCGGGAATCACGGGGATTTCCGGTCGGGGTGAAGTCGGGCCGTCTCCTATCGAGTTGCCGGGGCGGGAGGCCCGCCGGACGCTGGTCCGGACCCGGGGACCACCGGCAGGGCCAAGGGCCCCCTGCCGAGGACGTGTTGATCGGCAGGGCCGGCTTCTTGACCCGGGGCGGGCGGTCACCCGGCGGCCGCCCGCACAGGCCACCCTAGGCGCTGACCCCGTCCGGCGCAGGTCGGGACGGGCCTGGGGGTACGGCCCCTCGGCCGCCGGTCACGGGCGCGCCGCGACCCGGAAGGTCTCCAGGGAGGAGTCCGCCGCGTCCGGGATGAGGAAGCCGTGGGCGACACCGCTGCGCAGGTAGTCGACGACCTCGGCGGTGATCACCTCGCCCGGCGCCACGACCGGAACGCCCGGCGGGTAGGGGCTGATGGTCTCGGCGGCGACCCGGCCCACGGCCCGCTCGGCGGGCACCTGTTCGGCGGGGCCGAAGAAGGCGTCGCGGGGCAGCACCGCCTGTTCCAGTTCCAGGGCGTGGGGCTCGGGCAGGTGCACGGCGGGCTGCCGCTCGATGGTGTCCGCCCGTTCCACCAGCGAGCTCACGGACTCCACGAGGAGTTTCTCGGTCTCCTCGTCGTCGGAGTGGGTGATGGAGGCGCTGATCCGGCAGGTGTCCGAGCCGCCCACGTCGATGTGGCAGTTCGCGCGCAGCCACTCGGCCGCCTGCATGCCGCTGATGCCGAGGTCCCGGACGTCCACGACGATCTTCAGGGGGTCGAACTCGGCGGCCAGGCCCTCCTCGATGATTTCCCCGCCCATCACCCGCAGCCCGGTGAGTTCCCGCAGCCGGGCCCGGACGCGCTCGGCGCGGTGCAGCGCCGCGTCCAGGAGGCCGTGTCCCTGTTCGACCATCTGCCGCCGCCAGCCGTCGAGGGTCGCGTAGACCAGGGAGGAGGCGCTGGTGGTGCCGAGCAGGTCCTCGCGCTGTTTGAGCACGGTGGGCGAGACCCGGTCGTGCTGGAGGTGGAACACCGAGCTCTGCTCGATGGCGCCGCCCATCTTGTGGACGCTGGTGACGACCAGGTCGGCGTCCGCGTCCATGCCCCAGGCGGGCAGGCCCGGGTGGAAGGGGAGGTGGGCGCCCCATGCCTCGTCCACGATGAGCGGGACGTCGAAGGCGTGGCAGGCGTCGGCGACCGCGCGCACGTCGGCGCAGGTGCCCCAGTCGGTGGGCGTGATCAGCAGCATGCCCCTGGCGTCGGGGTGTTCGCGCAGCCGGTTGCGCACGTCGTCGGCCTCGGGCGGATGGGCCATGTACCGTTCGGCGTCGAACTTGGGGTGGACCCAGATCGGCTCCACGCCGTTGATGATCACCGCCGCGATGACCGACTTGTGGGCGTTGCGGGACAGCAGCAGCTTCTCCCCCGGTCCGGCGACCGAGCACATCGCGGTCTTCACGGACAGGGAGCTGCCGCAGGTGGAGAAGAAGGCGTGCTCGGCGCCGACCGCGTCCGCCATCAGCTCCTGGGCCTGCTCCAGCACGCCCTGTGACTGGCGGCGGTCGTCCAGCCCGTTGAGGCTGAGCACGTCCGAGCGGAAGACGTCCAGACCGAGGATCTCGGCCACCCGGGGATCGGTACCGCGGCCCTGTTTGTGCCCGGGTGGCCCGTACGCCACGTCTCCTCGCCGCCGGAACTCCTGCAGAGCCTCCAGGACGGGTACGCGTGAGTGATCCATGGCTGTCCTCCTGAGCTGGTCGGTGCCGCATCCATCGTGTTGCACCGGCCGGGCTCCCCAAACACGCGGCCGGTGTCAGGGGGCCGTTCGGTGGAACCCGGGCCGGCACGGAACACGCCCGCCGAACCCCAGGAGGTCTCGTGTCGCTGTACCAGCGGATCCGGGAGGAGACCGCGCGCCGCGCCGACGCGCTGTGGAGCGTGGCGACGGCCCTGCACGCCGATCCGGAGACCGCGTTCGCCGAGCACCGGGCGGCGAAGCTGCTCACGGGGGAGCTGGAGCGCGCGGGGTTCGCGGTGCGACGGGAGGCCGCGGGGCTGCCGACCGCGTTCACGGCACGCTCGGGCGAGGGCCGGCCGGTGGTCGCCTTCCCCTTGGAGTACGACGCCCTGCCCGGGCTCGGGCACGCCTGCGGGCACAACCTGATCGCGGCGGCGGGCCTCGGGGCGGCCCTCGTGACGGAGGCCGTGCGGGACGGCACCGGGGGCACGGTCCTGGCGGTGGGCACGCCGGCCGAGGAGGGCGGTGGCGGCAAGGCCCTGGAGGTGGAGGCTGGGGTCTTCGACGGGGTGGACGCGGCTCTGATGTTCCACCCGGGGGTGTACGACTGGGTGCGGGCGCCGCTGACCGCGCAGGTGCAGTACCGGGTCGCCTTCCGGGGCCGGGCCGCGCACCCGACGGGCAACCCGACGGAGGGCATCGACGCGCTCGCGGCGCTGATCGAGCTGTTCAACGTCCTGTCCGCGCTCGGGCGGCGGCTGCCGGAGGGGTCCCATGTGCAGGGGATCATCACCGAGGGCGGTACGGCGACGAACATCGTCCCGGAGTACGCCGAGGGCCGCTTCGGGCTGCGCGCGGTCACGACGGCGGCCCTGGACGAGCTGGCGGAACAGCTGCGCACCGCCGCCGAGGGGGTGGCGCTGGCGACCGGCACGGCCGTCACGGTGGAACGCGCGAGCGTGCGGTACGAGCATTTCCGGGACAGCTCGGTGCTGTCGGAGCGGTTCGCCGGGCACCTGGACCGCGCCGGCATCACGCTCACCGCGCCCACGCCCGGCGTCTACCTGGGCTCCTCCGACATCGGCAACGTCAGCGGCCGGGTGCCCGCCATCCACCCGTTCGTCGCGATCATGGGCGCCGACGGCTCCGACCACACGCCTCAGTTCGCCGAGGCGGCGGCCTCGAAGCGGGCCCGCCGGGTACTGACGGCGGTGGTG
Organism: Streptomyces sp. NPDC052721; assembly: GCF_040678315.1. Taxonomy (NCBI): domain Bacteria; kingdom Bacillati; phylum Actinomycetota; class Actinomycetes; order Kitasatosporales; family Streptomycetaceae; genus Streptomyces; species Streptomyces sp. NPDC052721. The sequence continues at coordinate 100,545 of NZ_JBFATL010000016.1, read as the reverse complement.
GAGGCGCTGGCCTGCACGGCGGTGGACATCCTGCGGGACGCGGATCTGCGGGGCCGGGCGTGGGCGGACCTGCACCTGACGGCGGACTGACGGCGGCCGTGGGCCCGCCGGCCCTGGGCACCGGCCGCCGTGCTCCCGCCCGGCCCGGCGGTGCGACCGCCGTACGGTCGTTCAGCCCGGCCGGCCGCAGCGGACCTCGCGTTCGTCCTCCCTGCCGGCGGCCTCGGCCAGGGTGCGCACGTGCTCCACGGCGGCGGGCAGGGCCCGGCGGACCACCTCGGGCAGCCGGCGGCTCGACGGCCAGTCCACCAGGCAGCGCGCGACCTCCCGCAGTTTGATGTTGGTGTGCTGCGAGATGTGCCGCAGCATCTCCCAGCCCTGCTCCGGACGCAGCCCGCCCACGGTGATGACCACGCCGATCGCCTGGTCGACCAGGGCGTGCGAGCCGAGGGCGTGACGCAGCTGCTCCACCTCCTCCTGAAGCGCCGTCAGCTGGTCCGTCTGCTCGTCAGGTCCGATCATGCGCTCACCCTCCGCAGCCCGGTCGCCGAGCACCAGCCGCCAGGCGAACACCTGGGCAACAGGCCGTACAGAAAACGAAAAACCGCTGGTCGGCGGGCCCTGGAAGCGGGATTCGGGGGCAGCCGGGGGGACATGGACACCCTCACCTTCGACAGCCACGACCTGGACGTGACGGAGGATTTCCTCAGCCGGGCCTACGCCAGGACGCGCATCGCCAGCGGGACGCCCGGCTCGACCCGTGCCCGGATCCACCGCACCGGCATCCCCACGGTGAGTGTCGACGAACTCGCGCTGGACTTCGAGATGGCCTACTCGGTGTCACCGCTGGGCCGGGTCTGCCTGTGCGTCGTGCACGAGGGAACCGTGCGGGACCACGGCTACCAGGGCGTCGAGGACACCTTCGGCCCCGGTGACGTGGTGCTGTTCGCGCCACCGGACCTGCCGTGCGCGGGCCGCGCCTGCAACGCCCGCTGCAACATCACCATGCTGGAGCCCGCGCTGCTCGCCCAGGTGGCCGGGGACGGCTCGCGACCGGTACGGCTGACCGGGCACCGGCCGCGCTCGGCCGCCGCAGCGCGCCATCTCAGCCGTACGATCGCCCATCTGCGGGACGAGGTGCTGTGCGACCCCGAGATCGCGGACCAGCCGCTGATCGCCGCCACGGCCGCCCAGCACCTGGCGGCGAGCGTCCTGAACGCGTTCCCCAACACGGCGCTGGACGAGCCCGACGCCCACGGCGCCGACGCGCACCCGGCGGTGCTGCGCCGCGCGCTCGCCTACATCGACGACCACGCGGACCAGCCCGTCACGGTCGCGGACATCGCCGCCGCGGCCCATGTGACAGTACGGGCGCTGCAGTACGCGTTCCGCCGTCATCTGGACACCACTCCGCTGGCCCAGTTGCGGCGGGTGCGGCTCGCGCACGCCCATCACGAGCTGGTGGCCGCCGGCCCCGGCGAGGTCACGGTGACGGAGATCGCGGCCCGGTGGGGCTTCCACCACCCGGGCCGCTTCGCCTCCCTGTACCGGGACACCTACCGGAGGGCCCCGCACGAGACTCTGGCCGGCGGCTGAACGGCGGCTGACCGGTGTCCCTAAGGGAAGGACGTGACCTTGGACGGGACCGTGTCGCTGCCCGAGGTGGGTGCGCCGGTGCTGTTGACGACGTGCGCGTACTGGCCCTTGCCGCCGAGGGAGATCACCAGCAGGTCGTGCATCTTGATCCCCGGGGTCACGGGCACCTGGAAGCCGTGCGCCTGGACGATCGAGGGATCGGCCGTGTAGTTGCAGTAGCTGCCCAGGCCCCACGCCTCGTGGGTGGTGACGGAGTCGGCCACCTTGTAGGCCGCGTAGCCGGTGATGCCGTCGTGGGTGATGGCGGCGGCGTTCGGGGCGTCGTAGGCCTTCTCGTTCTGGAAGAAGATCGTCCGGCCGTGTTCTCCGCTCCAGTAGACGTCGTACTTGTTGAAGTGCTCCACGAACAGGCCGGTGGCCAGGACGTCGTCGCCGTTCACGCGCAGGCCGTGGTCGGCGCGGTTGGTGTCCCAGCCCACGCCGCTGCCGTGGTCGGCGCGCCAGAGCCAGGTGTGGTCGATGATGACGTCGTCGCTGTTGACCACCACGGAGTTGGTGGCGAGCCCGGGGCCGGCTCCGCCGACGCGGATGAACACGTCCTGCATGGTGGTGGGGTTCGCGGAGTGGTCGGCGGTGGCGCCGGGTGTGCCGATGCGCAGCAGCGTGTCGGAGTTGACCGGGCCCGCGTCGATCAGGAATCCGGCGAGCCGCACGCCGTCGACGTCGGCGACGTGCATCGCGTCGATGCCGTTGTCCGGGACGAGGGTGGCGAGGCCGAGTCCGAGGACGACGGTGTTCGGCCGGGTGACGTCGATGGTCTGGTCGAGGTGGTAGACGCCGGGGGTGAACACGAGGTTGAGGCCCTGGGCGAGGGCCTGGTTGATGGTGGCGGCCGTCGCGCCGGGCTTGACGACGTAGAACTGGTCCAGCGGGAGCGACGTGCCGGCGTTCACGGGCCAGGAGACGCCCCGGGCGTTCGTGCGCCTGGCCGGGACGAACACCTTGTAGGCGGAGCCGTCGAGGTAGAGGAACGGCTTCTCACGGGAGACCGGGGTGGTGTCCAGGGTGGTGTACGGGCCGCTGTCGAAGTCGGTGGCGGGGGCGCCCTGGACTCCGGAGAAGGTCATGTTCCACACGCCGTTGGTCCAGCCGCCGACCGAGCTGTCCCGGGTGTACCACTGCTGCTGGGAGTACGGGCCGACCGTACCGTCGATCTTCGAGTCCGCGATATAGCCGCCGGAGGCCCAGCCGTAGCCGTTGGGGGCGAGGTTCAGGCCGCCCCGCACGTGGATGCGGCGGAACGGCGCGGCCTGGGCGACGGCCCAGCGGTCGGTTCCGCTGACCGGCTTGAGGGCGAGGTTCTCCGCCGAACGCCAGAAGTTCTGGGTGGCGTTGCCGTTGAACCAGCCCGCGTCGACCGTGATGTCCCCGTTGATCTGGGTGTCGTCGGGGTTCAGGCCGAGGCCGGAGACCGCGGTGTAGAAGCCGAGTTGGGCGTTGATGTCGTTGTAGGTGCCGGGCTTGAGCAGGAACTGGTAGCGGCCGGTGCCGAACTGCGCCGACTCCTGCTTGGCGAAGACGTCGTCGAACTTCTGCTGGAGGCCCGGGGTCGAGGGGTCGACGACGATGACGTTCGGGCCGAGGTCGCCGCCGCCCTGGACGGGCGGGACGCCGGTGGTGCCGGTGTGCACGGCGACCTCCCACAGGGAGTAGCCGTAGCCGGTGCCGCGGGCGGTGCCGAGGATCCGGACGTACCGGCCGGAGCCGCCGACGCCGTAGGACGCCGTACCGCCGGTCGCCCCGGTGACGGTCTTGAGGGTGTTCCAGCTCTGCCCGTCGGAGGAGGCCTGGATCTGGAAGTCCTTGCCGTAGGCGGCCTCCCAGTTCAGGTCCACCTCGCACAGGTCCTGGACGGAGCCGAGGTCGACGCGGAGCCACTGCGGGTCGGCGGCCTGGCTGGACCAGCGGGTCCCGGTGTCGCCGTCGAAGGCGGCGGAGGCGGGCGTGCCGGCGTTCTCGGTCGAGGAGGCCGTGGCGGGCCTGCCCTGGGCGGCGTTCGCGGTGCCGCAGCCCGCCTGGGCGCCGTCCGTCGTGCCGAACACCTGCAACTCCCAGAGGGAGTAGCCCCAGGGGGTGGCCCGGTGCACGCCGAGCATCCGTACGTAGCGGCCCTGGCCGGACACGTCGAGCGTGTCGGTGCCGCCGTCGGAGCCGGTGACGGACTTCAGGTCGGTCCAGGTGCTCCCGTCCCCGGATATCTGGATCTTGTAGTCCTTGCCGTAGGCGGCCTCCCAGTTCAGGACGACCCGGGTGACGGTGGCGGTGCTCCCGAGGTCGACCCGGACCCACTGGTCGTCGCTCGCGACCGAGGACCAGCGGGTCCCGGTGTCACCGTCGACGGCTTCGGCGGCGGCGGTGCCGCTGTTCTCCTCGGACGACGCGGTGGCGGACTTCCCCTGGGACAAGGGGAGTTCGGCGGTGGCGGCCGAGGGGTGCGTGGTGGGCAGGGCGAGCAGCGCGGCCGTCGCGGCCAGCGCTGCGCCCAGGGATCTCAGTCTCATGCGACGGCTCCAGACGTGTGGGGGTTCAACGGGCGCACCCCCTGACTTAGTTCATGCTTTGATTTAAGTGGTGAACCAACCGGGCCACAAGCCTTCGGACACCAGATCCTTCGACTGCCGCACCGGAGCACGCCGGTGGCTGCCCCCGGCCGGGGTGAACGGCAGCGTCTGTTCGGCAGCGGTGCGTCCGCCGCCGACGGTGCCGCCGGTAACATCCGTCCAGGTACGCGGCGGAGTGGTCTCGGCGAGCCGGCCCGCGGTCGCGGAGAGGCCTAGCACGAGGCCGCTGTAGCGGTTGACGAGGCGGTAGGTGCCCTCGGCGGAGCCGGGGATCACGAACCACTGCTGTCCGGCGGTCGGCCCGGCGGCGCGGGCCGCGGTGACCGTGGGCCCGGCGCCCCAGGCGCGGCCCGCCGCCCTCGCGGAGTCGACGCCCAGCAGCCGGCCGGTCGCCGCGTTGACGAGGGTGAAGACGCCGTCGCCCGTGGGCGTGAAGGACCACGACTCACGGACAGGCCGGCGGCGGGCCGCGCGGAGGCGGGGAAGGGGGTTCGGGTGGAGGAACCGGAGTTCGCCGTGCTGCTCAGGGGTGTGGGTGAGCGCCGGAGGGACGTCGTACAGGCTCTGCGGGCCGTCACCGGCCTGAGTGCCTGGCGGAGCGCACAGCTGTTGGCCGCCGCTCCGGCACCGGTCGTCGGGGGAACCTGGTTCGAGGCGGCCGTCCGGGCCGCGGCGCGGCTGCGCGAGGCCGGAGCAGACGTGGACGTGGTCTGCGGAGGGTGCGCGCGCACGCTGCCGCCGGGCGGGCGTCCGTTGCGTCCCGGCCCGTGCGCCTCGCGCTACTGGCCCGCCTCCGGCTGCCGCGCGAGCCGGTCCTGAGGCACGCGGCCGGGTACGCCGTGCACCGGCACGCCCCCTGTGCGAAGGGTGGCCGCCGGTGACGTGGGTACTCCCCGGCCATGCGGGTGAGCGTGGTGGATGCGGGGTCGAACACGGTCCGATTGGTGATCGCAGATATGGAGGGTGGTGTTCCGCTGCCGGTGCACACCGTCAAGTGGAAGCTCCGCCTGTCCGAACAGGTCGGCCCGGACGGCACCATCGCCGACGAGGCGGTGGAGCGCCTGGTGAAGGCGGTGACCGCGGCGGGCGCCACGGCCCGGCGGTGGCATGCGGCGGGCCCGCTGGCCTTCGCGACCGCGGTGGTGCGCAACGCCCCCAACCGCCATGAGGTGCTGCACCGGGTGGCGTCCGGCACCGGCATCCGCATGTGCACTCTGCCCGGTGAGACGGAGGCCGAGCTGACCTTCCTGGCGGCGCGCCGCTGGCTGGGCTGGAAGGCGGGGCCCCTGGCACTGCTCGACATCGGCGGCGGCTCACTGGAGGTGGCCTTCGGCCGGGGCCGGCTGCCCGACTTCGCCGCGTCCCTGCCGCTCGGCGCCAACCGGCTGACCCGGGAGCACCTGGGCGTCCAGGATCCGCCCGGGCCGGGCGAGCTGAAGGAGCTGCGCCGCCGTATCCGCCACGAACTGCGCGACGTGGCCTCGCGGATCCGCTGGGAGCGTCCGCGCACCGCCGCCGTCACGTCCCGCACGTTCCAGCAGCTGGCCCGGCTGTGCGGGGCCGCGCCGGGCCGGTTCGGCTTGTTCGCGGACCGGGAGCTGGCCTGCCGGGACCTGCGCGCGGCGGTGCACGCCCTCGCCGCGCTGCCCGCCGCCGAACGCGCCCAGCTGCCCGGGATCTCCGCGCCGCGTGCCGCCCAGAGCCTGGCCGGAGCGGTCGTCGGGCACACGGCGCTGAAGCTCATGGGCCTGCCCCGGGCCGTCGTCTGCCCCTGGGCGATCCGCGAGGGCGTGCTGCTGCGCTACGTCGAGGACGGCACCGACTGGTGGGCGGACGCCACCGGCGAGACCGGCACCACCGCACCGGCCCCGGCGGCACCGCTCCGCATCGCGAGCCCGTCCCCCTGACCGGTGGTCATCGGGCGGCTCATGCAGCTCTCCTGACGGTCTGCGGCGCACCGGGGGACCACCCGCCGCCCTCGTTCGGGTGAGCGGTGCTTCAGGGCGGTCGGCCGGGTGGAACGCTCGGTGCGTGAGGCCGGGTCCGGATGAGAACCTGGAGCAACCGCCCGGGGCCTTCAGCACCACCACGCCCAGCTCGGCCTGTGGACCCAGGACGGCATCGCCAAGCCCGCCGACCAGACCGAGGCCGGCCGGCGGGTGGCCAAGCCGGACGTGGCCCGGGTCGGCAAGGGCTACGAGTTCGCACTGGACGCGGGGTGCTGTGGAGCGGCGGCCAGAAGCTGTCCTGGGGCTCCGTCCGCCGGCAGATCCCGACGTACGCCGGGGCGACCAGGTCCGGCATCGCGTACCGGTGCGCCCGCTGCGGCTGGAGTACCCCGACGCCCACGCTGAACGGCTACCACGCCCCGCTGGACACCCTCCCGTCCATTGTGTGTCCTGCTCGACGGGCGCCAACTGCCGCACGGCGCTTGGTCGTACGACGCCGGCTTCCGCGCGACCACCGTCAGTACACCGAGGCTGCCGCTCGACCTCGGGTTCACCGTGCGGTCGGCCGACGCCCGCCCTTGACGTGTCTGGTTCAGACCTTTAACTTCTCGGGTCACCGGCGAACAAGGATGCGTTCAGCGTTCACCATGCTGAACGCATCCCTGGTTCACACCGACCGCATCCGGTCCGACGAAGGGACCCCCCACATGACCCGATCCCGGATTCCCACGGCGACGGCCACCGCCGTCCTCGCCCTCGCCCTCACCGCCCTCGGCACCGGCGGCGCGGACGCGGCCGACCCGCGTGTCGCGCCCGGCGGCAACTTCGACCTGTCCGTGTGGCAACTCCAGGAGCCCGTCGGCTCCCCCGGCAAGCCCACCACCATCCCGTCGTCCCGGCTCCAGGGCGCGAACGGCTACCAGGACGCGTACTTCTACACCGACACCCGCGACGGCGCCATGACGTTCTGGGCGCCCGAGAAGGGCGTCACCACGCCGAACTCCAAGTACGCCCGATCCGAACTGCGCGAGATGAACCGCGACGGCTCCGCCGCCGACTGGGCGCTCAGCGGCAGCCACCGGATGAGCGCGACGCTGCGCGTGGTGTCCGTGACCAAGAACGTCTGCGTCGGCCAGATCCACCTCGGCTCCGGCGGTTCCTCCACCAAGCCGCTGGTGGAGCTGTATTACCACGCCAACGGGGACATCGTCCTCGGCACCGAGGACTCGCCGGCCGGCGGCCAGACCCAGCACCCCGTCGGGCACGTGTCCGTCGGCAAGACCTGGAGCTACACCATCGCCGTCTCCGGCGGGAACACCATCGACCTGACCGTCAACGGCACGACCACGCACTACGCCATCCCGTCCTCCTTCAAGCCGTACAAGCAGTACTTCAAGGCCGGCTCCTACAACCAGTCCTCCTCGGACAGCACCACCAAGGGGGCCCGCGTGGCCTTCTACGGGCTCACCGTCTCGCACGGCTGACACGCGGCCCGACCTGCGCGACTGGTGCAAACGGCGGGACGGTCGTAGCGTCGGGTGCACGCGGTCGGACACAGCACGACGGGTGGGAGCGACCATGCGCGGATCAGTGACGGGAACGGCGGTCGCCCTCGCGGCGGGAGCCCTGCTGACAGCGGCCATGACCACGGCGACGGCCAGTCCGCCGGTCACCGCCACGACGCAGCCCCGCGCCGGCACGTCACCGACCCACACCGGTACGGCGCAGCCGGTCCTGGTCGACTGCCTGTGGAATCGCACCGTCCGGCCCGGCGACTTCATCCTGGCCTGCGGCGACGGAAACAGCCGTCTCACCGGACTCCACTGGACCCAGTGGAGTCCGGAGGGGGCGACCGCCGTAGGCCTGAACATGGTCAACGACTGCAAGCCGTACTGCGCCGCCGGCTCCTTCCACGCCTACCCGGTGACCGTCCGGCTCGACGGCCCCAAGCCCTGGAAGAAGCACCCTGAGATGCAGCGGTACAGCAGGATGAGCCTCACCTACCAGGAGGGCCGTCCGGAGGGCTTCAAGCAGGTCATGACGTATCCGCTCTGGGACTGACGGCACCCGCCGCGGAATGCGCGGGGGGCCGTACGTCACCCGGCGTGCCTCGTACGGCACGTCCCGGTGGTCCGCGCGGGCGATCCCGCGGCCCCGGCTCCCGCCACCGGTGACCCGCCCCCCGTCATGTTGGTGTGACCCGCACGCCGGCGTCTCCGCGCGCCGACCGAAAAGAGGTCACATGCCCCGACTCCCCCGTCTGGCCGGTGCCGCCACGGCCGCGCTCGCGCTCGGCCTCGTCGCCGCAGCGCCCGCCATCCGCCAAGAACCGCTGGTCACCGACGTGCGCGTGCTCGCCCACCTCGACCTGGCCGCCGGGCAGACTCCCGACAACATCGCGCTAGACCTCGACGGCTCCGCCGACCTGACCTTCGCCTTCGCCCGGCAGATCGCCCATGTCACCCACGACGGCCGCGTCCGGACCCGTGCCACCCTGCCCGCCGTCGCGCACCCCGCCACGCCCCTCGTGCACAGCGCCGTCGTCACCGGCATCGCCCGCGCCCACGACGGCACCCTGTACGTCAACTACGCCACCGGCACCAGCGCGACCGGCGTCTGGCGCCTCTCCCCCGGCGACGCACCGGAGCAGATCGCCGCGCTGCCCGCCGACGGGCTGCCCAACGGGCTGGCCCTCGACGAGCAGCGGGGCGTGCTCTACGTCGCCGACTCGGCGCGCGGCACCGTCTGGCGCGTCCCGCAGTCGGGCGGCACGGCCACGGCGTGGGCGACGGGCGCGGCGCTCGCCCCGCTTCCGGCACCGCACGCGCGCGGCTTCGGCGCCAACGGCATCAAGGTCCGCCGGGATTCCGTGTGGGTGTCCAACACCGACCGGGGCACGCTGCTGCGCTTCCCCGTCCGCCCGGACGGCGCCGCCGGCCCCGTCGAGACGCGGGCCGACGGACTCCACGGGATCGACGACTTCACGTTCCCCGGCCCCGGCAGGAGCGTGCTGGCCGCGCTGAACGCCGGCAACAGGGTCGTCCTGGTCCGCGCGGACGGCTCCGTCACCACTGTGCTCACCGCTCAGGACGGCCTGTCCAACCCGACCTCCGTGGCTGTCCGCGGCCGAACCGTGTACGTACCGAGCGCCGCGTCCACCACCCGGCACGACCCGAACCTCCTCCTCGCCCACCTGCGCCAGCTCATCGGCCGGGGATAGCGAAGGCAGGGCCTGGCACGGCTCACCCGGGCGCCCGGCGTCCCGCCCGGCCGTGCACCGCAGACCGGACGGCGCCCTCGGCCCCGCGCCGCCGGCCGGAACGGTCCGGTCGGCGGCGCGTGCGGGCGTCGGTGGCAGGCGGGCCCGGCGGTGTCAGGTCAGCTCTGCCAGGAGGTCGCCGCCCTCCACCTGCTGGATGCGGTTGATGGCGAGGCGGGAGACGCGGCCCGCCTTGGGGGCGGTGATCGTGGCTTCCATCTTCATGGCCTCGATGGTGGCGATCGTGGCACCCGCCGCCACCTCGTCGCCCTCCGCGACGGCCAGGGTCACCACACCTGCGAAGGGTGCCGCGACATGGCCGGGGTTGGAGCGGTCGGCCTTCTCCGTGACCGGGATGTCGGAGGCCGCTGCACGGTCACGTACCTGGATGGGCCGCAGCTGGCCGTTGAGCGTGGACATCACGGTCCGCATGCCGCGCTCGTCGGCCTCGCCGATCGCCTGCAGCTCGATCAGCAGCCGCACGCCGGGCTCCAGGTCGACGGCGTACTCCTTGCCCGGGCGCAGGCCGTAGAAGAACGCCTTGCTGTCGAGGACGCTGGTGTCGCCGAAGGACTGGCGGTGCGTCTCGAACTCGCGGGTCGGGCCGGGGAACAGCAGCCGGTTGAGGGTGGCCCGGCGCTCCTTGGCCAGCCCCTCGCGGTCCTCGGCGGACAGCTCGGGCACGGGCTTGGTCGCCGCACGGCCCTGGAGCGCCTTGGTGCGGAACGGCTCCGGCCAGCCGCCGGGCGGGGTGCCCAGCTCACCGCGCAGGAAGCCGATCACCGAGTCCGGGATGTCGAACTTGTCGGGGGTCGCCTCGAACGCGTCCGGGGAGACGCCGGCGCCCACCAGGTGCAGGGCCAGGTCGCCGACGACCTTGGAGGACGGGGTGACCTTGACCAGCCGGCCGAGGATGCGGTCGGCGGCGGCGTACATCGCCTCGATGTCCTCGAAGCGGTCGCCGAGACCGAGGGCGACGGCCTGGGTGCGCAGGTTGGACAGCTGGCCGCCGGGGATCTCGTGGTGGTAGACGCGGCCGGTCGGGGAGGCGAGGCCCGCCTCGAACGGGGCGTAGATCTTCCGGACGCCCTCCCAGTACGGCTCCAGGTCGCCGACCGCCTGGAGGTCCAGGCCGGTGGGCCGGTCGGAGTGGTCGGTGGCGGCGACGATCGCGGACAGCGACGGCTGGGAGGTCGTACCGGCCATGGAGGCCACCGCGCCGTCGACGGCGTCGGCGCCGGCCTGGATCGCGGCGAGGTACGTGGCGAGCTGGCCGCCGGCGGTGTCGTGCGTGTGCAGGTGGACCGGCAGGTCGAACTCGCGGCGCAGGGCGGAGACGAGCTTGGCGGCGGCCGGGGCGCGCAGCAGGCCCGCCATGTCCTTGATGGCGAGGACGTGGGCGCCGGCCTCGACGATCTGCTCGGCGAGGCGCAGGTAGTAGTCGAGGGTGTAGAGCCGTTCGTCCGCGTCGTTGAGGTCGGCGGTGTAGCAGAGGGCGACCTCGGCGATCGCGGTGCCGGTCTCGCGTACGGCGTCGATGGCGGGGCGCATCTGGCCGACGTCGTTGAGGGCGTCGAAGATGCGGAAGATGTCGATGCCGGTGGCGGCGGCCTCCTGCACGAAGGCGTCGGTGACCTCGGTCGGGTACGGGGTGTAGCCGACGGTGTTGCGGCCGCGCAGCAGCATCTGCAGACAGATGTTGGGGACGGCCTCGCGCAGGGCGGCCAGCCGCTCCCAGGGGTCCTCGGCGAGGAAGCGCAGCGCGACGTCGTAGGTGGCGCCGCCCCAGCACTCCAGGGAGAGGAGCTGCGGGAGGGTGCGGGCGACGGCCGGGGCGACGGCGAGGAGGTCCTTGGTGCGCACCCGGGTGGCGAGCAGGGACTGGTGGGCGTCGCGGAAGGTGGTGTCCGTGACGCCGATGGTCGGCGACTCCCGCAGGTGCCGGGCGAAGCCCTCGGGGCCGAGGTCCACGAGCAGCTGGCGCGAGCCGGCGGGCGGCTCGCCGGCGGGCAGCGGCGGCAGCTTGGTCAGCGGGTCGAGCAGGTCGGGCCGCCGGCCGTGCGGCTGGTTGACCGTCACGTCGGCGAGGTAGGTGAGCAGCTTGGTGCCGCGGTCGGCGGAGGAACGGGCGGTCAGCAGGTGCGGGCGCTGCTCGATGAAGGAGGTGGTGACCCGGCCGGCCTGGAAGTCGGGGTCGTCCAGGACCGCCTGGAGGAACGGGATGTTGGTGGCCACGCCACGGATGCGGAACTCGGCGACCGCGCGCCGGGCCCGGCCGATCGCGGCCTGGAAGTCGCGGCCCCGGCAGGTGAGCTTGACCAGCATGGAGTCGAAGTGCGCGCTGATCTCCGTACCGGCGTGGGTGGTGCCGCCGTCGAGGCGGATGCCGGAGCCGCCCGGGGAGCGGTAGGCGCTGATCCGGCCGGTGTCCGGGCGGAAGCCGTTGGCGGGGTCCTCGGTGGTGATGCGGCACTGGAGGGCGGCGCCGCGCAGGGTGACCGTGTCCTGGGAGAGACCGAGGTCGGCGAGGGTCTCGCCGGAGGCGATCCGCATCTGGGCCTGGACCAGATCGACGTCGGTGACCTCCTCGGTCACGGTGTGCTCGACCTGGATGCGCGGGTTCATCTCGATGAACACGTGGTTGCCGTCGCGGTCGAGCAGGAACTCGACCGTGCCGGCGTTGCGGTAGCCGATCTCGCGGGCGAAGCGGACGGCGTCGGCGCAGATCCGGTCGCGCAGCTCCGGGTCCAGGTTGGGCGCGGGTGCCAGCTCGATGACCTTCTGGTGGCGGCGCTGCACCGAGCAGTCCCGCTCGAAGAGGTGGATGACGTTGCCCTCGCCGTCCGCGAGGATCTGCACCTCGATGTGGCGGGGCTCCACGACGGCCTTCTCCAGGAAGACGGTGGGGTCGCCGAACGCGGAGGCGGCCTCGCGGGAGGCGGCCTCGATGGACTCGCGCAGCTGTGCCGGGTCCTCCACGCGGCGCATGCCGCGCCCGCCGCCGCCGGCGACCGCCTTGACGAAGACGGGGAAGCCGATCTCCTCGGCGGCGCGCACCAGTTCGTCCACGTCGGTGGAGGGCTGGGAGGAGCCGAGAACGGGCACGCCCGCCGCGCGGGCGGCGGCGACCGCGCGGGCCTTGTTGCCGGTCAGCTCCAGGGTGGCCGCGCTGGGGCCGACGAAGGTGATGCCGGCTTCCTCGCAGGCGCGGGCGAGCTCGGGGTTCTCGGACAGGAAGCCGTACCCCGGGTAGACGGCGTCGGCGCCCGCCCGGCGGGCGGCGCCCACGATCTCCTCCACGGAGAGATAGGCCCGCACCGGATGCCCCGGCTCCCCGATCTCGTACGCCTCGTCGGCCTTCAGCCGGTGCAGCGAGTTGCGGTCCTCGTGCGGGAACACGGCGACGGTGCGCGCGCCGAGTTCGTAGCCCGCCCGGAACGCGCGGATCGCGATCTCTCCACGGTTGGCGACCAGCACCTTGCGGAACATCATGGATTCCCTTCAGCTGCCTGCCGGCGACGAACACCCTGGTGTCAGCCACGCCTGCCGTACTCGCGGCCACCTTAGGGGGTGCCCGCACGGGTCGATGTGCGAAAACCATCACATCGACGGGGTGGGCGGCGCCACAGGGGCGCGCCGGGCCGGCCGGGTCGGAAGCGGCAGCGCGGACCGTCGGGGAAGGCCGGCGGGGGGCGTGGCGAGGGCCGGGCGGACCGATTCCTCCGGTACGGAACGGGCCTGGTCGGCGCCGCCGTGCGGGCGCAGCCGGGATGTTCCGCCAGTGGCAGAGTGATGCCGGTCTTCCTGGAACCTCGCCCCGCACCGTGCACGGGGTCGCCGCAGGCGACGGCGCGAGCCGTTTCCGCCGGACGGGACTAGCGTTCGAGGAAAGGCGTTGAGACCTTGGCGTGGGTACTTCCGGGGCGGTCGGTCGTCGGGGTGGGGCCGGGGACATGCGCGGGGGGTGTCGGGGTGGGCGGGGGTGTGTGCGGGGGCCGTCGGCGCGCGGGCCGTAGGGACCGCACGGCGGCGCGGATCCGCTCCCCCCGGCCGTGCAGGACACCGAGGACGCTCGCCGCGGCCACCGCGATCAGATGCTCGCGGCCGGCCAGGTTGGGGACGGCGATGGACTCCCACACCATCGAGCCGCCGGTCAGCGTGAACACCACGGGCGCGCGCCGGACCACCGAGAGATAGGTGAAGAGGCCGACCACGGCCGCGGAGGGCCCGGTGTCCAGCACCTGCCCGGCCTCGGGCGGCAGTCCGAACCCCCACCAGCCGGGCCCCAGCGCGATCATCAGGCGGGCGGTGAGGGTGCCGGCCAGGGTGGTGGCGTAGGCGATCACCAGGGTCCGGGCCCGGCCGAGGGTCAGTTCGGCGAGGGCGAAGGCGAGGAACAGCTGGGTGATGCCCGCCCATACCGGCAGGTGGAGCGCCGGAACGTACAGCGACACGGGGGTGCGCAGCAGGGACAGCCACAGCGGCAGTTCGGCCCGGACCCCGCCGAGCCGCTCCACCCACAGCGCTCCCGTGGGGTGCTGGGCGATGTCGTGGAAGAAGACGACACCGAACGCGGCGACGAAGGCCAGCAGCAGCCCGGACAGTCCGCGCCGCGCGAGCCGCCGCACCGGGTCGGCCACGATGGCGTGCCACTCGCCGCACAGCGTCCGCCCGGTGAACCGGGCGAGCCGCGCGAGCAGCGGGCGGACTCGCGTCGTGCGCCCTTCAGCGGTCATGAGGCGCGGCAGTCCCTCGCCGTCGGCTCCCCCGTCACGCGCTCCGCCCCCTTCACCTCGCTCCCGGCGGTCCGATCCGCCTCTCCGTGCAGTCCAGCGAGCCGGGAGGCGGGCGTCAAGATCCGTCGCGAGGGCACGCCGGTGTGGGAAGACCCACAGGCGTACGGCGCGCGAACCAGGGGCCGGGAGGCAACCGGCACCCCCGCGGAACCGTCCTCAGATACAGGCTTCCCCGGGGCCGTGATCACGAAGGGGCACAGAACCTTTCTGTTTCGATCACGAACTCTCGTATAGTGACCGCCGGTTCATCACCGGTGTCACGTCTCACCAGCCGATGTTCCTGTCAGCCCCGCCCCAGCCTGCCGTCTCCGCCGCAAGGATCAGACCGGACCGATGACCGCGCCCACGCATCCCGGCGACCGACCTTCCCTCCGTACGTTCGTCTCCGCCCTCACCGTAACCGGTGTGCTGTCGGCGCTCGTGGTCTGCGCGGCCGTGGCGGCGGCGCCGGACTCGGTGCGCACCCCGCTCGCCACGGGCGCGGGCGCGGCGGCGGTCGTGCTCAGCGCGGCGGTGGCCACGGCCGCGCACGCCCTGCGGACCGCGCGCGGCACCCGGCGCAGGCTGGAGAGCGTCACCCAGGACATCGGACGGCTGCTCCAGCAGCAGGCCCGTACGACCGAGGAGGCGCGCCAGGAGCAGCAGCGGCTCATCGACGAACTCGCGCAGCAGCGCGCCGAGTTCACGGAGTCGTTCGCGGCCGAACGCGCGCGTCTGGAGGAGGAGAGCACACGGGAGCGGGACCGGCTGGCGAAGGAGAACGCCCGTCTGACCGGCGAGTTGGAACGGGCCCGGCGGGAGCGGGCCGCCGCGGTCGCCGCGACCTCCAACGCCGCCGCCCGGATGCAGGCCCTCGCCACGGCGACCCTCGCCGACCTGCGGGCGATGGAGGACCGGCACACCGACGAGGAGGTGCTGGCCGACCTGCTCCATCTCGACCACCGCACCGCCCAGGCCGGCCGGCTCGCGGACTCCATCGCCGTGCTCACCGGGGCGCGTTCGGGCCGCCGGTGGGCGCGGCCGATCGGGATGGAGTCGATCCTGCGCGGCGCGATGGGGAGGATCGCCGGGTACCGGCGGGTGCGGGTGCACTCGGTCAGCGAGGCCGCCGTCGCCGGGCACGCCGCCGAGGGCGTGATGCACGCGCTCGCCGAACTCCTTGACAACGCTGCCAACTTCTCACCGCCGACCGCCGAGGTCCACGTCTACGTGGAGGAGGTGCCAGCCGGGGTCATCGTGTCCGTGGAGGACAGCGGGCTGGTGATGGGCGAGGTGCAGCTGCGCCGCGCCGAGCGGGCGGTCTCCGGTGACGTCGCCGAGCTGGGCGGTCTGACCGGCACCCGGCTCGGGCTCGCCGTGGTCGGCCGGCTGGCCCGCAAGCACGGGCTGACGGTGTCGTTCCGGCCGTCGGCGCGCGGCGGTACGGGCGTGCTGCTGCTCATCCCGCAGGAGATCCTGACCAGCCCCGCACCCGCCGAGCCGGCCGCCGCGGCCCGACGACCGGAGAGCGGCCCGTCCGCGCCGGCACCGGCCGCCGTGGACACCGCCGTCGTCCACGCGCCCGCCACACCGCCGGAGGAGGGCCCGGCCGGCCTGCCCAGGCGCCGCCGGGGCCGCACCCTCGCCCGAGCGGAACGCGCCCGGACGGCGCCGGGCATGCCCGAGGACCGTACGGCCCGGGGGACTTCGGACCACGGCACCGTGCCGGGCACCGGCGTACCCCGTTCCGCACCGGTCCCTGCCGAGCACGACACCGCACCGGACACCGCGGAGCGCCGCGCCGCGCCGAGCGCCGCCGGGCACGGCACCGTGCCCGGCACGGCCGAGCACGACACCGCACCGGCCGCCGCCGAACACCGCACGTCACCGGACGCCGACGTACCCCGCGCCGTCCCGGCCTCCGACGTGGGCAGGACCCGTGCCGCCCGCTTCAGCAGCTTCCGTCAGGCGGTACGCCCCTCCGCACCGGACACCCGCCGCCCCGGCCCCGCGCCGGCCGACCCCACCACCGCCCAGTCCCAGAACCACCGCACCACCCACCCCTCGCACACCACGGCGCCGGACGAGCGAGCCGTCACCCCCCCGCCGGACGGCGTGCCGGCCGGCGACTCCTCGTACGGCGCCGGCGAACACAGCTCCCCCGCCCCCTCTCACCCGCACGCGTACCCGGAAGGCGACACGACCTCATGACCGGCCCGACCACCACCGACGACAAGCTCACCTGGCTCCTGGAGGGCCTGCTGGAGAGGACCCCGGGTGCCCGGCACGCGCTCGTGCTGTCCCGGGACGGGCTGAAACTGTGCCGTACGCCGGAGCTGAGCGTCGACCAGGCCGACCAGCTGGCCGCGATCGCCGCCGGCATCCAGTCGCTGTCGCACGGCGCGTCCGTGGAGTTCGGCGACGGCAGCGGCGGTGTGCGCTCGGCGATGACGGAGTTCTACGGCGGTGTGCTGTTCATCGTGGAGGCGGGTGCCGGCGCCCATCTCGCCGTGATCGCCACGGAGGACGCGGACGCCGGTGTCATCGGGCACAACATGAGCGAGTTGGTGGAGCAGCTCGGCGAGCACCTCACCGCTCCGCCCCGCACGTCATGAGCCGACCGGGCATGGACCGGTCGGACAGGGACCGTCCGGGCATGAGCCGTCCGGGCCGCGACGACGCCCCCGACCGGCTGTACACCATCACCCAGGGACGCACCCGCACCGGCGCCGACAACCCCTTCGACCTGGTCACCCTCGTGGTCGCCGAGTCGGAGCCGGCGGCCGGCATGCAGTCGGAGCACGTGGCGATCCTGGAGCTGACCCGGTTCCCCGCCTCGGTGGCGGAGATCGCCGCCGAACTGCGGCTGCCCGTGGGCATCACCAAGGTGCTGCTGTGCGATCTGCTCGCGGCGGGCCGGGTCAGCGCCCGGCATCCGCGCAGACCGGCCATTACCGATCCCGACATCCTGGAGCAGGTGCTCGTTGGACTCCGCAACCTCTGACGCGCGCGCTTACGCGCGCATTCCGTTGGGTGCCTCCGCCGACCAAGGTTTCAAGATCGTGGTCGTGGGCGGCTTCGGCGTCGGCAAGACCACGCTGGTCCACTCGGTCAGCGAGATCCGTCCCCTCAACACCGAGGAGACGATGACGCAGGCCGGTACGACGGTGGACGACATCCGCCAGGTGCGCGGCAAGTCCGGCACCACGGTCGCCTTCGACTTCGGCCGGATCACCCTGGACACCCGCAATGTGCTGTACCTGTTCGGCGCGCCGGGCCAGGAGCGGTTCTGGTTCCTGTGGGACCGGCTGTTCTCCGGCACGCTCGGCGCGGTCGTCCTGGTGGACACCCGGCGCATCGACGACTCCTGGTACGCCATCGACCGGCTGGAACACCACGGCACGCCGTTCATCGTGGCCTGCAACGACTTCGGCGGCCCCGTCCGCGCCGGAGCGGACGTCCGCGAGGCCCTCGACCTGGATCCGCAGGTGCCGCTGGTCGACTGCGACGCCCGCTCCCGGGAGTCGGGCAAGCAGGTGCTCATCACCCTGGTGCAGCACGTGAAGAACCGGTACGCCGACCCGTCCGCGCGGGCGGTCCTGCCCCGACAGGAGTTCGTGTGACCACGCCCGACGCCGTCCCGCTGAGCGGACCGCGGTTCCAGACCGAACCCGCCCGTCTGTACCGGGAGATGCGGCGCGACCACGGCGCCGTCGTGCCGGTGCTGCTCGACGGCGACATCCCCGCCTGGCTGGTGCTGGGCTATCGCGAGCTGCACCAGGTCACCGGTGACCCGGTGCTGTTCAGCCGGGACTCGGACCTGTGGAACCAGTGGGAGAACATCCCCGCGGACTGGCCGCTGCTGCCGATGATCGGGCACAAGCAGCCGTCGATCCTCTACACGGTCGGCGAACGGCACCGGCAGCGCGTGGCGATGATCAGCAACGCGCTGGAGGCGGTGGACCCGTTCGAACTGCGCGCGCACGCCGAACGGTTCGCGGACGAGCTGATCGACGCGCTGTGCGCGGCGGGCGAGGCCGATCTGGTCGCGCAGTACGCGATGCTGCTGCCGGTGCGCGTCCTGGCCCGGCTGTACGGCTTCCCGGACGAGGACGGTCCGGGGCTGGTCACGGCCCTCAACGACATGATCGACGGGCGGGAGCGGGCGCTGGCCGGGCAGGCCCGTCTGGCCGCGTCCATGGGGCAGTTGCTGGCCGACCGGAAGAAGGAGCCGGCCGCCGACGTGGTCTCCCGGATGCTCGCCGACGAGAGCGGGTTCAGCGACGAGGAGATCGCGCAGGACCTGATGGTGATGATGGCGGCCGGGCACCAGCCGACCGCCGACTGGATCGGCAACTCGCTGCGGCTGATGCTGACCGACGACCGGTTCGCCGCCTCCCTGTTCGGCGGGCGCAACAGCGTCGCCGAGGCGATGAACGAGGTGCTGTGGGAGGACACGCCGACGCAGAACGTGGCGGGCCGCTGGGCCGCCCGCGACACGCACCTCGGCGGCCGGCGCGTCAAGGCCGGTGATCTGCTGCTGCTCGGTCTGCAAGGCGCCAACTCCGATCCGCAGGTGCGGACCGACGCCTCCGCGCTGACCGGCGGCAACAACGCGCACTTCTCCTTCGGTCACGGCGAGCACCGCTGCCCGTTCCCCGCGCAGGAGATCGCCGAGGTGGTCGCGCGGACCGGTATCGAGGTGGTCCTGGACCGGCTCCCGGACATCGATCTGGCGGTGCCCGCCGACTCCCTCACGCGTCGGCCCTCGCCGTGGCTGAGGGGACTGACCCGGCTGCCCGTCCGGTTCACCCCCGTACCCGCCCGCTGACCCGCGTCGCCCCGGCCGACCCGCTGATCCGCCGCCGGTCCGGGGACCGTCCCCGGGCCGGCGCCGTACTCGCCGCACCCGACCCCTGCCCTGGGAGGCACGTCACGATGACGACCGGTACCGAAGCACCCCGCATCGCCCTCGATCCCTTCGTCACCGACCTCGACGCCGAGAGCGCGGCGCTGCGCGCGGCCGGCCCGCTCGCCGCCGTCGAACTTCCGGGCGGCGTCCCGGTGTGGGCCGTCACCCACCACGCCGAGGCCAAGGCGCTGCTCACCGACCCGCGGCTGGTGAAGGACATCAACGTCTGGGGCGCGTGGCGGCGCGGCGAGATACCCGCGGACTGGCCGCTGATCGGTCTGGCCAACCCGGGCCGCTCCATGCTCACGGTGGACGGCGCCGACCACCGCCGGCTGCGCACCCTGGTCGCGCAGGCACTCACCCCGCGCCGGGTGGAGCGGATGCGGGAGCGGATCGAGAAGCTCACCCAGGACCTGCTGGACGCGCTACCCGCGGACGGCGGGACCGTCGATCTGAAGGCGGCCTTCGCCTACCCGCTGCCCATGTACGTCATCGCCGACCTGATGGGCATCGACGAGGGCCTGCTGCCCCGGCTGAAGGTGCTGTTCGAGAAGTTCTTCTCCACACAGACCCCGCCGGAGGAGGTCGTCGCCACCCTCACGGAGCTGGCGCAGATCATGGCGCGGACGGTGGCGGCCAAGCGGACCGCGCCGGGCGACGACCTGACCAGCGCGCTGATCCTCGCCTCGGAGGACGGCGACCACCTCACGGACGAGGAGATCGTCTCCACCCTCCAGCTGATGGTGGCGGCGGGCCACGAGACGACGATCTCGCTGATCGTCAACGCCGTCGTCAATCTGTCCACCCATCCCGAGCAGCGCGCCCTGGTGCTGTCGGGCCGGGCCGACTGGTCCGCGGTCATCGAGGAGACGCTCCGCTACTCCACCCCCACCTCCCACGTCCTGATCCGCTTCGCGACCGAGGACGTGCCGGTCGGCGACAAGGTGATCCCGGCCGGGGACGCGCTGATCGTGTCGTACGGAGCGATAGGCCGGGACGAGAGGGCCCACGGCCCGGACGCCGGAGAGTTCGACATCACCCGCGACACGAAGAACCGGCACATCTCCTTCGGCCACGGCCCGCACGTCTGCCCCGGCGCCGCCCTGTCCCGTCTGGAGGCGAGCGTCGCCCTGCCCGCGCTGTACGCCCGTTTCCCCGGCCTGGACCTGGCGGTCCCCGCGACCGAGCTGCGCAACAAGCCGGTGGTCACCCAGAACGACCTGTTCGAACTGCCGGTACGGCTGAATCCGTAACGTGGCGGGGGGCGCGGCTTTCCGGGACTGCCGTCTACAGCGTCGGCGTCCACGGCATCACCTTCGTCGAACCGGCCCTTGACTTCGAGAGCGCTCCAGCTCGTAGCGTCGCAGAGCGCCGGTGCGCGTGCCCCGCACCCGGTTCCCCCACGGGATGCCGGGTGCCGGATTCCGTCGCTAGATGGAAGAAGACCCTCGCGCCCGGGGAACGACCGACGCATGACGAAAGGCTGTGACCCCACATGCAGAAGCGCAGGCTGCGGGACCTCCAGGTATCGGCCATCGGGCTCGGATGCATGGGGATGTCCGCCTTCTACGGCTCCGCCGACCGGGAGGAGGGCATCGCGACCATCCGGCGCGCCCTGGAACTCGGCATCGACTTCCTCGACACCGCGCAGGTCTACGGGCCGCTCACCAACGAGTCGCTCGTCGGTGAGGCGATCAGGGGCCACCGCGACGAGTACGTCATCGCCACGAAGTTCAACTACCGGATGGACGACGCCGTCCCCGGCGACATGAGCACGGTCGGCCGGCAGGACGGCTCGGCCGAGCACGTGCGCAGTTCGGTGCACGGCTCGCTCCAGCGGCTCGGCACCGACCACATCGACCTGTACTACCAGCACCGGGTCGACCCGAACGTGCCCATCGAGGAGACGGTCGGCGCGCTGGGTGAGCTGGTCGCCGAGGGCAAGGTGCGGTACATCGGACTGAGCGAGGCGAGCGCGGAGACCATCCGGCGCGCGCACGCCGTCCACCCGGTCACCGCGGTGCAGAGCGAGTACTCGCTGTGGTCGCGGGACGTCGAGGCCGAGGTGCTGCCCACCTGCCGGGAGCTGGGCATCGGCTTCGTGCCGTACTCGCCGCTCGGCCGGGGTTTCCTCGCGGGCCGCTTCACCTCGCCCGACGAGCTGGACGAGAACGACTTCCGGCGCACGAACCCGCGCTTCGCGGACGCCAATCTGGAGGCGAACCTGCGGCTGGCTCAGAAGGTGAAGGAGATCGCCGCCGAGAAGGACGTGACCCCGGCCCAGCTGGCCATCGCCTGGGTGCTGGCCCAGGGCGAGGACCTGGTGCCGATCCCGGGCACCAAGCGCCGCACCTACCTGGAGCAGAACGCCGCCGCGGTGGGCATAGAGCTGACCGAGGACGACCTGGCCCGTATCGACGCGGAGCTGCCCGCGGCGGCGGGTGAGCGGTACGACGAGGCCGGGATGAGGGCCGTCAACCGCTAGACCACCGGGTGGGGAGCCTCCGCGCGTCGACCGCGGGTTTCGTGGTTGCCCGCGCCCGGGCGGCGGTAGTCCCGTTCGCCCCTGGGGAGGCGTACGCCGGTTCTTCGTCCGCGAACCCAACGGCCAGGTGGTCGATGCGCTGAGCCGTCTCCGGCGCCGCGGTACCGGGATGACCTCGGTCGGATCACCGTCCCGCGCCCCGTTCCCGCCGGCCGCGCCCGGACACCACCACGAGGTCCAGCGCCGCCGCCAGTGCGAGGAGCCCGCACACCGCCGCGAGGATGGTCAGCGGGCCGGTGCCCGGGCTGTCGCCCGGGCCCTCGTGCGCGGCCCACACCGCGAACCCGGCGGTCGCCGCGGCGAACAGGGGCAGGAAGACGGCGGAGAGCAGCAGCCGCAGCCGCAGGGCGCTGCGCGCGGTGGCCGGTTCGGTGCCGGTGCGGGGAGAGCGGCGGCCGATCCCGCCTGAGTGTGGCCGGGAGACCGGCGCCGTCGTCCGTCCGTGCTGGTACCGGCGCATGATGTGCCTCCTCCGGCGTGGCCGCTCGGTCCGCCGCTCTTCGCGTACCTGGACGGACAGGGCTGAAACCGGCCCTGTGAGGAACCCCACGCGCGCCCCAACCACCGTATGCCCGAGGCTCTTTGGCGGATGTCACCGGACACCGGCGGACGCGGCGGCGTCGACCGTGCCGTCCCGTCTGCCACCATGGTCGGCGCCCTGACCAGGCAGCCCCGGCCGTGCAGCGCTGCCGACCCGACGGGCTCGCCGGTCTCCCCCGAGTTTCCGGTTGTCGAGTACCCCGTCGTGTCTTCTGACCCTGCCCAGCCCCCGTCAGCGTCCCTCACCGGCCCGGCCTCGCGTTCGCCGTGGCGTTCCCTCCGGCACCGGGGCATGCGCTGGTGGTCCGCCGCGAACTTCGTCTCCAACGCCGGCACGTGGATGCAGCTCACCGTGCAGAACCTGCTCGTGCTGCACATCACGGGCTCGGCTGCGGCGACCGGTCTGTCCATGTCCGTCCAGGCGGCGCCCGCGCTGTTCGTGAGCCTGCTCGGCGGCGCGGCCGTGGACCGCTGGCCCCGGAAGCTGACGGTCACCGTCAGCCAGGCCCTGCTCGGCGCGGTCGCCTTCACCACGGCGTCGCTCGTGGCGCTGGACCGGATCGACATGACGGCGCTGCTGGTGCTGGCCGCCGTGACCGGCGTCATCGCCACCGTCGACGGACCGGCCTGTGCCCTGCTCGGCAATGATCTGGTGCCGGTGGAGGACGTGCCGTCCGCGATCGGCGTGGGCGCGCTGGTGCATAGCGCGGGCCGGCTGGCCGGCACGGCCCTGGCGGGGGTCACCGTCGGTGTCCTCGGCACGTCCGCCGCGTACGCCGCGAACGGGCTGTCGTTCCTGTTCGTTGCCTCGGTGGTGCCGTTCCTGCGCCCGGCGCCCGGGGCCGCCGGGGAACCCGCGGCCGGTGCGCGGGCGGTTCCGGCGCGCGCGGGGATGACGGTGCGGGAGGGTCTGTCCTTCTTCGCGCGCAGGCCCCGCCTGGTCGCGCTCGCGGGCATCACCGGGCTCAGCTCCGTCTTCGGCCGCAACTACGGCCTGACGCTCGCCGTCCTCGTCACCGGACCGCTGGCGGGCGGCGCCGGGGCGTTCGGCACGGTGTCCACGGTGCTCGCCGTCGGCGGCATCCTCGGCGCGGTCCTCGGCGCCCGGCTGCGCAGGCCGTCCGTGCGGACCGTGGGTCTGCTGGCTGCGGCGGGCGCGCTGCTCCAGGTGGTGGCGGGTCTGTCGCCGTCGCTGGCCGTACTGCTCGTACTGGTACTGCCGATGGCGATCGTGGAGTCCGTCTCCGACACCGCCGGTACGGCCGTGCTCCAAACCGATCCGCCGCCGCGTCTGCGGGGCCGGGTGCTCGGCGTGTGGAGCAGCATCGGCACGGTGTGGAGCCTCGGCGGCCCGCCGCTGCTGGGCCTGCTCATGGAGTGGGCCGGCGCACGCGGCGCGCTGGTGGCCGGCGGTCTGCTCATCGCCGGGTCGATCGGCGCGGGCCTGCTGCTGCGCCGCCGCTGCGAACCGGTGCCGCTGACGCTTCCCACGAAGGACGGCGACGTCACCGGGCGCGAGGCGCTGAGCACGGCGGCGTGACACACCGGGAGGTACCCGCGCGGCCCGCCGGGGTGTGCGGGGGTCGGCCGCGCCGGGCGTGATCCCCGGCCGACACCTCCGCGAGGCACCGGCCCCGCCGGAACACGACCACCCCCGGCGCCGCCTCCGCCCCCGTCACCCGTGGCGGCTCGGCAGGTGGTACACGTGGAACGCCTGGCCGATCACCGGCTGGGCGACGTTGCGTACGCGGACGCCCCCGCTGGTCATGCCGTGCTCGGTGCCGGCGTGGGCGTGGCCGTGCACCGCGAGGTCGGCGCCGCCGGTGTCGATGGCCTCCGCGAGCAGGTAGCTGCCGAGGAACGGGTAGATCTCCAGCGGCTCCCCGGCCAGGGTGTCGGGCACCGGCGAGAAGTGGGTCAGCGCGATCCGCACGTCGCAGTCCCGCTCGTTCAGGTTCTTCAGGGCGCTGTGCAGGGCGTCGGCGCTCCGCCGGGTGTAACGGACGAACTCCTTCATCAGCGGTTCGCCGAACTCCCCCGCGCAGCGGCCGACGAAGCCGCCGCCGAAGCCCTTGGTCCCGGCGACCCCGATCCGGGCGCCGTCGGCGGTGACGACGGCCGCCTGCCCTTCGAGGACGTGCGCGCCCGCGTCCCGGAGGATCGCGGTGACCTCCTCGGGTCGCTCGTCGTGGTGGTCGTGGTTGCCGAGTACGGCGACGACGGGCACCCCGAGGTCCTTGATCTCCCGGGCGACGATCGCGGCCTCCTCCGGTGTGCCGTGGCGGGTGAGGTCGCCGGCGAGCAGCAGGACGTCGGCACACGCGGGCAGTGTCTCGAAGGAGGGCCGCAGGGTGCCCTGGCTCTCGGGGCCCATGTGGATGTCGCCCACGGCCGCGACGCGGATCATGTCAGGTCCTCTCCGTGGTCGGGCGAGGACGTCCCGGCGATGAGCAGGTCGCTGTGGACCGGGTGCCCCGCCAGTTCCTCGCGGGCCATGCGCAGGATGTCGTCCCGGCACTGGGTGGACGGCACGGTGCCGGTGAGCAGGACGGCGTCGCCGCGCAGTTCGAGCCGTACGCCGAGTTCCGCGAGGTCTCCGGAGGCCAGGTGCTCGGCGAGGTGGGCGACGCGGTAGTCGAAACTCCCCGCCGCCGACGGGTGCGGCGGGCTGGTGTCGGTCATGGCTGCCCCTCCTGGGCGTCGATCACGTTCAGCCGTTCGAGGAGGAAGAGGAAGGCGGCCGGCATGGGCTGGTCGCCGCAGGTCGTGCGGACCTCGTCCCAGTCGACCTTCTCGCGGACGGCGCGCGCCACCGGCAGGACCGAGCCGAAGTCGCAGTAGTGCTCGGAGAAGGCGCTGATCAGGCTGCGGATCAGGTCGGTCGGTGACAGGACCGGCATGAGCACCGAGTCGACCGGCAGGACGTGGGCCCGGTCGAGCATGTCCCGGGTGACGGGCTGGTGGGCCAGCGCGAAGATGATGTCGACGTTCTGCCCGTGGCAGGTGGTCTTCACCAGCCAGTCCTCCGGTGGGGTCCGCACGGGCAGGCCGGCCTCTCGCAGTGTGGCGGCCACCGCCTCGGCGTCGTCGGGCAGGATGGCGAAGTCCGCGTCGTGCTGGAGGTAGCGGCTGCCGCCGTGTGCGTAGACGGCCACGCTCCCGGCGAGCGCGAAGGGGTGGCCCGCGCGTTTGAGGAGTGCGCCGATCTCCTTGGCGGCCTCCAGGATCGCCTGGCTGCGATCGTGCGGCAGTTGCGCCGGATCCGGCGCGGACGAGGACTCCAGGTCCGGCCCGTCCGAGGCGAGTCGGAGTTCGGTGACCTCCGGTCGCCGGACGGGCGCGGTGTCCTCCCCGTTGTGCGTCATGACCTCTCCATTCGGCACCCTGCGTCCCGGGGCGGCCGGATCGGCCCCGGGGTCGGTACGGGTACCCGGCGCACCGCCGGCGACACGGCGTCACCGGAAGGGTTCACTCCTCCGATGCCGAGCGCCGGAGTGCGGGAGTGCCGGGGGCCGCGCGCGGGGTTGGCCGGGCCCGGCCCGCCGGCGTCCGAGGCCGACGGCCGGCTGGGCGGCGACCGCAGTGGCCTGAGGCAGCAGCCCCCAGCGAGTGGCCGGTCGACCGGGCCGGGAGCACGCTGGTAGGCATGGCGTCCGGGGCCGCGCGCGTCCGCCTCCGGCAGCCGTGGCAGTCGGTCCACGCGCTGCTGGTGCTCCCGGTCGTGCTCATCGTGGTGATCACGGTGGTGGACCTGTGGCTGCCGTGGGACATCCATCTCGGGCCGGCCCTGGTGATCGCGCCCGCGCTCACGCCCTCTTTCGCCGGCCCCCGGGCGACGGCGGGCATCGGGGCACTGGCGGTGGCCGCCCAGCTCCTCATCGGCGTGCACCGCGGCGGGCTCGGCACCACCAATCACATCGTGCAGCTCATCACCCTCGCGATCCTCGTGGTGCTCACCGTGCTCTACAGCGCCCTGCGCGAGCGCCGGCAGGCCCAGCTGGCCCAGGTCCGCACGGTCGCCGAGGCCGCGCAGCACGTCCTGATGTGGCCGTTGCCCGAGCAGATCGGCCCGCTGCGGATCGCTTCGCTGTACCTGGCCGCGGAGGACGAGGCCCAGATCGGCGGCGATCTCTACGCGGCGACCGTGTGCGACGGCTCGGTGCGCCTCCTCATCGGTGACGTCCGCGGCAAGGGGCTGCCCGCCATCGGCGAGGCCGCGCTGCTGCTCGGATCGTTCCGGGAGAGCGCCCACCGGCACATCCCGCTGGCCGAGCTGGCGACCCGGCTGGACCAGAGCGTCACCCGCTACGCGGCCGATCTGGAGACTCCGGAGGAGGAGGGCGAGCGGTTCGCCACCGCCCTGCTCGTGGAGATCCCGGACCGCGACCCGGTCACCCGGATGACCAGTTGCGGTCATCCGCCGCCGCTGCTGCTGAGCCCCGGTCACGTCGTGACCGTCCCGAGTCTGCACCCGTCGCCGCCGCTCGGGGTGCACGCGGGCGCCGAGCACACCCTGGACGTGTTCTCCTTCGAGCCGGGCGACACGCTGCTGCTGTACACGGACGGGGTCATGGAGGCCCGGGACGAGCACGGTCGGTTCTATCCGCTGGCCGACCGGGTCACGCGGTGGACCGAGGACAGCCCCGAGGCGCTGATGCACCACCTGCGGCGCGATCTGCTCGCCCACGCCGGCGGCCGGCTCGGCGACGACGCCGCGCTCATCGCGGTGCACCGCACCCCCGTCGAGCGCCGCCGCCACCACGGCCGCGGCGAGATCGCCCGCCACGGGTGAGCGCCCGGCGGTGACGCCTGGCCGGCGGACGATCCCGAGGACGGCCGGGGGCCGCCGGCCCGCGGCCGGCCGGGCATCGGCCGGCCGGCGTCCTACGGCCGGAACCAGGGCGAACGCCTGACTTCCGGGGGACAGCGGTACGACGGCACCCACTCGGGTGGCTTCGGCCGCCACGTTCAACAGGCCTTGTGACAAAGTTCAGTTCGGAGGGTGGCCCCTGCCGCCGAGGCGTTGCGAGAATCTGCGGCGCCTCGACAACAGGGAGCCCACGTGCGTCAGTTGACCTCCGCGCTCGCCGCCGCCCTCGGCGCGCTCGCCCTCGTCCTCACCTCGCCCGGCACCGCCGCCGCCGGCGTCCTGCAGCTGCTGCCGCAGAACGCCGACGGCCTGGAACAGACCTTCTCCCCCGCCTACGACTACGACGGCGACGGCTGTTACGCCACCGCCGCCATCGGCAGCGACGGCACCATCAACCCCGGCCTGAAGCTGGGCGGCGACGTCAACGGCCACTGCCACGACTACGCACAGCTCGCCAACGCCAACACCTACTCGCGCGAGAAGTGCAACAACGGCTGGTGCGCGGTGATGTACGCCAGCTATTTCGAGAAGGACCAGGCGACCCTCGGGCCCGCCGCCATCGGACACACCCACGACTGGGAGCACGTCGTGGTGTGGATCAAGGACAACACCGTCCAGTACGTCTCGGTGTCCCAGCACTCCGGCTACCAGGTGGCGGACCGCTCCTCGGTGCGCTTCGACGGCACCCACCCGAAGATCGTCTACCACAAGGACGGCGTCTCCACCCACTGCTTCCGGTTCGCCAACACCAACGACGAACCGCCGGAGAACGTGACGGGCGGCTGGTTCTACCCGCGGCTGGTCGGCTGGAACGGCTATCCGGCGGGCTACCGCGAGAAGCTGCTGAGCGCGGACTTCGGGGCGGCCACCATCAAGATCAAGGACGGCGACTTCTCGTACGCGCTGGCGCACTCCATGCCGTCGGGCATCCCCTTCGACCCCAACGCCTGACGCCGGACACCCGCGCCTGCCTCGATCCGAGTGAGGTTCCCGATGTCCGTACGTAAGTCCCCGCGCCGGCCGTTCCTACGGCCCCTGCCCCTACGACGCCTGCTCGCGGGCCTGGTCCTGGTGCCGGCGGTGTTGTCCCCGGTGGCCGCTCACGCGGCACCGGGCGGTCCGGCGAAGGCCCGCTTCGACCTCCAGGCACACCGCGGCGGCCTCGGCCTGACGACCGAGGAGTCGCTGGAGGGCTTCGGCAAGGCGATGCGGCTCGGGGTGTCCACGCTGGAGCTGGACACCCAGGTCACCAGGGACCTGAAGGTGGTCGTCAACCACGACCGGCAGATCAGCGGCGTGAAGTGCAGGGACACCGGCCCGGTCACGCCCGGCGATCCGGCCTACCCCTACGTCGGCAGGTACATCAAGGATCTGACCCTGGCTCAGATCAGGACGCTGGACTGCGGATACCAGCAGCTGCCCGGCTTCCCCGAGCAGGAGGTGGTCAAGGGCTTCCGGATGGTGGAGCTGAAGGACGTCCTGCACCTGGTCGAGAGCTACCGCGCCTGGGGCGTGAGGCTGAACATCGAGACCAAGGTGGAGGCGGGCGCGCCCGAACAGACCGCGCCGCGCGAGGTGTTCGTCCGCCGGGTGTACGAGGAGATCCACCGCTCCGGCATCGAGCGCCAGGTCACCATCCAGTCCTTCGACTGGGGCGCGCTGAAGGTGATGCACCGGCTGGCGCCCAGGTGGCCGCTGGTGGCGCTGACCAACTACGACTTCCTCCAGGTCGGCAAGCCCGGCGCGTCCCCGTGGCTGGGCGGGATCGACGCGGACGACTACGGCGGGGACTTCGTCCGGGCCGCCGCGACCCTGCCCGGGGTGACGACCCTCTCCCCCAACTACGGCTTCCCGCAGTCCGGCAAGGTCGGCGACCCCGGGTTCCGGTTCTACTCCGACGCGGCGATGGTCGCGAAGGCGCACGCCCGGGGGCTCAAGGTGGTGCCGTGGACCTGTGACGACCCGGCGACCGTGGAGGCCCTGATGGACATGGGCGTCGACGGGATCATCACCGACTACCCCGACCGCGTACGGCAGATCATGGCCGACCGCGGCATGCGGCTGCCGCGTTCCTACCATCCGGGCAACCGCGCCTGACCGGCCCGCGGCACACCTCCGACCGGCCCGGCGGGCGCGAGCCCCGCTCCGAATGGGGCGGGGCGGGACCCGCGCCCGGTGCCCCGGTCAGCCGGCCGGCTTCAGGTCGGTGATCTTCAAGGTCTTCAGATCGGACTGGACGTCGATCCGGCTGACCTGCGGGTGCGGCCCGTCGCCCCAGGTGAGCGTGACCCTGCTCGTGGCGTGACCGGCGCCCGAGCCGGTGTAGGCCACCTTCCACTTCACCGGCACGTTCTGCGCGAACAGGATGCCGTCGGCGTGTTCCTTCTTCTCGTAGGCGGCGACCTTCTTCTGCGCGGCGGCGGAGAGGTAGAAGCCGCGCAGCGCCTTGGCACCGGCCGCGGCGGTGGGGTCGTCGGTGGCCCAGACGGCGTCGATGTAGGCGCCGTAGAAGTCGGCCACGTGCTGGGTGACGTTCCGCGGGTCGCCCTGCGCGGACGACACGGCGGCGGCACGGGTCGTGCCGCTCGCGGAGGCCCCCGCCAGGGCGGGCGTGACGGCGGCCAGGGTGAGGCCGGCCGTGAGGGCCGCGGCGGTGAGGAGGGTCTTGCGGTTGCGCATGGACATGTGTCCCGTTCCCCCGGTTTCTTCGCGACCGGTCCGATCCGGCCGTCGACGGATCCTAAGACCGCGTTTCCCGGGCCCTGGTTCCGCTTCCGCTCCTCTCTTTTCGGTCATTCCGGCGCGGGCCGGTCCGGTGCCGCCGCCGGCCGCTCGTGCAGCGCAGCGCGTCGTCGCCGGTCTCGACGGCGACGACCCCGACGACCAGGGCGCCGGGCGCGAGCCGGGCGAAGTGGCCCCGGTAGGTTCCGTGCGCCCGCCGGGCGTGCCGGCCGGGACCAGCCACGCCGTGACCGCCTCGGGGTCGGTGAGGGCCCGGAGGACGGCGTGCGGCGGCGCCTCCGCGTGCCGGGTGACGCGGGTGGTGTACGGGAAGGCGGGGCCGAGGTCCGGGAGGTGGGTCGGACCCCGGCCCCGGGTCTGTCACGGCTTGCGGGCGACCGCGCCGTACATCGCGATGTCCTCGTCCCGGATGCCCTGTTCGCCGCTGCCGTCGGGGTGCCACTTGTGCACCTGGACGATGCCGGGCTCGACCAGGTCCAGGCCCGTGAAGAACTCGTGGGCCTCGTCCAGGGTGCGCAGCCGCATCGGCATGTTGCGGGCCGCGTACTCGCGGGCGACCCGGCCCACCTCCTCGGGCGCGAACTCGGCGGTGCCGATGGACATCGCCAGGTGGCTGCCGGACGGCAGCGGCTCCAGCAGCCGCCGTACGACGCCGACCGCGTCGTCCGCGTCCAGCATGAAGTGGACGATCGCGATGACGGTGAGGGCGACGGGCCGGCTCAGGTCGAGGGTCTCGCGCAGTTCGGGGGCGTCCAGGATGGCCGCCGGGTCACGGAAGTCGGCCTCGATGTACGCGGTCCGGCCCTCGGGGGCGCTGGCCAGCAGGCCCTGGGAGAGGGTGAGCACGATCGGGTCGTTGTCGACGTAGACGACGCGGGACTCGGGGGCCACGGCCTGGGCGATCTCGTGCAGGTTGGGCGAGGTCGGGATGCCGGTGCCGATGTCCAGGAACTGGCGCATGCCCGCCTCCTCGGCGAGCCAGCGCACGGCACGGTTCATGAAGTCGCGGTTGGCCCGCATGTGCACCGGGAGCGCGGGCCACTCCCGGGACATGGCGTCGCCCGCCTCCTTGTCGGCGGGGTAGTAGTCCTTGCCGCCGAGTATGTAGTCGTAGATGCGGGCGGAGTGGGCGTTCTCGGTGTCGATCCGGTCGGCCGGCCATCCGTTGTCGGGCAACGCCGTGTCTCCCATTCGGTCGGGTGGGGCTCGGGGCTTCGCGTCAGCAGGTACCAGGGCGGGGCGGGCAGGTGGGGGGCGGGTCACAACTCCTTGCGCAGCGTGGCGAGCAGGGTTTCGGTCTTCCTGGCGGACGCGGCCTGGGCGCTCAGCCGGTCCAGGGCCTCCCGGTAGACCACGACCTCGTCGGCCTTGTCGAGGTAGACGGCCCCGACGAGGCCGCTGAGATAGGCGATGTCGGGCAGTTCCCGGGCCCGGAACCGGAAGAGGTGGAAGGCGCCGGCCGACAGGGCGGGGTGCGGGCCGTTGGCGAACGGCATGAGCTGCACGGTGACCTGGGGCAGCCGGTTGACCTCGATGAGGTGGTCGATCTGCGCGCGCATCACGTCGGCGCCGCCGACCGGCCAGCGCAGCACGGTCTCGTCCATCACCACCCACAGCCGTGGCGGCGTGGCCCTGGTCAGCAGTTCCTGGCGGCGCATGCGCAGGGCGACGCGGCGTTCGATGGCCTCGGCGGAGGCGTGCGGACCGGTCGCGGTGAGCAGGGCGCGGGCGTACTCCTCGGTCTGCAGCAGCCCGTGCACGAACTGGTTCTCGTACGCGCGAATCTGCAGGGCCGCCTGTTCCAGGCTGAGGTAGGCAGAGAACCAGCCGGGCATGACATCGCGGTACGCGTGCCACCAGCCGCGCTTGTTGGCCTCACGCACGGACTGCAGGAAGGTGTCGATCTCCTGCTGGTCGGTGACGCCGTAGACCTGGAGGAGTTTCTCGGCGTCCGCGAGCCGCAGCCGGGACACCTTGGCGGCCTCCATGCGGCGGATCGTGGAGTGGCTGACCCCGATGGCGGCGCCCGCCTCGGCGTAGCCGAGGCCGGCCCGGGTGCGCAGTTCCTCCAGTCGTCTGCCGAGGATCATGCGCAGCACGGACGGGGCGCCGCCCCAGTCGCTCTCCGCGGTCACGCCCACCCCCTCGTCAGCTCCCGGACACCCTCGCACGCGATCCGTGTGCCCGCCCATTCGATCACGTTCCGGCGAATGCAGCATGCACTTCGCCAGCTGCAAATTTCAACTTGTCGGTTGCGGAGCGTGGTTGGGGAATGCCAGAGTGGACTCACTGCTCCGGCCGACCCATGGAGCAGGCGGCGCGGCCGGCTCGGGGGAGACAGGCCGCCACCACGGCCTGCCGCAGGCGGTGGGACGTCTGCTGCCCGAGCGGCCGGCCGACGCCCGCACCCTCACCCGAGAGGCCGGACGAAAGGCGCACGGCGATGGCGCTGCCCTCCCTCCACCGACGGCTCCCTCGACCGACCGACCAGGACAGACGACTCGCCGTGCGGCAACGGCCGTTGTTCTCGTCGGCGACCGCGCCGCACCGGCTGCCGGCCCCACCCGGCGCCCCCCTGAACCACCCGGAGGCGAGCACCCCGGTCGACTCCCTGGGCCCCACGGCCCCGACCACCTCGCCTCCGGGGCCACACGTCCCGCCCCGGCCGAAGGCCTGGCGTACGTGCTCGTGACCGCGGGTACCGCCCGCCGTGACGCGGGCGGTCTGCCGGCCGTCGGCTGAACAACCCCGCGCACGACTCACCACACCGCCCCCGGACCATCCCCCACCCGTCCGAAGGACAGTCATGCACCACACCACCACCCCCACCCCGGCCGCCGACCCGTCCTGGACCCGCACCCGCCCCAAGCCCGGCTCCCAGGAACAGGCCGACTGACCCGGGCAGCAACCCGCTGCACGGCCCCGTCCGCCCCGGCAGTCCCGTTCCGGCATCCGAGGAGACTCCCGGCACTCTCCGGCAGCACCCTTCCGCCCACACCCGGCAGCGCTACGGCATCCCGCCGCGACCCGCTAGATTCGCCGCCGGTGCGGAGCGTCCGTACTCTCGGCGCGTCGGTGCCGTGTCTGCCGTGTGTGCTGTCGTGCCGGGGGTCTCATGGGCTGGTCGCTGTTCCGCCGGAACCGGATCGCGCCGGGGCTTCCGGTCCCGGGGCGGTGTGCGCCCGGGCGGCATGTGCTGGGCACCGAACGGCTGTTGCTGTTCACCCCGCGCACCCGCCTGGACGTGGCGGCGGCGCTCGCCGCGAGCGCGGACGCGGAGGCGCAGCGGTGGCTCGGCACCCAGGCGGACGAGGTGCTGCCCGATCCCGCCGTCCGCCGGGCCCTGCTGGCCTGGCGGCCCGCCGGGGAGGACGGCCGACGGATCCCGCACCAGTTGGCGGAACCCTTCACACCCGGCCCGGACGACCCGCTCCTGCTGGTCTGCGTGCGCCGGTCCGACCTCAGTTACGCCGGTGCCCTCGAACTACAGCACCGGGCGGGTGAGATGGGTGGCTGGCTGGCCCCGGGCTGCCGTGGCCAGGGCCTGGGCGCGGAGCTGTTCCGCGCGGGCCTGGAGCTGGCCCACACCCACCTCGGACTGGCCACGGTCCGGGCCGGGGCAGAGGACGGGAACACCGCGAGCCGGCGCGCCCTGACCCGCGCGGGCCTCGTCCCCGACCAGGGCCCGCGCCGGCACACCCTGCCCGACGGACGCGTGGTCGACGCCGTCTGGCACCGCCACGACACCGGGACACCCGTGCGCTGCCGCTGACCGTCAGGGGGCGTCCCGGCGGCGCCCGGTCACCCGGTCAGGGTCCGGGTCCGGCCACGGTACGTCGTAGGCCCAGCCGAGGCGTTCGAACCGGCGGATCAGCCGGGCGCCGGCGTCGAGCCGGCCGGTGAGCACGCCGTGCCGGGCGCTGGTGGGGTGTTTACGCTGCGGTGTCCACCGGCCGGTGGGTGCCGGAGAAGGTGGCCGAGCTGTTCCCGCTGGGGCGAGGGCCGTTCCCGCATCCGGCGTGCTCCGCGAGGCGGTGGCTGGAGGTGCTCAGCGCGGCACGACGGCGCCGTCGCTGCGATGGAAACGAACTGTGGGCATGGCACGACGAACAGGGGTCGGGCCGCGTCGACGCCGAGCCGGCGCGGTGGTCCGGCGAACGGTGCCCGCGGGCGGGTTTCGGTCCACGCCGGTCAGCGCGGCACAACCGTACCGAGATCACGCCGGTGCCCGCGCGACGGGCACCGGCGCTCACGTGACCGCACAGCGGACGGCGGGGCGGCTCAGGCGCCGGGCATCAGACCCGCCGCCACCGTGGCCCCCAGCTCCCAGCACGCCTGGATGTCGGCTCTGCCCGGCTCGCCGGTGACGGTCACCGGCTCGGCCGCCCGGCGCCAGCCGAGGCCGGTGGTGACGGTCTCGATGGCGCGGACGGCACCGGTGACGTCGTTGCCGCCGTGGACGTAGAAGCCGAAGGGGCGGCCCCGGGTCTCGTCCAGGCAGGGATAGTAGATCTGGTCGAAGAAGTGCTTGAGGGCGCCGGACATGTAGCCGAGGTTGGCGGGCGTGCCGAGCAGGTAGCCGTCGGCTTCGAGCACGTCGGAGGCGGTGGCCGACAGGGCCGCCCGGCGTACGACGCGCACGCCCTCGATCTCGGGTGTGGTGGCTCCCGACACGACCGCCTCGAACAGGGCCTGGCAGTTCGGTGAGGGGGTGTGATGGATGATCAGCAGGGTAGGCACATCCGGCACCCTGCCGTTTGCGTACCGTCCCTCGCAAACGGTGGCTTCAGCGACTTTCCAGGCGCGCTTGCAGGCGCAGTGCAAGGCCACGCGGCCGGCTTGCCGGGGACGGGACGCGCGGCCGGGCCGAGACAGGAGGATCAGTCGTGGTCGACGAGGACCGCAGGGCACAGGCCGCCGTGGTGTTCGACGCGCTGGGGCTCACCTACGAGCAGGCGTTCGCCGACTCCGCACCGCACCGGGCGTCGCTGCGCTGGCTGGTGCGGCGGCTGGCACCGGGCAGCAGGGTGCTGGACGTGGGCAGCGGGACGGGCCGCCCGACCGCGCAGACGCTGACCGAGGCCGGACACCGTGTGCTGGGCATCGACATCTCACCGGTCATGGTCGACCTGGCCGCGCGGCAGGTGCCGGGGGCCGAGTTCCGGCTCGCCGACATCCGGGAGACGCCGTTGCCACAGGCCTCGTTCGACGCCGCGTGCGCGTACTTCTCGCTGCTGCAGATGTCCCGCGCCGAACAGGCGGCCGTCGTGGCGAAGCTGGCCCGCGCGGTACGGCCCGGCGGCTTCGTCGCGCTGGCCACCGTGCCGCTGGACCTGGAGGACACCGAGGCTGTCTTCATGGGGCAGCCGGTACGGGTGACGAGCTTCACCGCCGAGGCGTTCACCGCACTGGCCTGCGGCGCGGGCCTGACGGTCCTGGCCGAGGAGCAGACCGTGTTCACGCCGAGCGGCCCCGAGGCAGGGCCCGAGCCGCAGCTCTTCCTGCACTGTGTGCGCGAGGCCGGCTGAGGCGCAGCCGGCGAGCGGCATCGCGGTCGGCGTTGTCGGTGCCCTCGGTTACAGTGGCGGCTCCGAACCGAAGGGGAGGCAACAGTGCAGGTCGGGGTGGGGACCGTCGGAGCCCGCATCGCCGTGGCGGCGGCGCTCGCCGCGGTGCTCGGCGGGTGCGCGGAGTCGGCGGACGGCGACGGGAAGAAGTCCGCGAGCGCGTCGGCGAGCGCGAAGGGCGCGGCGGCCGGGGCCACGGGCGCGAAGGGTACGGCAGCGGCCCGCGGCGGCACGATCGGCGCGGCCGGTTCGGCCTGCGAACTGCCCGTCACCTTCGACATCGCCAAGCACTGGAAGGCCAAGTCGGTCGATGCCGACAAGGAGTTGGCCAAGGCCTCGAACGGCGAGGACGGCGACCTCAGCGGGGCGCTCGCCGACGCCTTCCTCCGGCAGGGACCGGTCACCGCCGCCTGTGAGGTCGACGCCAAGCCGGCCGGCAACATCGGCTTCCTGCGCGTATGGAAGGGGAAGGCCGGCGACGCGGACGCGGGCGGTGTGCTGCGCGCGTTCGTCGCCGCCGAGGACAACGTCAGCAAGGCGACGTACCACTCCTTCAAGACCGGCGGCGGCGTCTTCGCGGTGGAAGTGGAGTACCTCTACACGAGCAAGCTGCTGGACGAGACGAAGAAGGAGAGCGCCTTCGCGGTCAGCACGCCCGACGGCCCGGTCGTGCTGCACCTCGGGGGCATGGACACCGAGGAGCACGAGGAGATGCGTCCCGCGTACGACCTCGCCAAGCAGACGCTCAGGCTCGGCTGAGGTCCGCCGCCCGCTCCCGGGCAGTGGCCCGGCCCAAGTAGGTGAGAGGGCCCGCGTCTGCGACCGGTATCTCGTGGAAACCGACCCGGTCGTAGAAGGCGCGGGCTGCGGTGTTGACGGTGACCATGCCGAGGTGGACCGCCTGGACGCCCTGTCCGCGCAGGGCGTCCAGGAACGTGTGCATCAGGCGGCGGCCGTGGCCCTGCCCCTGCCAGGGCGGCAGCAGGTCGATGTGCAGATGGGCGGGGTAGGCGGCGAGTTCGGGGACGAGCATCCGCTCCGGGTGGTGCAGGAGGCGGATCATCTCCTCGGTGGGCGTGCGGGGCGGCGCGGCGGGCTCCGGATAGCGGTGGGCCAGCCGGGGGATCCAGCTCCGCCGGAAGTCCTTCACGAAGCGCTCGGTGTCCGCAGTACCGACGATGTATCCCACGGCCCGGCCCGTGCCGTCGTCCAGCACGAAGGCGAGGTCCGGGTCGAAGTGGCAGTACGGCTCGGCGAAGAGCGACGGCATCAGGCGCTGGTCGGGGTAGAGGGCCCGGGAGTCGCCCCCGTTGTGCGCGGTACGGACGCAGACGTCGGCCACGGCGTCACGGTCGGCGGAACGGTAGGGCCGGATCAGCGCGTTCGGATCGAGGGACGGCATGGCCCTATCGTCACCCTTTGGGAGCGCTCCCACAAGGTGCAGGCGCCCGGCGGCGACCACCTCGAAGGGTGGCCGCCGTCGTCCGCGGACGGTCAGTAGCGCATGCGCCTGGCCCGGAGCAGCATGAACAGGCCCGACATCGCGAGCAGCGTGCCGATGGCCGCGGGCCACAGATGGGCGCCCGTCTCCGCCAGACCGCCCTGGCTCGCCCGGGGTTCGGTCCGCGCGGCCGGCGACGGGGCGTACGCGGCGGCGGTGGCGGCCTGGCCCGGCGCTGCGGCGGACGGGGCCGGCGCCGAACGCGCCGGCGTGGATCCTGGTTCGGCGGACACGGCAGGGGCCGCCTTGTCGTCCGCGTCGTGCTTGGTGGTGCGGGCGGGCGACGTCGTCGCGTCGTGCCGTGGCGCCTCACCGGTTCGGGACGCCGACGGCGCGGGCGGGGAGGCGACGCTCCCGCCGTTCTCCTCGGCGGAGCCGTCACCCGGCGCCGCCGTGGCACTCGTACTCGCCGTAGGCGTAGGCGTAGGCGTCGTAGCGGAGTCGTCGTCGGCGGAGGAACCGCAGGTGCGGCCGGAGTTGATGCAGTCGACCATCTCGCGCATCAGGTTCTCGTCGAAGACGTTGATGAAGTCGCCGTGGTCGGTGACGGGCTTGTGCAGCTGCTCGGGGAAGGAGTCCACCGCGAACAGCGGGACGGTACGGCCGCCGTCCGCGAGGCTCGGCGCGTCGACGTCGTAGACGATGCGCTGCACCAGCTGCGGAATGGGCTGGAAGCCCGCCGGGCAGGAGCCGTCGGCGGCCGTGAAGGCCACGTGGGTGCGGTGGTTGGCGCTGTCGATGTTGCGGCCGTCCCAGCAGCTCTGGAAGCGGAAGGTGCGCACCACGTCGCTGCCCGGCGGGCACAGCGGGTACTTGTCCTTCAGCTGCCGGTCCTCGTAACCGGTACAGCTCCACGACGCGTTGGCGTTGCCGGGGCCGTTGACGAAGGCCTTGGCGTCACCGGTGATGATGCGCAGCAGGCGCGGCATGGCGGTGACCTTGCCGCGCGGGTTTCCGACGAAGGTCAGCGTGACCTGCTCGGGCGTCACGATCTGGCCGGCGTTGCCCTCCGTACCGCCGCCCGGGGCTCCGGCGTCCCGCTCCTGCGTGCCGTTCTGCAGGCGCAGCACCGGCCAGTAGTACGACGACTTGTCGCCCTGGTCCGCGCAGCTCGTGCCGGCCTTGGCCAGGTCCTCGTCGCTCGCGAAGGCGTTGTTGCCCTGGTTGCCGATGTAGTCGTGGAAGTGGTGGGCGCCGTTGGAGACGCCGGGGGCGACGATGACGTTGTCCGAGTTGAACAGGCCGCCCGCGTTGACCCCGCAGTCGGAGGTGAATTTGCCGCGCGAGGCGTCGGCCTGCGGCGGCGGGACGGACGCGTCGGGTGGTACGGCGGTGATGTCCGCATAGTCGGAGACGACGGGCCCGTTGCCGCCCTGACCGGCACCGCTCTGCCCTTGACCGTTGCCGCTCTGTCCCTGACCGCTGCCGTTCTGTCCTTGGCCGCTGCCGCCTTGGTCCGCGCCGGCACCGTCCTGCCCCTGGCCGGTGCCGCCCTGCCGGCCGTCGTCGTCCGAGGTCCTGGTGGCCTGACCGTTGTCGCCGGGGCGCAGGGTGCAGGCGGCCAGGTCGTCCAGGCCCTGCGGGCGCTCCCCCGCCCGGTCGATGGCGTCCGCGATCCGTCCGATGGACTCCGACCGCTGCTCCTCCAGGGGCTTCACGATCGTTTCCTCGGTGGAGCCGGTGTCCTGGCCGCCGGCCCGTGCCGCCTGCTGCACCTGCTGGTACGCCGCCGCGATCTGCTGGTCCAGCACGGCGAGTTCGCGGTCGACGTCGGGCCGGGCCGCGTCCGGCACGGCCGTCAGCCGGCTGCCGACGTCGGGACAGTCGATGGTCGCCATGCCCGAGGACAGGACGCGTCCGGAGGCGTCCGTACCGGATCCGTCGTCCCAGCCCTCGGTGGCCGAGGCGTAGACGTTCGCCCCGACGAGCCCGGCTCCGCCGAGCATCAGGGCCACCGCGGCGAGGGTCGCGCGTCGTGCGCCGGTCGGGCGTCTGCGCCTGTTGCGTACCAAGGTCGTCCCCTGTGTGTGATCGCCGGTGGTCGGACCGCCGGTGGGTGTGGCCGGCGGTCGGGCATGGAGTTCCCCGGCTTCATACGGCGGGCGGAGCCACCGTGTTCAACAGAATCACGAATTCACCGGGA
The DNA here is from genome assembly GCF_040678315.1 of Streptomyces sp. NPDC052721. Taxonomy (NCBI): domain Bacteria; kingdom Bacillati; phylum Actinomycetota; class Actinomycetes; order Kitasatosporales; family Streptomycetaceae; genus Streptomyces; species Streptomyces sp. NPDC052721. The sequence continues at coordinate 61,525 of NZ_JBFATL010000016.1, read as the reverse complement.
CCTCACAGGAAACCATGGTCGCCACCTCTTCCCCGTCGAACGCCGTCGCGAACATCACGAATATGTATCGGACATTTCACACCTCAACCTTCACACGAGGTACACACGTTGGCTAGGTTGACGCGAGGCCGCCGCCCGGCTCTTGCCCCGGCGAGCCGCCCAACTGCCCCACGGGGCAAGGAAGGAGCACGTCTTCCATGGCGCCGGAGAGCCGCGACGAGGTGCGACAGCGGATCGCATCCCTCTACGACCAGGCGGAGAACGACACCGGTAACTTCAACGCGACCCGGGCCATGGCCGCCCGGACGCGTTCACGCGGCGTCCCGCTGGCCAAGCGGGCCGGCCGGCGTCCGGATCCGGCACTGGACGAGGTCGCCCGGCAGTGGTTCGACGCGGTGCGCGCCAGTCTCGGCCCGACCGTCCCCGCCGTACTGCCCGCCGACCGGCTGCCCGACAGGCCTGCCGCGCCGGCGCGTTCGCGAGAGCGGATGGAGAGGCTTCCGCTTCCGGGGGGTGAGCGGGAGGTCCGCGCCCTGCCGGGTGGCGGCAGTGAGCCCCTCGGTCTCCCGAGCGGTGGCAGCGAGGCCCTTGGTCTGCCTGGGCTCCCGGGCGGCGGAGGGACCCGCGCTCTTCCGGGCGGTGAGCGGCGGGCGCTGGGGATGGGCGGCCGGCCCGAACAGCGGCCCGCCGCCCTGGAACCGGGCACCGGGCAGGCAGTCGCCGAACTGACGACGGGCTCGGCGACGGACCCGACGAGCGGGTCCCTGCCGACGGGGTCCGTGCAGGCAGGGTCCTCGCGGACGGGCTTCCTGCCGACCGGGTCCCTGCAGACGCAGACGGCGTCTCTGCCGACCGGGTCCCTGCCGGTCGATTCCCTGCCGACCGGTTCCCCGTCGGTCGGTTCCCCGCCGACCGGTTCCCCGTCGGCCGGTTCCCCGTCGGTCGGTTCCCTGCCGGCTCCGGAGACCGGCCGGGCGGCGCTGGTCGATGCCGCGAGCAGCAGCGAACTTCCAGGCGCTGTGCTGGAGTTGAGCGGCGATACCCTGGACACGGCCGGCTGGAACACGGCAGAACCGGCCGGCTGGAACACGGCAGAACCGGCCGGCTGGAGCACGGCAGAACCGGCCGGTTGGGACACGGCAGCACCGGCTGGCTGGGACACGGCAGAACCGGCCGGTTGGGACACGGCAGAACCGGTGAGCCCTGCCGTCCTGCCGGTCGCCGCACAGCCCGCCGTTCAGCGGGCGGCGGTTCGACTGCCCCGGACACTCCCCGGCTCCGCCGGATTCGTTCGCCTGTCCCCCACTGCCTCCAAGGCCGGCCTTCGGCGCAAGCTCGACACAGCACGTGACCTGCTGTCCGGGCGCACCGCCCGACTCGGCTTGCCGGACACCACCGTTCAGCCGGCACCGGTACTCCCCGACCGGTCGGCCGGGGCGCAGCAGATGGCGCAACCCGCCATGACCTCGACGGTCCAGTGGCAGCAACAGGGCGCGGAACCCGTCCTGTCGGCAGCGCCGATGGCAGGCGCCCTGCCGGCCGGCATCACCGCTCCGGTGACCGACACCGGCTCCTTCTCCCTCCCCCTGCCCGCGTCCGCCCCCGTCGAGTCGCCTCGTGCTCTCCGTGCCGCCAAGGCCATCGCCTTCGCTCGGGCGCAGCTCGGGAAGCCGTGTGTGTGGGGTGCGACCGGGCCGGACTCCTACGACTGCTCCAGCCTCACCCAGGCCGCGTGGAAGGCGGCCGGTGTCACGCTGCCGCGCGCCGCGCACGAGCAGGCGCTGGCCGGAACGCCGCTCACGACGGCCGGGCTCGAACCCGGCGACCTCGTCCTCTTCTTCGAGGACGACCGGCATGTGGGCCTGTACGTCGGCGACGGGAACATGGTCCACGCCCCCGGCCCGGGCTCGTCCATCCGTGAGGAGTCGATCTACGGCGCCGGCGAGGCAGCGATCCACCGGATCATCCGGCCGGCCTGACGGGACCGGCCTCGGCGTCGGCTGCCCGCCGCACTGTCCCGGCGAGCCGAGTGAACGGTCTTCATCGAGCGCACTGTGGGGTAGGTCCCAGGCCATGCGAGTGCGCATGGTGCCGACGGCCGTGGCGCGTGCGGGGCGGGCCGAGCCGAGGCGTCCGCCGGCACCGGAGTGGCCGAAGGAGCCGGGGCCGGGCATGGGTACGGCGTCGCGGCGGAGTTCGTGGCCGAGGCCGAAGCGCAGGGCGGAGGACGTCGGCAGCCGGTCGAGCGGGGCGGGTGCGGTGAGCCGGTCGGTCCGTGGGGCGCGGGCGGTTCGACGGCCGCCGGGTCCAGCAGGCGGACGCCGTCGGCCCCGCCGATCAGGGCGGGGCATGCGGGCCCCCGGAGCGGGCGTTGGCGATGCCGTCGCGTAGGTGGCCACCGGGGCGTCGGGGGTCCGGAATCCGCGCTGGACGAGCAGGTGCGCGCAGGTCGGACAGCTGGACGTCGCCGGGGTCGTCCCGCCCGGGCCCGGGTGAAGGCGTCGCCGATCTCCTCGAAGCCGGCGGCGAGGGTTCCTTCGACGCGAGGGGGCACGGGTGCTCCGGGGTGGGCGGGCTGAGGCGGGCAGGCTGGGCCTGGGTATCGCCGGTCCACCCGACCGCGTGGGCCGTCTTCCGCGACTTCTACGCCGCCCGCCCGGAGGTCGTCCGCCGAGCCGTCTGGCGCCGGCTGGAACACCCCGGGCGCTGAGCGGCCCGCGGCTGGTGCCGACTACTGACCCGGCCCCGCTCATAAGGCACCGCTAGGGAAGGCATAAGATCCGCTTATGAGGTCATAGACCGGACCCGCGTACCGACTTAGGTCTGCCTTAGTTTAGGCTTCGTGATCAAGTCGCCCATTAGCGCTCGAAGGGAACCTGATCATGCCGCGCCCCCTGCGGGTAGCCATCGTCGGAGCCGGCCCCGCCGGGATCTACGCCGCCGACGCCCTGCTCAAGTCCGAGGTGGCCGCCGACCCCGGTGTCTCCATCGACCTCTTCGAGCGGATGCCGGCCCCGTTCGGCCTGATCCGGTACGGCGTCGCGCCCGACCACCCCCGCATCAAAGGCATCATCACCGCCCTGCACCAGGTGCTCGACAAGCCGCAGATCCGCCTCTTCGGCAACGTCGACTACCCGACGGACATCAGCCTGGACGACCTGCGCGCCTTCTACGACGCGGTGATCTTCTCGACCGGCGCGATGGCCGACCGTGAGCTGCCCATACCCGGCATCGACCTGGACGGCTCCTACGGCGCCGCCGACTTCGTCTCCTGGTACGACGGCCACCCGGACGTGCCCCGCACCTGGCCCCTGGAGGCCGAGAAGGTCGCCGTGCTCGGTGTCGGCAACGTCGCCCTGGACGTCGCCCGCATCCTCGCCAAGACCGCCGACGAACTGCTGCCGACGGAGATCCCGCCGAACGTCTACGACGGTCTGAAGGCCAACAAGGCCGTGGAGATCCACGTCTTCGGCCGCCGTGGCCCGGCGCAGGCGAAGTTCAGCCCGATGGAGCTGCGCGAGCTGGACCACTCCCCGAACATCGAGGTCATCGTCGACCCCGAGGACATCGACTACGACGAGGGCTCGATCGAGACCCGGCGCGGCAACAAGCAGGCCGACATGGTCGCCAAGACGCTGGAGAACTGGGCGATCCGCGATGCCGGCGACCGCCCGCACAAGCTGTTCCTCCACTTCTTCGAGTCGCCCGCCGAGATCCTCGGCGCGGACGGCAAGGTCGTCGGCCTGCGCACCGAGCGCACCGCCCTGGACGGCACCGGCAACGTCAAGGGCACCGGCGAGTTCAAGGACTGGGACGTCACGGCGGTCTACCGCGCGGTCGGCTACCTCTCCGAGAAGCTGCCCAAGCTCCCCTGGGACATCGACTCCGGAACCGTCCCCGACGAGGGCGGCCGGGTGATCGAGGAGGGCGGCACCCACCTGCAGTCCACCTACGTCACCGGCTGGATCCGGCGCGGCCCCGTCGGCCTCATCGGCCACACCAAGGGCGACGCCAACGAGACCGTGGCCAACCTGCTGGACGACTACGCCGGCGGCCGTCTGCACACGCCCGCCTCGCCCGAGCCGGAGGCCGTGGACGCCTTCCTCGCCGAGCGCGACGTCCGTTTCACCACCTGGGAGGGCTGGTACAAGCTGGACGCCGCCGAGCGGGCCCTGGGCGAGCCGCAGGGCCGCCAGCGCGTGAAGATCGTCGAGCGTGAGGACATGCTGCGGGAGAGCGGGGCGTAAGCTCGCTCCTTCCTCCGGGTCCAGGGGCCGGCGCCGGTGCGCCGGCCCCGCTCCGTTCAGCCCCGCGCCGCCCGGCCGACCAGTTCGTGCAGCGGGACCGGTGCTCAACTTGCCGCTCCCTACGGGCAGATGGGGTGGGCCGAGGGTTTCCCAGGTGTTGCGGGCGAAGCCTGTGCGTCCGGCCCGCGCCCGTCCGCCGCTCTCCACCGCCCCGACCGCCACCGGCTCCGTCTGGGCCGCCTCGTGCCGGGCGGCCGTCCAGCCGTTCCGGCGGCGACGTCGCGGTCCGTGGGCCGGGCGAGCGCGTGGAACCGGAGGTGGAGCGCGGTGGCGTCCGCCCCGACACCGGGCCGCTGCGCGACCTCGGCGACCGGGGCCGGGGCGCCGGGCGCCGGGTTCTCCTCCTAGTCGCCCACGGAACCGGGGCCGCGACCGCGCGGGCCGCCACCCGGGCCAGGCCGTCGGGCAGCGCCCGCGTCCGGGCGACCTCCTGACCGAGCCGGGGCAGGCCCACCCGGTCGCACCGGTCCAGCGCGCCCGCCGCGCGTCCGCCTCCCATGGCTCGGTCGAAGAGTGAAGCGGTCCGAGTGGGTGGCGCTGGACCGGGTGCCGGCGGGCGCGAGGGGTGCGCGGCGTTCCGATGGGCGGGAGTGAGGGTGAACGGGGTCCGCCCCTGAGCGGATGGATGGGCGGGCCCCGTTCGCCGGACATTGTGGATGCCGCGACCGCCGACGGGGCACGGGTGAAACGCGGTCACCTGACGCGCACCGCGCACACGCCGGGCGTACGGCGCACACCCCGTGCCCGGTCGCGCCCCCGGGCGACGCGCGGGGGCGGGCCCCGGCCGCCGTGTCGCCCCGCCGAACGGTGATACTGGGAGGCACACCCGCCCCCATCAGCAGATTGGCTCATGTCGAACTCCGCCGGCGACCGCGCCACCATCCCGCAGACCCTCTGGGCGGCCCGGGGCCGCCACACGGGTCCCGCCCCCGAGGACGTCGTCCGTCGAACCCTGCGACGGCACCGGCAGAGCGGGGACATCGACGACTTCGCCGAGCCGCCCGCGGCCGAGGACCCGGCCCGGCGGGTCTTCGAGGCCCGCTGGCGAGCCGGCGGCACGGTGACCGTGCGGGCCCGGCTCACCCTCGTACCAGGGGAGGGTCGGCTACCGGGCGACGAGTGGCGGCTGGTCGCGGAGGCGGAGCGTCCGTGGGACGACGCCTGGCCGTCCCCCGCGACGCTCTTCTGGCCCGAGGGCGGCTCGGGCGAGGGCGACGACGGGTCCTGGGACCATCACCCCACGGTCGCGGGACTGCGCTTCCGGCGGGTCAACGCGCTGCCGGAAGACGACAAGGACATGCGGCGCCGGCTGCGGGACGCGGCCCGGGAGGCGTGGTGCGTGCATGTCGTCGTCCACGAGGCGATGACACCCGACGAGCGGGGCCGGCTGCCGCTGGCGCGGCTGCTGCCGCCCGGGCTGCGGCACCGCGTGATCGAGCACCGGGCCGCACCGCAGCAACTGCGCGCCGTCAACTGGGCGCTGAAGGACCTCGGCGTCGAGGTGCCGCGCGGCGGCGCGGTGCTGCTGCCGCCGGATCCGGCGCCGGAGGGGTACGACGGCCGGGAGCACAGCGTACGCACCGTCTTCCTGGACGGTTCGGAACCGGCCGGACTCGTCGCGGCGCTACGGCACTTCGTGGCCCTGCCCCGGCCACTGTCCCGGGACGCCGAGGAGGCGCTGACGGACCTGCGCGAGAACTGGACCCTGATGACCCTTCAGGAGGAGCTGGAGCGCGAGCGGCGGCTGGTGGCCATGTACGCCGAGGCGCTGGAGGCGATGACGAAGTCCCGGGACCTGTACAAGCAGGCCGCAGAGCAGGCGCTGGAGGCCCTGGCGGCGTACCGCGACGTCCCCGCGCCCGCGCTCCCCCAGCAGCGGCCCGCCTCCCGGACCCCGGGCGCGCTGCAGCAGCTGACGCGGACGTTCGAACGGCTCAAGCTGACGACCAGGGGCAGGGAGCAGCAAGGATCTGCCGCGGATGCCTCACCGCACGGCACGGCGCGGGAGGACGACGGTGGCGGGGGCACGGGCGCCGGCAGCGATGCGGACGGCCGTTCGTCGTAGGAGTTCGCCGGGTACCCGGACGGTCCTGCCGTGCGTAGGCGCCCTACTCGGACAAGGAGCCGGAATGGACACGACCACGACCCTGCTGGTGATCGCCGCCGTCGTCGCGGCGGTGCTGCTCGCCGTCGCGGTCCGTCTGCTGGTACGGCTGGTGCGGGCGCGGCGGACGCTGCGGCGGGCGGGGCTGCCGACGGGGCCCCGGTGGGTGTTCTGGGGCGCGGTCGCGTATCTGGTGCTGCCCACCGATCTGGTGCCCGATCCGGTCTACCTGGACGACATCGGCGTCCTGCTCCTCGCCCTGCGCAGCCTGCGCTCCGCCCGGCCGCTGCCGCGCGGGACGACCGAGCCCTGACCGGCCGGGCGCGGTATGCCGCACCATGGGGCGACGCAACCCGTGTTCACCGGGATACCCGGTGCCCCGGCGGCCCCCGACGTGGCCGTGGTCGTCGACGTGATGCGCGCGTTCACCGTGGCCGCCTGGGCGTTCCGGCGCGGCACCGAGCGGATCGTCCTCGCCCGCACGCGGCGGGAGGCGCTGGCGCTGAAGGCCCGTCATCCCGACTGGCTCGCCTGCCAGGACGGGGCGCCGGTGCCGGGGTTCGACCTCGTCAACTCGCCCGCCCGGTTGCGTGCGCTCGACCTGCGGGGCCGTACGCTCGTCCAGAAGACCACCGCGGGGACGGCCGGGGCGCTGGCCGTGGCGGACGCCGGACTGCTGCTGTGCGCGAGTTTCGCCGTGGCCGGGGCGACCGCCGAGGCGCTGCGACGGATACGCGCGGAGGCGGTGACCTTCGTGGTCACCGGGGGCGGCGGGCGGGCCGAGGAGGATCTGGCCTGCGCGCAGTACATCGCGGAACGCGTGCGGACGGACGACGCCGACGCGGGCCCCTACCTGGCGCGGGCCCGGCGCTCCACCGCCGCCGCACAGCTGGCCGACGGCGCGCGGCGCGGCTGGACCGGTGTCGATCCGCAGGACGTGGCCGTGTGCCTGGAGACGGACACGTTCCCGTCGGCCATGGCCGCCACCCGGGAGGACGGCCACCTGGTGCTGCGCCCATGGGCACCGTGCGAGCGTCCGGCCGCCTTGCCGTAGAGGGATCCCGGCGGCATCGGCCCGGACACCCGTCCGTCGGCAGGGCCGGCCCACGGGCCGGTCTCAACCGGCGTCGTCCGGCTGTGCGGTGCCCAGGGTCAGGGCCGTGAGCAGGACCGCCAGTGCGCCGAGTGCCGCTGCCGCGGCCGTCGGGCCGGCCAGCCACGGCGGTGCCAGGGTCGCCGCCTGCAGCCGGGCCGGGTCCGGCAGGCCGAACCGGCCGCCGAGCACCTGTCCGGCGGCCAGCACCGCCGTGACTCCGACTGCGGCCGCCGCCGCCACGAGCCGGGCCGCCGCCGCCCGCGCGGTGAGGGCGAGCGCCAGCAGGCCGCACAGCGCCGAGGCGAGCAGGGTGACCCCGAGGACGCCGTGGGACGGCCCGGTCCAGTAGCGCGGGGCGTGTGCCGTCCCGCACAGGAACACCAGCAGCGCGGCCCAGCGGGCAGCCCGCAGGCACGCCGTCGGCGTCCGGTCGGCCCCGGCGCGGTCCGCAGCCGCCTGTCGACTTTCCACCCGCCCTTCCGCAACGGACCGCAGTGTCTTCGCCCGCCCTACGACGACGAGCCGCCGCGTCTTCAGCGGCCTTCCCGCAGCCGTCCGTTCCGCCGTCGCCGGCCCCTGCGCGACGGACCGCCCCGCCTTCGCCGGTCCCTCCGGGGCCGACCGCCCCGCCTCCGGTACGACCACCGGTGTCACGGCGGCGGACCCCGACCCCTCGTCGGCCTCCCCCGTCTCCCGTTCCGCAGCCAGCCGACCGATCAGCTCGGCGAGTTCCTCCACGGGCAGGTGCGCCGCCACCGCCCGCACGGCGGCTTCTGCGCAGTGGGGTTCCACCGGGCTGCGGTGCAGCAGCCGCACCAACCGGGACACGTCCTCCAGAGGGCGGCCCTGAGCGGCGGCCCGGATCGCCTCGTCGGCGCTGCCGCTGTCCCGAGGCGGTTCGGTCAGCAGCGTCACCAGACGGGTGACGTCCTCCACCGACCGGTCGACCGCGACCGCGCGCAGCGCGTCAGCTGTCATCCGGGCCAGCTCCGGCGAGCGCTCCAGCAGCGTGACGAGCCGGGCGACGTCCTCCACGGGGCGGCCGGTGACGGCCGCGTGGACCAGGCCGCGCAGGGGGTCGCCGTGCGCGGGTTCCTCCACGGGAAGCGGCCGTACGGGCAGCGTCAGCAGGTGCGGGAACGAGGCGGGGACGCCGGGGGCAGCCGGTGCCGCGGGTATCACCGAGTCGTCGGGACGGGGGGATGAAGAGCAGGTCGTCATCTCGGCTCCAGGAGAAGGGTGCGACCGCACCTGCGCCCCGTCTGCGGTCGCCGAGCTACGGAGTCCATTACTAGGAGCGGGTCCCGGAGCCCGCCACTCGGGTGGGCCACTGGTGTGAGCCGGCCCGGTGCCCCCCCTGCCGTGTCCCTGCCCGCGCCCGCTCCTGCCCGGCCCGCCCACTCCGCCCAGGTGCGTTCCGCGCGTCTCGTGGCGCATTCTTGCTGTGTCATCCACCCGGAGGCGCACGGGACGAGGTAGGGCCGATGGCCGGGAGCGACGAGCAGGCGGTCCGTACGCGGGCCCGGCTGACCGCGCTGCTGGCCGACGCCTCGACCGGCGCCCTCACCGCGGCCGGCGGCCGGGTGGCGGGCGTGTACCTGCGCTCCCGCACGCCGGGCCTGCTGCGCCTCGCGGTGCTCACGGGGCTGCCCGGCCCGCTGTTCAGGTCCTGGTGGCGGCTGCACGTCGGCCGGCCGTTCCCGGTCGCCGACGCCTACCGGCTCGGCGTCCAGGTGGTGCTGCCCAACGCCACGGAGACCATGCGCCGGTATCCCCAGTTCGCGGCCGGTCTGCCCTTCCCGTTCGGCTCGGTGCACGTGCCGGTGCCCGGCGGGACCGAGCCGCTGGGGGTGCTCACGGTGCTGCACCCGGCGGTCACGGACACCGTGGACGACCTGCTCGACCGGGAACTGCTCGGCCGGCTGGCCGAGGGCCTGGGCGCCGAACTGCTCGGCCTGGCCGACGGGGACGAGAGCGGGATCGTCTGGGACGGCGAGCCGCTGTGCGTACGGCCGCCCGCGAGCCGGCCCGCCCGGGCCGCCGTAGGGCGCTTCAGCTGTGACCCGGCGACCTCCGTGGTCCGTGCGGACGACCGGTTGCACGCCCTGCTCAGGCTGGGCCCCGGCGAGTTCGCGGGGACGATGACGGCGCTCGCGAACGCCGTGGCCCCCGCCGACGCGCACCGGGTCCTGGCCGCGCTGCGCGACACCGCCGCCGGGAAACCGCCGAGCGCGCCGCTGAGCCTGCGCGCTCACGACGGCACACCTCGGCTGCTGGACCTGTGGCCGGCCGGCGCGGACCGCGCGGACGGCGCCGGGACGGCGGTCCACGGGGTGGTGTTCGACCCCGGTACGGCCGCCTCCGCCGACGGCGCGGCCGACCTGCTGCCGGAGGGCGTGTTCTGCCTGGACCGGCTGGGGCTGATCGTGTACGCCAACCCGGCCGCGGCCCGGCTCACGGGCCGGGCGCGGGAGCGGCTGATCGGGCAGGCGCTGTGGGACGCGCTGCCCTGGCTGTCCGGGCCTCCGTACGACGACCATCTGCGCGGCGCCCTGCTCTGCCCGGAGCCGGTGCACTTCCACGCCCGGCGGCCGGCCGGCGACCGGGACGAACCCGGTGAGGGCGACTGGCTGGCCGTGTCGGTGCACCCCGGCACGGACCTGCTGACCTGCGTGCTCGTCCCGGCCAGCCGGGTGGACGCCGCGAGTGAGCCGGTCCCCGAGGTCCAGGTCCCGCAGAACACGGTGGCGGCCGGCCACGGGATGACGCCGCTGTACCGGCCGATCGCGCTGGCCATCGCGCTGACGGACGCGGTGACCGCGCGGCAGGTGTCGGCGGTGGTCATGCAGGAGCTGCTGCCCGCGTTCGGCGGCCGGCGACTGGCCATCTACCTGCTCCAGGACCGGCATCTGTACCTGGCCTGGGAGACGGGGTTCCCGCAGGGCTTCCTCGCGGCGTTCGAGGGCGTCGGCCTCGACGCGCACCTGCCCGGTGTGGAGACCCTGACCACCGGCCGGCCGCTGTTCTTCGAGTCCATGGGGCAGATCGCTGCGGCCTACCCGGGGATCGCCCTCGACGCGCACGAGGGGGCGCGTGCCTTCCTGCCGTTGATCGCCTCAGGCCGGCCGGTGGGCTCCTGCATCCTCGGCTTCGACCGCGAGCGCGCCTTCAGCACGGAGGAACGTACGGTCCTCACCGCGCTCGCCGGGCTGATCGCGCACGCGATGGAGCGGGCACGGCGCTACGACGACGAGGCGGCCCTCGCCCGTGGCCTGCAGCAGGCCCTGCTGCCCCGGCGGCTGTCGACGCATCCGCGGGTGGAGACCGCGGGCCGGTATCTGCCGGGGACGCAGGGCATGGACGTCGGCGGTGACTGGTACGACGTGGTGGAGGCCGGGGACGGGCTCGCGCTGGTCATCGGTGATGTGCAGGGGCACGGGGTGCAGGCGGCGGCCACGATGGGCCAGTTGCGCAGCGCCGTGCGCGCGTTCGCGCTCGGCGACCGGCCGCCGGACGAGGTGCTGAGCGGCACCAACCATCTGCTGATCGACCTGGACCCCGGCCAGTTCGCCAGCTGCTGTTATCTGCGCCTGGACCCCGCCACCGGCCGGGCGCGGATCGCGAGGGCGGGCCATCCGCCGCCGCTGCTGCGCTGCCCCGACGGCCGGACCCGGCTGCTGGACGTCTCCGGGGGTGTCGTCCTCGGAGTGGATCCGCATGCCCGGTACCCGGTGACCGAACTGTGGCTGGAGCCCGACGCGATCCTCGCCCTGTACACCGACGGCCTGGTGGAGCGGCCCGGCGCCGACATCGACGAGGGCATCGCGTCGCTGCGGCTGGCGCTCGCCCAGGCCGGTGCCGGCCGGCACGGCGGGCGGTCCCTGTCCGGGGTCGCCGACCGGCTGACGGCCACCGCCCGGCACGCCACCGACCGCCCCGACGACGTGGCCCTCCTCCTGGCCGCCCGCCGCCCGCCACCCCCTCCGGGCCGGTGACCGGCCCGCCCCACTCACCCGACCCCACCCCTTCCCCTCCGCTCCGGCTGTCGTCGCCTCGGGTGATGGTCTCGCCTGACGGCGCCGGGCAGTGTAGACATGGGCACATGGTGCGACTGCCCGGCCGGCCCGTCACTCGGCCGCCCCGATCTTTCGGGTACCCGCGCGCACCGCACAGCCCGCCGCCGGCGGACCGCCGCGCGGGCGACAGCCGGCCGGGGGTGCTCCGGTCGGCCGTGTCCGGGCGCAGCGTGGCCGGGCAGGTGTTCGTCCTGCAAGTGGTGATCGTGCTGCTGCTGGTCGTCTCGGCGGTGGTGGCCCAGGTGCTCCAGGTACGGCACGACAGCGACACCGAGGCGAGCAACCGTTCCCTCGCCGTGGCCGAGACGTTCGCCAACGCGCCCGGCACGGTCGCCGCCCTGCGCTCCCCGGACCCCACGGCCGTGCTCCAGCCGCGCGCGGAGGCGGCCCGCAAGGCGACCGGCGTGGACTTCATCGTCGTGATGAACACCGACGGCATCCGCTACACGCACCCCAAGGCCGACCGCATCGGCAAGAAGTTCGTCGGCACGATCGCCCCGGCCCTGGCCGGCGGCACGGTCACCGAGCACATCACCGGCACCATCGGCCCGCTGGTGCAGGTCGTGGTGCCGGTGAAGGACTCCGGTGGCCAGGTGGTGGGCCTGGTGTCGGCCGGGATCACCACCGCGCACGTGGGCGGGGCCGCCGACCAGCAGCTGCCGCTGCTGCTCGCCGCGGCGGCCGCCGCGCTGGCGCTGGCGACCGCGGGCACGGCCCTGGTCAGCAGACGGCTGCTGCGCCAGACGCACGGCCTCGGGCCGTACGAGATGACGAGGATGTACGAGCACCACGACGCGGTGCTGCACGCGGTCCGCGAGGGCGTGCTGATCGTGGGCGGTGACGGCAGGCTGCTGCTCGCCAACGACGAGGCCCACCGCCTGCTGGACCTGCCGGCGGACGCCGAGCGGCGGCATGTGCTGGAGCTGGGCCTGGACGACGAGACGGCGGGGCTGCTGGCCTCGGGGCGGGTCGCCACGGACGAGGTGCACCTGGTCAAGGACCGGTTGCTGGCGATCAACCAGCGGCCCACGGACCTGCGCGGCGGCCCGCCGGGCAGCGTCACCACGCTGCGTGACTCCACCGAGCTGCGCGCCCTGTCGGGCCGTGCCGAGGTGGCCCGGGAGCGGCTGAACATGCTGTACGAGGCCGGGGTGGGCATCGGCACCAGCCTGGACGTGACCCGGACCGCGGAGGAGCTGGCCGAGCTGGCGGTGCCCCGGTTCGCGGACTTCGCGACGGTGGACCTGTTCGACGCGGTGCTGGGCGGGGAGGAGCCGCGGCCGGGGACGGCGCTGCGGCGCACGGCCTGCGCGGGCATCCGCAAGGACGCCCCGCTGTATCCGCTCGGCGAGCGGATCCGGTTCGTGGCCACCTCGCCGCAGGCGCGCGCCCTGACGACCGGGCAGTCGGTCGTGGTGCCGCGGCTGCGCGACGCACCCGGCTGGCGGGCGCAGGATCTGGAGCGCACCGACCAGGTGCTGGCGTACGGCATCCACTCGATGATCACTGTTCCGCTGCGGGCGGGCAGTCTGGTGCTGGGCGTGGCGAACTTCTGGCGGGCGGAGAAACCGCAGCCGTTCGACGCCGAGGAACTGGCCCTCGCGGAGGAGTTGGTGGCGCGGGCGGCGGTGTCGATCGACAACGCCCGCCGGTACACCCGCGAGCACAGCATGGCGGTCACCCTCCAGCGCAGCCTGCTGCCGCGCACCCTGCCCGAGCAGGGCGCCCTGGACATCGCCTACCGCTATCTGCCGGCCCAGTCGGGGGTGGGCGGCGACTGGTTCGACGTGCTGCCGCTGTCGGGCGCACGGGTGGCCCTCGTCGTCGGGGACGTCGTGGGGCACGGGCTGCACGCGGCGGCGACGATGGGCCGGCTGCGTACGGCCGTGCACAACTTCTCCTCGCTGGACCTGCCGCCGGACGAACTCCTGGGCCTGCTGGACGAGCTGGTCGGCCGGCTCGACCAGGACGAGGTCCCGGCGACGGGCGCGTCCGTGGTGACGGGCGCGACCTGTCTGTACGCGATCTACGACCCGGTGTCCCGGCTGTGCACGATGGCCCGGGCCGGCCATCCGCCGCCCGCGCTGGTGGGGCCGGACGGCGCTGTCGAGTTCCTGGACGTGCCCGCGGGTCCGCCGCTGGGCCTGGGCGGGCTGCCGTTCGAGACGGCGGAGCTGGAACTGGCGGAGGACAGCCGGCTGGTGCTGTACACCGACGGTCTGGTGGAGGACCGGGAGCGGGACATCGACGAGGGGCTGGGCCTGCTGCGCGACGCGCTGCTCCGGACGCCGGGTGCCTCCCCCGAGGACACCTGCCGTACCGTCCTGGACCGGCTGCCGGCCCGGCCGAGCGACGACGTGGCGCTGATCGTCGCCCGCACCCGGGTGCTGGGCGACGACCGGGTCGCGCAGTGGCAGGTGCCGTCCGACCCGGCGGCCGTGTCGGAGGTGCGGGCCTCGGTGACCCGGCGGCTGGCCGACTGGGGACTGGACGAGCTGGCGTTCACGACGGAACTGATCCTGAGCGAGCTGGTCACCAACGCCATCCGCTACGGGCGCGGCCCGATCGGGGTACGGCTGCTGCGCGACCGCACGCTGATCTGCGAGGTGTCCGACCGCAGCACGACCTCGCCGCACCTGCGGTACGCGGCGAGCACCGACGAGGGCGGCCGGGGCCTGTTCCTGGTCGCGCAGGTCGCCGAGCGCTGGGGTACCCGGTACACCCCGCACGGCAAGGTGATCTGGGCGGAGCAGCCGCTTCCCTGAGCGTGCGGAGGCGCGGGGAAATCGTTTGAGGACCTGTCGGCCGGCGGGTGATGATCTCCGGCATGTTCTCGCGCAGGAATCGCCGCACGGCCCGGCCGACGTCCCCCGCACTCCGCACCGCCTGGGAGACCCTGGACGCCGGGGACGTGCCCGGTGCGCTGCGGCAGGTGCGGGCGGCCGGGGAGGATCAGCCGCTCGCTGAGGTGGCCCTGGTGGTGGGGCGGGCGGCGGGCTCGGCCGGGTTCGACGACCTCGCCGGCGCCTCGGCCGCGCTGGCCGCCGCCCCCGAAGACCCCCGGGCCCTCTACGACTTCGGGTACGCGTGCGTCGAGCGCGGGGTGCCGGATCTGGCGATTCCCGCGCTGCGTGCGGCACTTCGCCTCAGCGGCGGGGCGCTGCCGGTGCTGCGGGAGCTGGTGTCCGCGTACGAGGACGAGGGCCGGCACCGGGAGGCGGTGGCCGCGCTCACGCGCCACGAGGAGCGTCTGGCGGACTGGCCGGACCGCTACCTGCTGGTGTTCAACGCCGTGCTGGCGGGCGACCTGGGGCTGGCCCGGCGTCAGCACGCGGTGCTGCCCGACCCGGACGACGCACGGTGGCGGCCGGCACGGGACCGGCAGGACCGGATGCTCGCGCGGGCCGCCGACGCCGAGCGGGCGGGCCGGCTCGACGCGGCCGATCTGCGGGGCTGGCAGTACGTGCTCGGCGGCACGGTCCTCGGCACGCTGTCCCCGTACGGCTACGACGCGGGCATGAACGGCCGCTACGCCTGGCTGCAGGACACCCCGGACCAGTGTCTGCGCGGCCTGGTGCGCCTGCGGGAGCTGCTGGCGGCCACCGGCGTACGGCCGCGGTCGGTGTCGCTGCTGCCGGACCGGGACTCGCGGATCCTCGGGCTCGCCGCGGCGGAAGTGCTCGGCCTGCCGGCGGAGCCGTTCGCGCCGGGCCGGGCGGACACGGTGGTCGTGGCGTACGACCTGGACGGGCTCGCCGGGCACGACGGCGGGCCGGAGCTGATCGGTGAGTTGTTCGAACGCGCCCCGGGGCAGGTGCTGCACGCGCACGCGTGCTGCTGGACGGACCCGCCCCCGGTCACCCCGGACAGCGCCGCCCTGCTGCACCAGTCGGTGGTGGCGCCATGGGGTCCGCAACTGCGCCAGGGAGCGGACGGCGGGGTCGAGCGGGGACCGGCGGACGACCGCCCGGAGGCGGAGATCGCCGCCGGGATCACCGCGGCGGACCCGTCGCCCGACCCCGGGGACGGCGACGGCCCGGCGGACGGCGACACGGAGTTCGCCGCGTTCGCCACGGCCGTGAAGGGCACGTGGCTGCGCGGCGAACGGGCGCGTGTGCGGTCCGCCGGGCCGGTCCCGAGTTCCCGGTTCGCCTGAGCGGGGCGGCGGTCAGCCGCCGTTGAGCCGCGAGCGCAGCAGCTGCTTGCCCAGCTCGGCGCCCTTGCGGCTGTCGGACTGTGCCTTGCGGAAGAGCTCCACGACCTCGTTGTCCTTGTCACGCTCGGCGTCCTGGATGTACTGCTCCAGACGCAGGGCGTTGCTCAGGCACGCCTCGACGTACCAGATCAGGTTGTAGTCCTTGTCGCGGGTGCCGGTGACGTCGCCGGTCTCGCTGGTGCTGGTCATCCGGGGTCTCCTCCTTCTGTCGACCCTGTGTCGATTCCGCTTGCCGTCACCCCGGGTACCCGTGCGACCTGCGGGCACACCGGCCGATCGGACCGTCCCAGGAGCCGTCGGCGAGCAGCCACCGCCGCTCGCGGGCAGCGGCCACACCGCGCCGTCGCCGTCGGCGACCCGCACCTGGGCGCCCCGGCAGTTGCGCGACCACCACCGCGGGGCGGTGCCGGGGTACTGGGTGCCGGCCGGGCCGTCCTCGCCGCCGTGGGAGACGGCGACCAGGCCGCCGGGGCCGCCCGCACGGTACGCCGGCCAGCCCTTGGTGTAGTCGTCGTACGGGGCTGTGGCCGGAGACGACGAGGTCGGCGAAACCGTTGTGGTCGTGGTCGCCCGTGGTGACGTAGCCGGGCTGGAGCCGGTGGCCGGTGCGGTGCGGGGCGCCGGCCCGGCGCAGGACGCCGGCGTGCCAGGGGAACACGGTGACCTCGTCCTCGCCGGGTCGCGCCGGTCATCGCGTCGTCGTAGCCGTCGCCGTCCAGGTCACCGGTGGCGACGGCCTGCCCGAAGTCGTCCGGGGACGGGGGGGTTGTGGCGCGCGGGCGGCGTCAGCCGAGGGCTCGGTCCAGGTTGAAGGCGGCGCTGATGAGGGACAGGTGGGTGAAGGCCTGCGGGAAGTTGCCCTGTTGCTCGCCGGTGCGGCCGATCTCCTCGGCGTACAGGCCGAGATGGTTGGCGTAGGTGAGCATCTTCTCGAAGGCCAGCCGGGCCTCGTCGAGCCGGCCGGCCCGGACGAGTGCCTCGACGTACCAGAACGAGCAGATGGAGAAGGTGCCTTCGTCGCCGCGGAGTCCGTCGGGGCTGGCCTGCGGGTCGTAGCGGTAGACGAGCGAGTCGGAGACGAGGTCCTCGGTGAGGGCGTCCAGGGTGGACAGCCACTTGGGGTCGGTGGGGGCGATGAACTTGGCCAGCGGCATCATCAGCAGGGAGGCGTCCAGGACGTCGCCGCCCTCGTACTGCACGAAGGCGATCCGGCGCTCGGACCAGCCGCGTTCCATGATCCGCCGATAGATGGTGTCCCGGGCCTGGCGCCAGCGGCGATGGTCGGCGGGCAGCCCGCGGTGGGTGGCCAGGCGGATGGCCCGCTCGATGGCGACCCAGCACATCAGCCGCGAGTACGTGAAGTCCTTGCGCCCGCCGCGGGTCTCCCACACGCCCTCGTCGGGCTGATCCCAGTGGTCGCACACCCAGTCGACCAGGTGGCACACGTCGTCCCACTGGCCGCTGGAGATGGGCTGGGCCCACTTGTCGTAGAGGTAGATGGAGTCGATCAGGGCGCCGTAGATGTCGAGCTGGAGCTGGCCGGCGGCGGCGTTGCCGACCCGGACCGGGGCCGAACCCAGGTGGCCCTCCAGGTGCGGCAGGGCGCGTTCGGGCAGCTCGGTGCGGCCGTCGATGCCGTACATGATCTGCAACGGGCCGGAGCCGTCGTGGCAGCCGGGGCTGACGTGCGTGGTCACGAACCGCATGAACGCCTCGGCCTCGCCGGCGAAGCCGAGCCGCAGCAGCGCGTAGACGGCGAAGGCCGCGTCGCGCACCCACACGTACCGGTAGTCCCAGTTGCGCTCGCCGCCGAGCTGTTCGGGCAGGCTGGTGGTGGGGGCGGCGACGATGGCGCCGGTGGGGGCGTAGGTGAGGAGCTTCAGGGTGAGCGCGGATCGGTGCACCATCTCGCGCCAGCGGCCCCGGTAGCGGGACTGGTGCAGCCAGCGCCGCCAGTAGGCGACCGTGGCGTTGAACTGGTGCTCCGCCTCGGCGTGGGCGCAGCCGCGCGGGGAGACCTCGCCGTCGACCTGGTCGAGGGCGAACACGGCGGACTCGCCCTCGCCGAGCTTGAAGTCGGCGCGTACGTCCCGCTCGTCGCACTCCAGGGCGACGGTCGAGGTGAGCGACAGCGACTGGGCGGGCGACTCGAACACGACCATGCCGTCCAGGGGGCGCACGGTGTGCGCGGCGGCGCCGTAGTCGAAGCGGGGGGCGACCAGCATCCGGAAGGGGACGGTGCCGCGGACGCACACCACGCGCCGGATCAGCCGGTGCCGGCCCGCGTCCCCGGGCTCCTCGCCGGCGATCGGCATGTAGTCCTGCACCTCGCCGACGCCGTCCTCGGTGAAGAACCGGGTGATCAGCACATTGGTGTCGGGGAAGTAGAACTGCTTGGTGCGGGCCGTCACGGCGGCGGCCAGCTCGAAGCAGCCGCCGCGCTCGGCGTCGAGGATCGCCGCGAAGACGCTCGGGGCGTCGAAGGCCGGGCAGCAGTACCAGTCGATCGTGCCGTTGCTGCCGACCAGGGCCACCGTGCGCAGATCTCCGATGAGTCCGTGTTCGGCGATGGGCAGGTAGCGAGGGCTGCGGGGTCCGTTCCCCTGGAACGGCGAATCGGCCATCGGCGGCCTCCCGGTGAGCGGGGCGGGGCGGGCGGTATGCGGCTGATGCGAGTGTTTTCCAGCTTAGGCGAGTGGTTCGCCGTGGGGTGGGCAGGCGGTCCTCACCCGCTCCCGAGGCGCTTTCCGGATGCAGGGTGCGCCGGGGAGGGCAATGGTGAGAGTGTGCCCCGTTCGGAGGCACCGGCACGGATGCGGTCATCCGGACCGAGGAGGAGGCATCATGTCGACATCCACACCCGAAGAGTCCCGTTCGTCGGACGACGTCTGCACCCCGGACGCCCTGCTCCACTCCGCGCCCGCCAGGGACGTCACCCCTGAGGACCTGGTGATGGCGGCGGGCCGGGACGTCACACCGAAGACCCTCGACTGGGCGCGTCGCAAGCTGGAGTCGGAGGGCACGGCGGCCATCGAGAAGCTGCTGCCCTAGGGGTCCGGGGAGCACAGGGACACGGACGGGGAGAC
Source organism: Streptomyces sp. NPDC052721 (assembly GCF_040678315.1). Taxonomy (NCBI): domain Bacteria; kingdom Bacillati; phylum Actinomycetota; class Actinomycetes; order Kitasatosporales; family Streptomycetaceae; genus Streptomyces; species Streptomyces sp. NPDC052721. The sequence goes on along the minus strand of NZ_JBFATL010000016.1, from coordinate 42,640 downwards.
CGGCCGGGCGCACGTGCGTCCGGCCGGTGCCTTGCGCGGGATGTCACACGGAGGGCAACTGATCCGCTACCCCCCGTCGTTGGTTGCGTTCACTCCGGCAGTCGGGTCTCGTCCGGTACGACGTGCACCGCCGCCTCCTCCGCTCCGGCCGCTCCGGCGTCGATGCCGACGTCCTCGGCGATCAGCTCCTTGGTGGTGTCGGTGTGCGCGCCCTCGTCGGGGGCGACCAGCCGGCCCGCGCGGGCCGCGCCGGCCTCGGGGTCGACCGGCTCGCCCTCTCCGCCGGGGAGGTCGCCGATCTCGTCGCCGGCCGGCGGGGTCACGTCGGGGACCTCCTGGCCGAGCCGTTCGTCCAGGCTCTCCCCCGCGTGCTGTTCGGCGGCGGTGGTTCCGTGCTTGGTGACGCCCAGGGGCCGCTCGGGCGGGGAGTAGCCCTCGTCGAGCATGTCGTCGTAGGAGCGTTCACCGACCGCGTCCTGCAGGTCCAGGGGCCCGGCGTCCTCTTGTTCCTCGTTGCTGCCCGTGGGCTGGTAGGCGTCGTCCGCCATGGGGGTCTGCTCGGACTGCTGGTCGCTCATGGTCGCCTCCTCGGGTTCGCGGGCGGTCCTGGTCCGCGTTTCCCGTGACCGGATCATTAACCCCGCGGGCGCCCGGGCGGATCAGTCGGCGGAGGGATCGGCCAGGCCCGCCGTCCACTTCTCCTCGATGCGGCCCGCCTTCCACACGAGCAGCGCGACGGCCCAGGTGGCGAAGAAGAGTCCGACGATGACGAAGCCGACCGTGTTGAGGTCGAGACCGGAGACCCGGTCCCAGAACGCGCCGCGCAGGTGCAGCTTCCCGGCGAGCAGGCCGAGGAGTTCCACCGTGCCGATGAGGAAGGCGACGGCGACGGACAGGCCGGTGACGGTGAGGTTGTAGTAGACCTTGCGGACCGGCTTGGAGAAGGCCCAGCCGTAGGCGAAGTTCATGAACGTGCCGTCGATGGTGTCCAGCAGGGACATGCCGGCCGCGAACAGCACGGGCAGGCAGAGGATGGCGTACCAGGGCAGGCCGGAGGCGGCGCCCGAGCCGGCGAGGACCAGCAGGGCGATCTCCGTCGCCGTGTCGAAGCCGAGCCCGAAGAGCAGGCCCAGCGGGTACATCTGCCAGGGCTTGCCGATCGAGCCGGTGACCCGGCCGAGGAGGCGGTTCAGGAAGCCGCGGTTGTTCAGCCGCGTCTCCAGGGCGGCCTCGTCGTAGTGGCCGGAGCGCATCCGGCGGAACACCTTCCAGATGCCGGCGAGGATGACGAGGTTGATCCCGGCGATCAGGTAGAGGAAGGTCCCGGAGACGGTCGTCCCGATCAGGCCGGTGACCTGGTGCAGGTGCGAGTCGTCGTCGCGGACCGGCCCGGCCAGCGTCTTCATGCCGAGCGAGAGCAGCAGGGCGAGGCCGAAGACGACGCTGGCGTGGCCGAGGGAGAACCAGAAGCCGACGGACAGGGGCCGCTGCCCCTCCCCCATCAGCTTGCGGGTGGTGTTGTCGATGGCGGCGATGTGGTCGGCGTCGAAGGCGTGCCGCATGCCCAGGGTGTAGGCGGTGACGCCGATGCCGACGCCGAAGGACTCGCTGCCGAGGCTGAGGTGCCGGGGTGCCACGACGCCGGCGAGCGTGCCCCAGCCGACGAGGTGCAGGGCGAGGACGAAGCCGGCCATCCCGCCGACCCTGATCCACTCCTGCCGCGTCATGGAGCCGAGGACGCGGTGCCGGGCCGAGGGCGGGTTGCCGGCCCGGGCGGGGAGGGGCGGAGCGAATCAGGGGCGGCCGTCACGGGAGGTGGTTTCCTTCGGTGGTGCGGGTGCGGCTGCGCTCTACAGCCTTGTGCCATCGTTCCGTACCTGCAACCTCTGTGCAGTAAAGGCCGCGGCAGGCCTTTCCCATGGGGAGGGAAAGCCGGGCCGGCGAGACCCGTGGAGAAGGACATCCCCCGGCGCAGTCCGTCAGGGTGAGGCGGGCGGGCCGTCCGGGCGGCCGGCGCGCTGCCGGACCGTCTCGCGGCTCAGGTCCTCCGTCTCCGTCTCCGGCAGCCGCTCGAAGCCGTCCTCGGTGATGACCGAGACGACGGGGAAGATCCGGCGGTTCAGGTCCGGGCCGCCGGTGGCCGAGTCGTCGTCCGCCGCGTCGTACAGCGCCTGGAGCGCGGCGAGGGCCGCCTCCCGGCGGGACAGGTCCGGCCGGTACAGCTTCTTCAGGGCGCCCCGGGCGTACGGGGAGCCGCTGCCCTCGGCGTGGAAGTGCCGCTTCTCGTAGAGCCCGCCGGCCGCGTCGAAGCTGAAGATCCGGCCGCGTCCGCCCCCGGGCGCGGTGAGGTCGTAGCCGACGAGCAGCGGGACGACGACGAGGCCCTGCATGGCCTGGGCGAGGTTCTGCCGGATCATGGCCGCGAGGCGGGTCGCCTTGGCCCCGAGGGTCATCGCAACGCCCTCGATCTTCTCGAAGTGGGTCAGCTCGACCTGGTAGAGCCGCACCATGTCGAGGGCGAGGCCGACGGTGCCGGCGAAGGCGACGGCCGTGTGGTCGTCGGCGGGGTGCACCTTCTCCAGGTCGCGCTGGGCGATGAGGTTGCCCATCGTGGCCCGGCGGTCCCCGGCTATCAGCACGCCGTCGCGGTAGGTGAGCGCGAGCACGGTCGTGCCGTGCGGGAACCGGTCCGCCGGTACGCGGACGCCGGGCGGGAAGGGGGGCGCGGTGGGCAGCAGCCCGGGGCGGTGGGCGGCCAGGAACTCGGTGAAGGACGACGTCCCCGGTGTGAAGAAGGCCTCGCTCGGCAGGCCCGCGCTGTCGTTCCCCGGCATGACTCCCCCTCCTGTGTCACACGGCAGTACCCGACTCCTACCTGAAGCGGCCCCGCGGGAAACTCCCCGTCCTCACAGGGCCTTGCGGCGCACCAGCACCCCGAGCACCAGCAGACCGGGGAGCAGCGGCAGCCACACGGTCAGCAGCCGGTAGCCGAGGACGGCGGACGCGGCGGCGGCTCCCGGGGTACCGACGGCGGTGAGGGCGAGGGCGAGCGCGGCGTCCAGCGAGCCGAGGCCGCCCGGGGAGGGCAGCAGGGCGGCGGCGCTGCTCGCCGCGAGGTACAGCAGGGCCACCTGGAGCGGCGCGAGCGGCAGACCGACGGCCCGGGTGACGGCGATCAGGACCAGCGCGTGCAGCCCGGCGAAGGCCAGGGAGCCGCCCCACAGGGCCGCCGCGCGGGCCGGGCAGGCGTGCAGCGCCCGGATGTCGGCCACCACGGTGGCGAGCGCTCGCCGGCAGCGCGGCCACCAGGGGGTGGCGAGCGGGACCGCTGCCAGGGCGACGACACCCAGGACGACGGCGACCGCCGCCGGGGAGATGTGCGGGAGGCGCAGCAGCCCCGGGCAGGCGGGGGCGAGCAACGCGATCAGCGCCAGGCGGACGGCGGCGCCCGCGGCGGCCTTGACGGCGAGCGCACCGGCCGAGCGGCCGGCCGGGAGCCCGCAGCGCGTCAGGAACCGCAGGTTCACCGCCCCCGCGCCGAGCCCCGCGGGCAGCAGGTGGTTGGCGGCGGAGGCGGCGAACTGGGCGGCGACCAGGCGGGGTCCGGGCAGCCGCGGTACGACGGCGCCCTGCTGGGCGAGCGCGGAGGCCGCCCAGGTGCCCATGGCCGCGACGGCCCCCACCAGCAGCCAGCCCTGGTCGGCGACCGCCAGCCGCCCGGCGCCGCTCTCGACCGCGGGCCAGTGCCGGTGGGCCAGGTACAGCGCGCCGAGCAGTACGGCGAGACAGACACCCGCCTGCCAGCGGGCGCGCCGGCGGCCGAGGCAGGCGGTGAGCCCGGCCGGGGACGTCATGAGGCGGCGCCCGGTACGACGTAGTAGAGCCGGACCGCGCCGACGGGTACGGACGGCCAGTCGCGGGCGTATCGGGGCGGCGCGGACCCGGCCGGCACGAGCGTGGCGACCGGCGTGCGCCGCGCGGTCCGGGTGATGCCGTCCTCGGTGATGTTGGCGTTGGGTCCGGCGGTCGCCGCGGAGGAGCAGCCGGCGGCGAAGGCGACCGGGATGGCCTCGTGCCCGGTGACCAGACAGGGCGCCCGCACCCCGCGGCGTTGCATCTCGGCCGCGGTGCGCCCCCAGGCGTCATGCGCGGCGGTGGCCCTGCCGACCACATGCAGGAGGACGACGAGCTGCGCGGCGAGATGGACGGCGAGACAGACGCAGACCAGCGCGAGAACCAGTGGGCGCCGGGTCGGGTGGGGTGGGGTGGGTCGGTCGGGGGGCGGGACCGGGCGCGCGTCGGGTTCGGGGGTCGGGTGGGAGGCCGGGGCCGGGTCCAGGGCCGGGCGGTCGGCCGGGGCGGGGGTCGGGTGCTGGGTCGGGCGGCGGTCCGGGCGTGGGCTCGGGTGCGAGGCCGAACGCCGGCCGGGGCGCGGCCACGAGCGTCGGCCCGGACGCGGCAGCAGGCGTGCAGCGGGGCGCCGGGTCGAGTGGCACGATCTCGTGGTCAGGTGTGCCAGTGCGTCGGCGACCGGGATCGCGAGGAGGGCGTAGGCGGGCAGCAGGAAGCGGGGCGCCGCGTAGCCGATCAGGAACAGGTAGGGGAACGCGGCGGTCGCCGCGCAGGCGAGCGGCAGCACCGTGGCCGCCGGGCGCCGGGCGCGGACGGCGACGGCCAGCGCGAGGACGGCCAGCAGGGGCAGCGCGAACCACCAGAGCGTGACCAGCGGGTGCGGCAGGGCGCCGGTGCACGGCCGGCACAGCGTGCGCCCGCCCAGGCTGCGCACCTGGTCCACGACGGCGAAGTGCCAGCCCAGGCCGCCCTGGATCGCCGAGCCGTCGGACAGCCGGCGCGCCAGACCGCCGTAGCTCGCATACGCCTCGATCACCCACTCGGCGGCGCCGGCGGCCAGCCCGGCGAGCAGGACGAGCAGTGCCCGCCGGTGGCGGCGCGACAGGCCGAGGGCGAGCAGCGGCAGGGTCGACCAGACCGCGTCCACCGGCCGCATCCACGCCATCAGCGCCGCGCTCCCCGCCAGTCCCCACAGGGCGCCCCGGTCGGTGGGGGCGCGCAGGAAACAGGCGACGGCGGCCAGGGCGGCGACGGCGACCCAGTAGTTGGGCATGACCTGCGGGCCGTAGAACAGGGTCACCCAGAGGGAGGCGAACAGGGCACCGCCGAAGGCGAGGACCCGGACGGGGAACAGTCCTCGCCAGGCGCGCAGGGCCAGGAACAGGGCGAGGCCGGAGAGGACCGCGAGGTAGACCCGCAGCAGGGCCGTGGAGGACGACCACGCCGCCACGGGCGCGACCAGCAGGGAGACGCCCCGGGCGCGGGGGGCACTGAAGAAGGAGGCGGGAGCGTGTCCGCTGACCTGGCTGACGTACACCGTCTCGTCCCAGCCGAGCCCCAGACCGGGTCGCACGAGGACCAGTTGGGCCAGGCTGAAGGCCGCGGCGACGGCCGCGATCGGCCAGCCGGCGCGCCCGGAGCCGGCGGAAGCGCGGCGCGCGTCCCCCCGGTTCACCGCGTCGACTGTCACGTGTGCACTGCCGGCCATGACCACCCCTCCGTCCCCGTCCCCTACAGCCCGTAGGGCCCACTGTCACCCTACGGCCCGTGGGACCGGAGACGGGAGCAGGGGAAAACACGGACAAACTAACGCGAATGACCCGCCCATGCCCGCAGGCAGGGCCATCCGGCCGACGGCCCTACGCGCTGTAAGGTTGGGGCATGGCTGGCACAGGGTCCCGCGGCAGGGCGGAACGGCGCAGCGCCGGGGAGCTGGAGAGCGAGGTGCTGGCCGCCCTCTGGGCCACCGAGCGACCGCTGACCCCGGCGGAGATCCAGCACGGGATCGGTGGCGGACTCGCGTACAACACGGTCCATACGATCCTCAAGCGGCTGTACGACAAAGGGCTGGTGCTCCGGGACGCCGACGGGCGGCGCGGCGCGTACCGGCCGGCCAAGAACGCGGCCGAGCTGACCGCCGCGGCGATGCACGAGGCCCTGGACCGGGGACCGGACCCGATCGCCGCGCTCCAGCAGTTCGTGACCGGGCTGAGCGCCGAGGAGGAGCGGGCGCTGCGCGAGCTGCTCGCCGGAGACGGCGCGTGAGGCCGGGCTCATGAGGTTCGGCGCATGACGTTCGACGTGTACGCCCCGCCGGCGCTGTCGCTGCTGCTGTCGGCCGTCGCTCCCGTGCTCGCCCGGCGGGCCGCGCCGGCGCCGCCGCGCGCGTGCCGGCCTCGGCCGCCGCGCTGACGGCGGCGGCCACCACCTGGTCGCTCCTCCTGCTGGTCACCGCGCTGCTCGGGGACGCGCCACCGGTGATCCGCGAGGCCCGCGAGGACGGGCACCCGCTGACCGACCCGGTGCCCACGGTGATCGGGCTCGCCGCCTGCCTGGCGCCGGCGGCCGTCGCCGTGCGCGTCCACCGGGCCGTGCGCGCCGAGCGGTGCACGCGGCGTGCGCTACGGCGGCTCGGCGCGGGGCAGCCGGCGGACACCGAGCTGATCGTCGCCGCCTCGCAGGTGCCGCGGGCGTTCGCGATCCCGGGTCGGCCGGGCCGGATCCTGGTCACCTCCGCGATGCTCAGCGCGCTGGGCCCCGCGGAGCGACGGGTGCTCCTCGCGCACGAGCGGGCCCATCTCACGCACCGGCACGGGCTGCTGGTGTCGGCGGTCACGCTCGCGGCGGCGGCCGATCCGCTGCTGGAACCGGTGCGTGCGGCGGTCGCCTACCTCGTGGAGCGGTGGGCCGACGAGCGGGCGGCGGCCGTGGTCGGGGACCGGCGGACGACCGCGCGGGCGCCGGCCCGGGCCGCGCTCAGCGCGGGCCGGGCGCCCGTGGGCCGCGCCCTGCAGTTCACCGACCGGGCCGTCACCCGCCGGATCGCGGCCCTCCGGACGAGCCCGCCCCCGCGTATGCGGTCCGCCGCCCTGGCCGTCCTCGCCCTCGGCACCCTCCCGGCCCTGCTCGCCGCCGACGCGACCAGCGACCTGCTGCACCTGCTGTCCGGGGTGCTCGACTGAGGGACCACGGGCCCGGCACGGCGGCGCTCCGCGCGCGAGGGCACGCTCAGCACGCGTCGGACAACCGGCGACACCGGCCGTCGTCCGGTGCGCGGGGGTCCCGAGTCGCAGCCGGCACCCGACCACCGTCCAGCGCGCGGCACCGTCAGCCACCGCCACACCCCCCATCACTCAGCCATCACCCGGCACCCGGCACCCGGCACCCGTTGAGCCCCAGCCGACAGCCGCTCACCCCCCGAACGCGCCCCCTTCCCCACCGCCCGGCCCCCGATGCAGCGGCTGCTCCGGCGTGGGGCGCCGCGGTGCCGGTGGTACCGCGCGGACGGCCGGGTCGTCGGTGCTGACCGTGAGCGGCTCGCCGTGGTGGCGGAGCGAAAGCGGCGGGCCGTCCAGGAGCGCGTACGTCACCTTGTCCGCGCCGATGTCCACGCGCAGCCGGCGCCCGCGGAACTGGACGTTGAAGGCGAGGCGGCGCAGCCGCTCGGGCAGGCGGGGTGCGAACCGCAGCCGGTCGCCGTCGCGCCGCATGCCGCCGAAGCCCGCGACCAGGGCCATCCAGGTCCCGGCGAGGGACGCGATGTGCAGGCCGTCCCGCGTGTTGTGCTCCAGGTCCTGCAGGTCCATCAGCGCGGCCTCGGCGGTGTAGGCGTAGGCGAGGTCCAGGTGGCCGGTCTGGGCGGCGACGACGGCCTGGCAGCAGGCGGACAGGGATGAGTCGCGGACGGTGAGCGGCTCGTAGTAGGCGAAGTTCCGGGCGATCTGCTCCTCGTCGTGCTCCTGCTCGAAATAGTCGCCGCAGGTGTACATGGCCAGCACCAGGTCGGCCTGTTTGACGACCTGCTTGCGGTAGAGGTCGAAGTAGGGGAAGTGGAGCAGCAGCGGGTACTGGTCGGGGCGGGTGCCCTCGAAGTCCCAGCGCTGGTAGCGGGTGAAGCCGGCGTGCTGTTCGTGGACGCCGAGTTCGGCGTTGTAGGGGATGTGCATGGCGTCGGCGGCGTCCCGCCAGGCCGCGCTCTCCTCCTCGTCCACTCCGAGCCGCCGCGCCTGGTCCGGGTGGCGTTCGACGGCGTCGGCGGCGGCGCGCAGGTTCTGGCGGGCCATCAGGTTGGTGTAGGTGTTGTCGTCGGCGACCGCGCTGTACTCGTCGGGGCCGGTGACGCCGTCGAGGTGGAAGACGCCGTGGGTGTCGTGGTGGCCGAGCGACCGCCACAGCCGGGCGGTCTCCACCAGCAGTTCCACGCCGGTCTCCCGCTCGAAGGCGGTGTCGCCGGTGGCCTCGACGTACCGCAGGACGGCGTCGGCTATGCCGGCGTTGACGTGGAAGGCGGCGGTGCCGGCCGGCCAGTACGCGGAGCCCTCCGGGCCGGCGATGGTCCGCCAGGGGAACGCGGCGCCGGCGAGCCCGAGCTGGGCTGCGCGTTCGCGGGCCTCGTCCAGGGTGTTGTACCGCCAGCGCAGGGCCTCGGCGACGGCCTGGGGGGCGGTGTGGGTGAGCACGGGCAGCACGAACATCTCGGTGTCCCAGAAGGCGTGCCCGTCGTAGCCGGAACCGGTCAGGCCCTTCGCCGGGATCGCGCGCTGCTCGGCGCGGGCGCCGGCCTGCAGGACGTGGAACAGCGCGAACCGGACGGCCTGCTGGATCTCCTCGTCGCCCTCCACCTCGACGTCGGCGCGGGCCCAGAAGTCGTCCAGGCAGGCCCGCTGGTCGTCGAGCAGGCCCTGCCAGCCGTCGTGTCCGGCGGCGGCCAGCGCGGCGTCGACCTGGTCGGCCATCGCGGGCAGCGACCGGGTGCCGGACCAGCCGTGGGCGACCAGCTTCTCGACCCGCAGGGACTGTCCGGGTTCGAGCACGGAGGTGACGGTCAGCCGGGCCACGTCGATGCCGCTCTCACTGCGGCTGGTGGTGCGTTCTGGTCCGGTGACGAGGTGGTCGGCGGCCACGGCGACCCTCAGACCGCTGCGCCGGGTGCGGTGCACCAGCCGCAGCCGGCTGCCGGAGGCGAAGCCGTCCTCCTGCTCCAGCGGGGACTTCAGCGCCTTCGCCGCGCGCGGGTCGCCGTCGGGGCCGGGCAGGCTCTCGTTGGCGACCAGCTCGGACTGGATCACCACCCGGCTGCGGCTGCCGACGGCCTCGACCTCGTACGCCACGGCGGCCACCGCCCGCTGGGTCAGCGAGACCAGCCGGGTCGAGCGCACCCGGACCGTGGAGCCGGCCGGGGAGGTCCACTCGCAGGTCCGCTCCAGCACCCCGCGGCGCAGGTCCAGGACGCGTTCGTGGGCGACGAGCCGGCCGTAGCGCAGGTCGAACGGCTCGTCGTCCACCAGCAGCCGGATGATCTTGCCGTTGGTGACGTTGATGACGGTCTGCCCGGACTCCGGATAGCCGTAGCCGGCCTCCGCGTACGGCAGCGGGTGCACCTCGTGCACGCCGTTGAGGTAGCTGCCGGGCAGGCCGTGCGGTTCGCCCTCGTCCAGGTTGCCGCGCCAGCCGACGTGCCCGTTGGACAGGGCGAACACCGACTCGCTCTGGGCGAGGACGTCGAGGTCGAGAGCGGTCTCCCGGACGGCCCACGGTTCGACGCCGTAGGAGCGGTCGGTGATCACTGCTTGCCTCCCAGTTCGGCCAGGTCCTTGACGACGATGTCGGCGCCGTGCGCGTACAGCGCCTCGGTCTGGCCCACCCGGTCCACGCCGACGACATGGCCGAAGCCGCCCGCGCGGCCGGCGTCCATGCCGGCCAGCGCGTCCTCGAAGACGGCCGCGCGGGACGCCTCGACGCCGAGGTCCCGGGCGGCGGCGAGGAAGGTGTCGGGGTGCGGCTTGCCCGGCAGGTTCCGCTCGGCCGCGACCACGCCGTCGATCCGTACGTCGAAGAAGTGCTCGGCGCCGACCGCGCGCAGCACGTCCCGGCAGTTGGCGCTGGAGGAGACGATCGCGGTGCGCAGCCCCGCGGCGCGGACCGCCTCCAGATACCGCAGGGTGCCCTCGTAGGCCTCGACCCCGCCGGTGCGGATCTTCTCCAGCAGCAGGTCGTTCTTGCGGTTGCCGAGGCCGTGCACGGTGCGGGCGTCCGGCGGATCGTCCGGGCCGCCTTCGGGGAGGCGGATGCCGCGTGAGGCGAGGAAGGCGCGGACGCCGTCGGCGCGGGGGCGGCCGTCGACGTACTCGTCGTAGTCGGTGACGGCGTCGAACGGCCGCCCCTGTTCCCCCTCGTAGTCACGCAGGAAGGCGTCGAACGTCTCCTTCCAGGCCGCCGCGTGCACGACGGCGGTCCTGGTGACGACCCCGTCGAGGTCGAAGAGACAGGCCTGGATGGTGTCGGGCAGACCGAGCTGAGTCATATCCGGACTGTTCCCCGCGAAGTGGCCCTCCAGTGGGTGGCGCACGCCACACTCCTGGCGGACAGGGGGTGTCACACTCTCTGTGTGCCGCTGACCTTCGACGACCTCCTCGGCCGTGCCCGCGCCCTGCCCCGGGACGGCCGGCGTGCCCTGCTCGGCATCACGGGCAGCCCCGGTGCGGGCAAGACGACACTGGCCGAGCGGCTGGTGGACGCGCTGAACGGCGACGGGTCGCCGTGGGCGGCGCACGTGCCGATGGACGGCTTCCATCTCGCGGACGCCGAGCTGGACCGGCTGGGCCGGCGGGACCGCAAGGGCGCGCCGGACACCTTCGACGCGGCCGGGTACGCGGCGCTCCTGCGGCGGCTGCGCGAGGAGACCGCCGAGGTGGTGTACGCGCCGGGGTTCGAGCGGGTGCTGGAGCAGCCGCTCGCGGGCGCGATCCCGGTGCCGCCGCAGGCCCGGCTGGTGGTGACCGAGGGGAACTACCTGCTGCTGCGGGAGGGTCCGTGGGCGCGGGTGCGGCCGTGTCTGGACGAGGTGTGGTTCTGCGAGATCACCGAGGACGAGCGGATCCGCCGGCTGGTCGCCCGGCACGAGGAGTTCGGCAAGGAGCACGAGGCGGCCGTGGCCTGGGTGCTGGGCTCGGACCAGCGCAACGCCGACCTGGTCGCGGTTACACGACAGTGGGCGGACCTGGTGGTGCCGGCCGGCGCGCTGCTCCCCTCGGGCTGACGTTCCGCCGCCGGCCGGCGGGGCCGTGGCCCGGTCGCGTTCGATCCTGTGGCCCCGTCCCCCGCGTTCACCCTCCGCGCACCAGGACGCGGGCACGCTGAAGGTCACGTGCGGGCCGGCGGCAAGGCACCGCTGACCGTCGGGCACCGGGCCGCGCAGGCGCTGCGGCTGGACCCCGAACGGCCGCCTGCGGCGGGCGGCACGCCTGCCGGTGCTCGCCGCGCCCCGGCTCGCCGGACGGTTCCAGCGGATCGAGGTGAACTTGGACCGGCTGCGGACCGTACCCGTGTACACGGCAGAAGGTCTGTCGGTGCGACTCGTGCGGCGGTGACGGCCGCGGGGGCGGCAGCGGTGCGACGGTAGGGCCATGACCAGGCCCCCGAACCCTCCCGCCCCCGCACGGCCGGTTCCGCCGCGGGACGGATGATGGCGCGCGAACAGCAACCGGTCCTCACCCCCGCCGCTCCCGCCGCGGGCCCGGTACGACAGCGCCCGTCGTGGCGGTGGGCCCTGCTGCGCCGGCAGCGGCGGTGGCTGCCGCCGCTCCTGGTCGTCCTGCTGCTCGGGCAGATGGCCGCGGCGATGGTCACCACGGCGGTGCGGCAGACCCCCACCATCGACGAGCCGGTGTACGTCGCCACGGCCACCGACTATCTGCGCGAGCACCGGCTGCGCTACAACCCCGAGCATCCGCCGCTCGGGAAGCTGCTGATCTCGGCCGGGGTGGCGGTGGCGGGCCCCCACTACGATCCGTCGGGCAGCGGCAGTCAGGGGCAGGTAGGCCGGGATCTGCTGTACGCGTCGGGCAACGATCCCTGGCGGCTGATGCTCTGGGCGCGATTGCCGGTGATCGCGCTGACGCTGCTGTGCGGGCTGGTGGTGTTCGCGTTCGCCCGGGACCTGACGGGTACGGCGGGCGGCCTGGTCGCGCTCGCCCTGTACGCGTTCTCGCCCGACGTGATCGCGCACGGTTCCCTGGCCACGCTGGACCTGCCGGCGGCCGGATTCGTCCTGACCTCGGCCTGGCTGACGTGGCGGGCCCGGCACCGCCCCGTCCTGTACCTGCCGCTCGCGGGGGCGGCGCTGGGCGCGGCCACGGCGACCAAGATGAGCGCCCTGCCCGCGGTACCGGTGCTGATGGCGCTGGCGGCGCTGTCCGCCCTGACCGCCCACCGGTCCGCCCCGGCCTCGCGGCGCCGGCCCCTGCCCTGGCTCAGCGCGCGGCGTCCGGCGGTGTCGGCGGTGGTGGGTGCCGTCGTCGTCGCGGTCGTGGCCGTCGTCGTCGTGTGGGCCGCGTATCTGGTCGTCGACCCTCGGTTGCGGTTCGAGCCCGCCGAGCCGGTGCCGGGTGTGCACGGGCCGCGGGCGCGGCTGGTGGAGCTGTTGCCGGTGCCGCCGGCGTACCGGGCGGGGATGCGGGTGCAGTTCGGGCTGGAGGAGCAGCCCTGGCAGGGGTATCTGTTCGGGCACCTGTACACCGGCTCGCTCTGGTACTACTTGCCGGCCGCGCTGCTGGTGAAGACCCCACTCGGGCTGCTGGCGCTGGGCGCGGCCGGTGCCGTCGCCGTCGTGGCGGTACGGCGGCTGCGCCCCGCGGCGCCGTATCTGCTGGTGCCGCCCCTCGTACTGCTGGCGGCGGCGATGACGGGGTCGCGGGACTTCGGCACCCGGTACGCGCTGTTCGTACCGGCGTTCCTTGCGGTGGCGGCGGCCTGCGTGCTCACCCTCCGCCGGCGGTGGCGCGGCCTTCTGACCGGCGCACTGGTGCTGTGGGTGGCGGTGAGTTCGCTGCGGACGTTCCCGTACTACCTGCCGTACGCCAACGAGGCGTTCGGCGGCCCGGCGCGCACCCACCGGCTGCTGCACGACTCGAACGTGGACTGGGGCCAGGACCTGGGCCGGCTCGCCGACCGGCTCCGGGAGCGGTACCCGGGCGAGCGGGTGTGGCTGGTGTACAAGGGCAGCGGCGTCCCGTCGTACTACGGCATCCGGGCGGCGGATCCGCGGACGGTGCCGCAGGAGCGGGTGCACGGGCTGCTGGTCGTGTCGGACTCCGCCGCCGCCAAGGCGCGCGGCCGGCTCGCGCGGCTGCTGGCGAGCAGCCGGCCGGTCGGCGAAGTGGGCCATTCCATCGGCCTGTACCGGCGGTGAGCCCGCCGTCTCAACCCCCTGGTCACGACGGTCGGTGAGCTATGTTGAGTCCTCGTGGCAGACAAAGGAGGCCGACCGGTGCCCTCGCCGCAGCAGGCACGCGCACAGGCATCAGCGATCACGTCGGGCAAGACGGTGCCCGCGGCCGAGGCCGCCCCGACCTCCCGGCTCAGGGAACTGTTCGACGGCCCGCGTCTGTCACCGGGGCAGCGGCGCATCGCCCAGTACCTGATCGAGCACATCACCGAGGCCGCGTTCCTGTCGATCACCGAGCTGGCCGACCGGGTGGGGGTCAGCCAGCCCTCCGTCACCCGCTTCGCCGCCGCCGTCGGCTTCAGCGGCTACCCGGCGCTGCGCGAGAAGCTCCAGGCGATCGCGCTGAGCAGTCTCGCCGGCGGGCCCGCCGAGGAGAACCGGGCCAACGAGCTGCAGGCGGCCGTCGACGCCGAGATCGAGAACCTGGAGAACCTGCGGCGCGACTTCGCCGATCCCGACCGGGTCATCCACGTCGGCCGCGAGCTGTCCCGTTCCACCCCGCTGACCGTGCTGGGCCTGCGCATCTCGGTGTCGCTCGCCGAGTACTTCGGCTACGCGGCCCGCCGTATCCATCCGGACGTGCGGCTGGTGACCCGCGGCGGCAGCGTGGCTTACGACGCGCTGTTGCAGTCCCGGGAGGCCGGCGGCAGCTGGGTGCTGGCCTTCGCCATGCCCCGGCACTCGCAGGAGACGCTGCACGCCGTCCGGGTGGCGCGCGGCGCGGGTCTGAAGGTCGCCCTGGTGACCGACCTGGCGCTCGGGCCGCTGGCCGACGAGGCCGACGTCACCTTCGCCACGGGCACCGGCTCCCGGCTGGTGTTCGACTCCTATGCCGCGCCCGGCGTGCTGGCCGCAGCGCTGCTGCAGGCCATGACCGACGCCGATCCGGAGCGCACCCAGGGCCGGCTGGAGAAGTACGAACAGCTCTCGGAGCAGCACCAGTTCTTCCTCAAGGACTGAGCCGGGGCCCGTACGGCCGATCCTTCCGCCCGCTCCGGGCATCCGTGAAGATCCTGCGGTCACCCCTGCCATGGACAGGGATGATTCACCGCATATCGCGCATGAATGTTTTCATACGTCTTGCAAACGGGTCGGCATATATAAATACTGCTCGGCGGGCTCCCCCGCTCGTCCGGGGCCCGCGCACGGACACCCTCTGCCGCCGTCCCCTACCCACGTCGGCGCCCGGGGTGTACCGGGGCGCGTCGTCTGCGCGACGCGCCCGTGGCGGCCCCGGTCATCCCCTAGACCGGGGCCGCCCCGAACCCGTCGACCACCCTCCGACGCCGCATACCGGAAGCGATGAACATGCCCCTGACCAGCACGCGCATCAGCCCAGACTGGCCCTGTCAGGTCAAGACGCCGGGTTCGTACGACTGGGAGCGCTCGGCCGCCAAGTGGCTGCGCGAGCTGATCCCCGCGCGCTACGCCAGCTACCCGGCGCTCATCCGGCACCCGGTCCTGCTGGCCCGGCACGCGCAGATCCAGGTGCAGCAGGAGATCCGGGTCGCGCGGACCGCCCTGCAGACCGCGCGGGCCGAACTGCCCGTGCTGGGACTGCCCGAGTCGGTGATCGAGCACACGATCAAGCTGTACGCGGCGGAGGTGTTGCAGCTGCAGCACATCGCGCGCAGCGTCCGCGTGGTCAGCGAGGCCCTGGCCGCCCGCGGCACGGCCCGCTGACCTGGCCAGGCCCCTGTCTCACCGCCCCCTCGCCCTGCCTCGCCCGCCGCCTCACCTGCCGCTTCCCCAGCCGTCGATCTTGTACACCGGTCGTGTGAATTCCGACCCGGCAGACGAGTGATCGGACGGGTGCTGATGTGCAATGCTCATCGCGTGACGAGCGAGCCCCTGCCTCCTGTGGACCGCGGAGCCAGCGCCGATCTTGCGGCGCTGGCCAAGGTCGTGGCCCGGCAGCGCGCCGAGATGGAACGGCTGCGGGACCTGGCCGCCACCTCCGCGGTGGTGGAGCGGGCCAAGGGCGTACTGATGGCCGTCACTTCCTGTACCCCGGACGCCGCCCACCAGGAGCTGGTCCAGCGCGCCAAGGACGGCAACCGCACCCTCCTCGAACAGTGCTGGCTCACCCTGGGCGCCCTGCCGCCCCGGCAGCAGCCCGCCACATCCGCCGCCCCGGCCGCCGCCGTCCGCTCCTGGGAGAGCGTGCCCACCGGCACCAAGGACCTGACGGGCGTCCTGGGGCACATCGGCCGCGATCTGCTCCGGGTCGGCTCGCCGCACGAGCTGGCCGGATGCCTGCTGGACCACCTCGCGTCCGAGGCGGGCGCCGACGCGGTGATGCTGTACGAGCGGCTGCCCGAGGGCGGCCTCGGACTGATCGGGCACGCCGGCATCGACCCCACCCTCGCCGCCCAGTGGCGCCAGCTCCCCCCGGTGACCGGCGTGGCCGCGCTGGACGCCCTGGAGTCCGGGGAGCCGCGCTGGCTGGAGAACATCGCCCTGGACCGCACCCGGTACCTGCTCATCGGGGATCCGCCGGAGCGGTGGCTCACCCGGGCCTGGCTGCCCGTGCCGGACGGGGACACCGCGTGCGTCGCCCTCGGGGTGCTGCGCCGGCGCGGCGAACCGTTCGCGGGTCGCGAGCGGGAGCTGCTGCGGGCCGTGGCCCGGCTGTGCGCGGGCCGGCTGCGGGCCTTCGACAGCCCGCGCGGCGGCGCGCCCGCGGACGTCTCCCAGACCGTGCAGGCGGTGTTCGACGCGCTGCCGGGCGCGGCGATCCTGCTGACGCCGCTGCGCGCCCCCTCCGGCGAGGTGGAGGACTACATCATCGACGCCGCCACCCCGGAGGCGGTCGACGTGTTCGGCCGCACCGGCCGGGACATGGTCGGCACGCGTGTCCTGGAGAGCTATCCGTCGGTCGCGGGCGAACCGCTGTGGCGGGGCTATCTGCAGGCCCTCGAAACCGGAGTGCCCTTCGAGGGTGAGCCGTTCGCCTACCAGGACGTGGTCGGCGAGGTGCCGGTGACCGCCACCTACACCGTGCGGGCCGCTCCGCTCGGCGAGCGTCTGGTGGTCACCTGGCTGCGGCACGATCCGGTGGAGCGCCAGGAGCAGCGCCTGGCCGACGTGCAGCGGCTCGGCAACCTCGGCTGGGCGAACTGGAACCTGATCACCCAGGAGACCTCCTGGGCCACGCAGACGTACGCCGTGCTCGGTCTGCACCCCGGGCAGCGGCCGGTCCGCCTGGAGGAACTGCCCGACCTGGTACTGCCCGAGGACACCGGCCCGCTGGCCCACGCGATCGCGGAACTCGTCTCCCACGGCCGCCCGTTCGACGTGCCGTTCCGGGTCGAGACGCCCGAGGGGGTCCGGCATCTGCGGATGGTCGCCGAGGCCGTCACGGCGCCCGACGGCGCCCCGGTCGAGGTGCACGGCTTCGTCCAGGACCTCACCGCGCAGCGCAGCGCGGAACTCGCGCTGGTGGAGAGCGAGCGCGCGATGCTGCTCCAGCGCGGCATCCTCCAGGCCGAACGGGCACTGGCGGCCCGGCTCCAGCACGCCCTGCTGCCGCTGCCCAGCAAGCCGGTGCGGCTGGCCGGGCTGCGCGTCGAGGTCGCCTACCTGCCCGCGCAGGCCGGTATCCACGTCGGCGGCGACTGGTTCAGCGCCATCGAACTGCCCGACTACGACGCCCTGTTCGTGGTCGGCGACGTGGCGGGCCACGGCATCGACGCCGTGGCCACCATGGCCCAGCTCAGGTTCACCGCGAAGGGCATGGTCAGCACCGGCTCCTCGCTCACCGGGGCGCTGGCACGGCTCAACCAGCTGCTGCTGCACTCCCGCGACAGCCAGATCACCGCCACCATGGTCCTCGCCCGCTACGACCCCGACCAGCAGGTTCTCGCCTGGGCGCAGGCGGGGCACCCGCCGCCGCTGCTGGTGCGCCGCGGCGAGGTCCGTTTCCTCGACCGGCCCGGCGGCATGCTGCTCGGCGCGACGGCCTCCCCCGCCTACGAGTCGCGGGAACTGCGGCTGGAACCCGGCGACCGGCTGCTGCTCTACACCGACGGCCTGGTCGAACGCCCCGGCGAGGGCCTGGACGCGGGCTTCACCCGGCTGGCCGAGGCGGTGCGCGCCCACGGCCGCGGCGAGCCCGGCTCCCTGGACGCGCTGCTCGCGGCGATGCTGGCGGACGAGCGGCGCGACGACGTGTGTGTGCTGGACATCCGGATGCCGGTGGAGGACGTGCAGGACGTGCAGGACTCGGCGGACGGCGCGGAGGGCTAGGCCCTGTCGTCAAACTCCCGTCTGCCCGGGCGCGCTCTGCCCGGGGGCGGTCGCCGCACGGTCCAGGGGTGGCCGTGTTCAGTCCGCCGGGTGGCCGGCGTCGATGGTGACGGCGTCGGAGAGCCGCAGCAGGGGCCCGCTCCGGCCCTCGCCCCACTCGACCGGGTCGAGCACGAAGCCGACGTGGTCGCCGCCGTCGGTGCGCTGCAGGATGGCACCGACGAACCAGGCCGCCGTGTCCTCCAGGACGGCGGCGCCGCCGTGCCCCTCCCGCCAGGCGAGCCGCGCGAACTTGTCGACCTCGTCGCCCGTCTCGCCACCGAAGAGTTCCGCCAGGTCCCGCTGGTCGCGGGTGAGCAGATGGACGGCGAGGAACTGCGCGGCCCGGGCGACCCGGTAGGTCCGGTTGACCTTGGACAGCCATACGGCGAACCGGGGCGGCTGGATGGAGCACTGCGAGGCGAATCCGACCAGACAGCCGGCGCGCCTGCCGCTCGCCACGGCGGTGACCACGCACATGTCCGGGTCCAGCCGGTCGAAGAAGCCGTCCAGGTCCGGTCGTGCCTGCCGGCCCCGCGTGCCGCTCTCGTCCGCCATGCCGCTCCGCTCCCGTCCGCCGCCGCCCGGTCCGCGCCGGCCGCGCGGTGGTCCTCGTGTGCCCGGTGTGCCGCTCATGAATCGTCGCCGAAGCCGGTGCGGGACTCCAGCGCACGGCGCGTGTCGTTCCCGTAGACACCCGTCTCGTCGCCACTGACGCCGTACCAGAGCTGGAAGCGGGCCACGGCCTCGGTGAGCGTGGCGTCGTAGGTTCCGCTGGTGGAGCCGTCGCGGTAGACGTCGGGGACGCGCAGCAGGCGTTGTTGCAGGTCGGCGACCTCGGGACCGGTGTCGCCCTGGCGGAGGGTGCCGGGGCCGTCGGGGTCCGGCGCGGGGGTGGGGGCCGTGGGTTCGGCCGGTGTGGTGGGGGCCGGCGGACCGCCCGGTGCGTTGGCGGGCGGTGCGGTCGTGGCCGGCGGGGCCGGGCGGGCGGGCGCGGCGGCCTGCTGGCGGCCGGGCAGGAGCAGGGCGCAGCCGAAGCCGACGAGGGCTGCCGCCACTACGGCCGCAGCCACCGTGGCCCGGCGCGGGCCCGGGCCCGCGCTCGGGCCGGCGGTATCCGAGGGGGGAGAGACCGAGGCGGGCACGGGCGGGAGTTCCCGGGTGTCGTCCTCGTGGGTCACCGGATCGGGCCGGATCTCCCGCATGAGTTCCGCGAGGGCGTCGAACCGGCGTAGGCGCATGACCCTGACGGGCTCCAGGACCGGTCCGGGCGGCGGCCGTTCGGGGTCGGGCGGTGTCGGCACCTGGCTCTCCTTCCGTCCCGCGGGCGGGGGCGCGGCTCGCGCAGCCCGCGTGCTCAGATACGGCGCGCACCGCGGCCTCGTTCAGCCATCACCGCTCACCCCTGACGGAGGCGGTGGGTTCACGTGTGGAGGTGCCGTTGCATCCAGTCGGCCGCGGCGCGGCGGAACAGGCGCCGGTTGTCCGCACGCAAGAAGTCGTGCCCTTCGTCGCGCAGGGTCAGCAGTTCCGCGTGGATGCCCCGTTCCCGCGCGGCCCGTACGAACTGCTGGGACTCTCCCGGCGGCACGTTGGTGTCGTGCTCGCCGTGGACGGCCAGCACCGGGACGCGCAGCGCGTCGATGCGGCTCATCGGCGACAGGGCACGGAGCAGTTCACGGTCGCGCTCCGGGTGGCCGTACTTGTACGCCGCCGATTCCGCGATCCACGGCTCCGTACCGGCGAAGAAGGTGAGGAAGTCGGACATGCCGCAGACGGCGACTCCGGTGCGGAACAGGTCCGGGTGCCACACGAGGGAGGCGAACGTCAGATAGCCGCCGTACGAGCGGCCCATGACCGCGAGCCGCGTCGGGTCGGCGGGGCCCGCGGTGACCGCGTGGACCGCGCAGTCCGCGACGTCGTCGAGGGCGGCGAAGCGGCCCGCGCCCAGGTCGGCGTCGACGAACGAGCGGCCGTGCCCCAAAGAGCCCCGGACGTCGGGTGCGAAGACGTCCAGGCCACGCCCGACCAGCTCGTGGTAGAGCGGGTTGAACACCGGGCGTTCCTGCTCCTCCGGACCGCCGTGCAGGTGGATCACACAGGGTGCCGGTTCGTCGGGGGCGCGCCCCGGCGCCCGGTAGTACCAGCCGCTCAGGGGCAGCCCGTCCCGCGCGGTCAGGCGCACGGGGACGGGGCGTACCGGCGGGCGGCCCGGCGGGACGGCGTCCTCGTCCAGGGAGGACCACGGGGTGCGCAGCAGGGACACGCCTTCGTGGGCCCACCAGACGCCCGGCCGGCGCTGCGACCCCGACAGCGCGAGCAGCAGGCGCCCGGCACCGGCGGCGGTCACGCGCGTGACGACCTCGTGGGGCAGGTGCAGCGGCCTCGCCGGGCCCGTGCCGTCCGGGGCCCGCCCCGTCGAGAAGGTCTCGACGAGTTCCAGCTCGCTCGCGCCTCGCGTGTTCCACGCGAGCGCGGCGGTGCGGCCGTCGTGAGCCAGCGCCAGGAGTTCGAGGTCGCTACCCGCACGCTCCGCCGCGACCGACACCTCGTGCGGCACGCCGTCGGCGTCCAGAGCCACCGCGAGGAGTGCCGCGTACTCGCGGTCGCTGTTGCTGCGCAGCCACAGCGTCCGCGCGTCCGGGGAGAACCGGCCGATCCATGGGTCGCCGTCGGCGACCGGCACGGCGAGGGTGGTCACCGAGTCGGCGGTGCGCAGGACGACCGCCTCGCGCCGTCCGCGCGGCCCCCGGCGCAGCAGCGCGAGGCGGCCGTCATGGCTGAGGTCGCACGCGCGCAGGGAGGCGGCGTGGGTCTCGGTGGTGAGCAGGACGGGCGAGGCCAGGGCGTCGGGATCGATCAGGTAGACCGACAGGTCGCCGTCGGGCCGGGCCGCCGCAGCCGTGGTGCCGTTCGGCGTCCCGTTCGGCGCTGTCCCGGAGGCGGCGTCGTAGGCGGCCGGGCCGAGGAGCGTGGCGTGACCGTCCCGGTCCGCCCAGTCGGCCGCCGGGCGCATCCCGGCGAGCCAGTCCTCTGCCGGGGCGGAGTCCGTCAGGGCCTGCCTCCCGAGGCCCCCGTACGCGTCAGCGGCCGGAGCCGCGACGGTGACGGCGATGGCCGAGCCGTCGTGCGCCCAGCAGCCCAGGTAGGCGGAACTGGCCGGGTCGGCCCCGGCCAGGATGCGGCGGCCGGTGCCGTCGGGCCGCACGCAGAGCACCCGTGAGTGCTCACCGCCGCCCGGCGCCGTGGTGTAGGCGATCCAGTGGCCGTCCGGTGACCAGGACACCTCCTTCACCGGATCCGGTGAGGCGTCCAGCAGCCGCACCTCGTCGCCGTCGACGGGCCCGGCCCACAGCTGGGGGACGCCTCCGCGGTCGCAGATGAACGCCGTCTCGCTGCCGTCGGCGTTCGCGGAGGGGTACCAGCAGCCGTGCGCGCGCAGCCGTGTCACCGCGTCTCGCGGGCCGCCCGCCTCGGGCAGCGGCACCGGCGCGGGGGCGGCGGCACAGGCAGCGCCGAGAAGGTCGCCCGTCCGGCGGTCCGGGGGGCGGGTGGGGCTCGGACCGCGTGGTCCGGGGCCGGTGAGGGCGGATGCCGGGCCGTGCGTCGCCCGCGTGCCCCGGTCGTCGGTCACCTGATTCCGTGGGTCTGCAGCCATATCTCCAGCGCAGCGATCTGCCACAGGGCGTTCGCGCCCCGCCTGGTCCGGTGCTCGTCGGGCGCCTTGAGGAGTTCCGTGACGTACGCGTCCCGGTACACACCGCGGTGCCTGGCCTCCGGTGCCTCCAGGGCCTCACGCACGCGCCGGAGGACGGGACCCGCCATGTGCCGGATGGCCGGCACGGGGAAATAGCCCTTGGGGCGGTCGACGACCTCGTGGGGCAGGAGCTTGCGGCCCGCCTCCTTCAGCACACCCTTGCCGCCGTCGGCCAGTTTCAGTTCCGGCGGGCAGGCCGCCGCCAGCTCGACCAGTTCGTGGTCCAGGAACGGCACCCGCGCCTCCAGGCCCCAGGCCATGGTCATGTTGTCGACCCGCTTGACGGGGTCGTCGACGAGCATGACGTGCGTGTCCAGCCGAAGAGCGGCGTCCAGCGCCGTCTCCGCCCCCGGTTGCGCCATGTGCTCCTGTACGAAGCGTCCCGAGACGTCGTCCTGGGGCAGCATCTCGGGCCGCAGGACCCGGGCGAGGTCGGCGTGCGGCCGGTCGAAGTAGGTCGCGGCGTACCGCTCCGGCTCGTCCTCGCGGGAGACCGACGCCAGCCGCGGGTACCAGTGGTAACCGGCGAAGACCTCGTCGGCGCCCTGCCCGCTCTGCACGACCTTCACCTCCTTGGACACCCGCTCGGACAGCAGGTGGAAGGCGACCACGTCGTGGCTGGTCATCGGCTCGCTCATCGCCTCGAACGCCCCGTCCAGAGCCGTCGACACCCGCTCGGAGGGAACCATCAGCCGGCGGTGGTCGGTGCCGAACTCCCGGGCCACCAGGTCCGAGTAGCGGAACTCGTCGCCCTTCTCGCCGCCCTCCGTCTCGAACCCGACGCTGAACGTCATCAGGTCGCGCCGGCCCTCGTCGGCCAGCAGCGCGACGATGAGGCTGGAGTCGAGGCCGCCGGAGAGCAGGACACCGACCGGCACGTCGGCCACCGTCCGCCGGCGCACGGCCACGCGCAGCGCGTCCAGCACCGCGTCACGCCATTCGTCCGCCGTCATGCCGGCGTACTCGGCCCGACGGGTGTAGGACGGCTGCCAGTAGCGGTGGTCCCGGTACGTCCCGTCCGGTTCGACGACCCGCACGGTGGCCGGGGGAAGCTTGCGCACGCCGTTGAGGACGGTGCGCGGCGCCGCGACCGTGGCGTGCCAGCTCAGGTACTGGTGCAGGGCCACCGGATCGAGGGAGGTGTCCACGTCACCGGCGGCCAGGAGAGCGGGCAGCGTGGAGGCGAAACGGAGCCGGCCCGGCGTACGCGCCAGGTACAGGGGCTTGATCCCGAGCCGGTCCCGGGCGAGGACGACGCGGCCGGTCCGGTGCTCGACGATCGCGAAGGCGAACATGCCGCGGAAACGCTCCACGCACGCGGTGCCCCACTGCCGGTAGGCGTTGAGCACCACCTCCGTGTCCGACGTCGACCGGAAGCGGTGCCCGAGACCGCGCAGCTCCTTCCGCAGCTCGGGATAGTTGTACACGCAGCCGTTGAAGACGCCGGTGATCTCGCCCCGGGCGTCCGTCATGGGCTGCGCTCCGCTGTCCGAGAGGTCGATGATCTTCAGGCGGCGATGTCCCAGCGCGACCGCGCCCCGTCTCCAGGTGCCCTGCCCGTCGGGTCCGCGCGCGGCGAGCCGCTCCGTCATGCGTCCGACGGCCGCGAGGTCGGGTGACCGCCCGTCGAAGCGGACCTCTCCGCTCAGACCGCACATGACGCCCCGCCTCCGTCCGGCGCACCGGCGTGTCCTCCGGTGCGGAGCTGGGCGGTACTGCGATACATGACGCCCCCTTCTGAAGACGACAGAAACGTGTCGCGCGGCTCACTGAAGCGGCGACTGCCACCGCGACGGAGACCGGCAGTGGCGGCTGCGGCGGCTTGTGTCGTGTTCGAGTGCCCAGGCCCTGAGCAGGTAAGCCCCACGCGGCGCACTCGACGCGCCGGTACATGGTGCACTCGGTGTATGAGCCATCTCCGGACCGGTCCCGTGGGCGGGATTCCCGGGTCGCACCTGGAACTGATCACCTTCGGTCACGGCACGGCCGATCGGACGACGCTGGCCGAGCTTCTGCGGCAAGCCGGCGTGGCCGCCGTCGTGGACGTCAGGACCGCACCGGGCAGTCGCCGCGATCCGGACCTGTCACGCCAGCGGCTGGCCCAGTGGATGCCCGAGGAGCGGATCGCCTACCGGTGGGAGCCGCGGCTGGGCGGATGGCGCAAGCCGTCGCCGGACTCTCCCGACACCGTCTGGCGCAACGAGTCCTTCCGGGGCTACGCCGCTCACACGCGCAGCGCGGAGTTCGTGACCGCGATGGACGGCGTGCTGCGGCAGGCAGGCGAGACGCGTACCGCGGTGATGTGCGGTGAGGCGGTGTGGTGGCGATGCCACCGACGCTTGATCGCCGACTTCGCCGTCCTGGCCCGCGGCGCGGTCGTCCTGCACCTGATGCACGACGGGCGCCTCACGGCGCACAGCCCGACGCCAGGTGCGCGCCTTCGCGGTGACGGCCTCCTGGTCTACGACACCGGTCCGCGGGCAGCCGGGTGAGGTCATCCGTGGGTGTGGCGGGCGCCCAGCGGGGCACGCGTAGTGCGGTCCGGCCGAGTCGAGGACGGTGCCACGATGACCGAGTACGAGCGTTCACGCGTCCTGCCCGCTCGCCCCCCGGCACGCAGGGCACGCGGTGCCACCGACGGACCGCGTGCCGGCGGCACCGGACGGCCTCGCGTCGCCGTCACGGTCGGCTGACCAGCTCCGGAGCAGGCCATGGGACGCCGAAAGCAGTACGCCGTCGCCGCCTCCGGGCAGTGGACGGACGAGGAGGACGGCCGGCGCCGGCTGCCCGCCGGCGAGGTCCACGCGTGGGAGCCGGGTCTGAACCAGACCGTCTGCGGACTGTCCCTCAGCCGCTCCCAGCTGACGCGCTTCCCGCACGTCAGCTGGCCGGACACCTTCCCGGAATCCGGAGGCGCGGCAGACCGGGTGCGGCGCGTGTGCCCACGCTGCGCGTCCGTGGCCGGACGCCGCGGCGGTGACGCACGGCCACGGTGGCACCGCACCCGTCCCCGACCGTGAAGCGTGAGCCGCACGCATCGGACCACCGTCAGGCCGGGATGGGCACCCCCTGCGCGAACCGGCTCAGGGACGCCGTGAACGCGGTGACGAAGGCGTCCCTGGCCTCCTCCGGCAGCGCGTCCAGGGACAGGTACGGGTTGAGGTCCTCCAGCTCGACCAGCAGCAGGCTTCCGTCGGGGGCGCGGCAGGCGTCGACGCGCTGGATGCCGTAGCCGAGGTCGTTCCAGTCGATGAACCGGCGGGCGAACTCCAGGTCGGCGGCGGTGGCCGGGTACGGCCGCAGCTCCCAGCGGCGCTCGGGGTCGGGGGCGTACAAGGCGTACTGGAAGTCGTCGTCGACGAAGTAGAAGGACACCTCGTAGGCGAACTCGACGCACGGCTGGACCAGGACGTCCCCGGTGGCGAGTCCGGCGACCCTGCCGCCGGGGACGATCCGCAGGCCGAGGGAGTCCGCGCCGTGCTTCGGCTTGACCACGTACCGCTCGGCGGCCGGCAGCCGGTCCAGGTCCTCGGCGCGGTCGACGGTCGGGATCACGGGGAAGCCGGCGGCGGTCAGGTCGAGCAGGTACTGCTTCCCGGCCATGTCGGCCTTCCCGCTGAGCGGGTTGTACACCCGGGTGCCGGCGGCGAGCGCCTGCGCGCGGAAGGCGTCGTACTCCTTCTGGTAGCCGAGGACGGGCCCGCTGTTGCGGACGACGACGGCGTCGAAGCCGTCCATCAGGGCCGCCGCGTCCAGCGGATGGCACAGGGCCAGGTCGAAGTGGGCGCGCAGCCGGGAGGTGAGGTGGACGTCCTCGTCGCCGTAGCGGCGCCCGCGCGCCTGGTACGCCAGGTCGGTGACGTAGAGAAGGCGGGGGCGGGCGGCGGGCATGGGGGCTCCTCGGGGCGGCGCAGGGTACGGCGTGGCGGTGGCGGTGGCGGTGGCGGTGGCGGTGGCGGTGGCGGAGAAAGGTTACGCCGCAGGCGTGCAGCCCTTTTCGGCCACCCCTGCCACCGGCACCAGGAGCACTCAGTTCCCCCATAAGGACGCTCACGCTGCACTGAGTGTCACGGATCCGGTCCGGGTGCTACGTTCCCGTCCATGAGCTCCAGCAGCGCGGTGCCGGCCGCGAAGCCGCCGATCCGGGACGCCCTGGTGGCGGCGGCCTTCCGGCTCTTCCTGGAACGCGGGTACGAGCAGACCACCGTGGACGACATCGTGGCCCTGGCCGGGGTCGGCCGGCGTTCGTTCTTCCGCTACTTCCCCTCCAAGGAGGACGTGGTCTTCCCCGACCACGAGCGCTGCCTGGCCGACATGACCGCCTTCCTCGCGGCCGGCGGCGCGGAGCACGAGCCGGTGCGGCGGGTGTGCGACGCGGCCCGGCTGGTGTTGCGGATGTACGCCGAGAACCCTGCCTTCTCCGTGCAGCGCTACCGCCTCACCCGGCAGGTGCCGGGCCTGCGCGCGTACGAGCTGTCCGTGGTGTGGCGCTACGAACGCGCGCTCGCCGAGTACCTGCGCGCCCGCTTCGCGGGACGCCCCGACGGGACACTGCGCGCCGACGTGATCGCAGCCGCGGTCGTCGCCGCGCACAACAACGCGCTGCGCTCGTGGCTGCGGTCGGACGGCGAGGGTGACCCGGGGGCCGCCGTGGACCACGCGCTGGGGTACGTACAGAAGACGTTCGGCCGGTCGGCGGACGTCCCTGCGGCCCCCGCCCGGGCGGGCGTGGTGACGGCCGGCGCACAGCCGGGGCAGCCCGACGACGTGGTGGTGCTGGTGTCCCGCCGGGACGCCCCGCTGTGGCGGGTGGTGCAGGAACTGGAGACGGCGCTCGGCCGGGACTGACCGAGAACTGGGGTAATTAGGGGTACGGAGTGCCTTTACGAGTGACACTCAGTGCCATACTCTGTCGGCGTGCACGGTGGCACGGCAACCGCGCACACGTGTGCCCGGTCCGCCTGGGCACGTGGGATTCCGGCCGAGCGCAGGGAGTTGACCAGCGTGTACCACCACTCAGCAAGCACCTCGCATCCGGTGGCCGGCTCCGCGGCGGGCGTTCTCGATCCCGCCGCCGCGGACTCCAAGGACGCCATCCTCTTCCAGCGCTGCACCTGGTGCGGCACCGCGATGTACCACCGGCTGCTGTGTCCGGTCTGCCAGGGCAGTGAGCTGCGGACGGAGCGCAGCGAGGGCGTCGGCACGGTCCGCCACTCCACCGTGGTGCACCGCAACACACCGGCGGCGCGCAATGTGTCGCTGATAGAGATGGCCGAGGGGTTCGTCGTACGCGGCCGGGTCATGGGTCCGCCGATCGGCATCCACAGCGGCGACCGGGTGCGGCTGTCCACCGCCAAGGACCCGGTGCGCGGGGAGCCGGTCTTCCAGCTGCTGGACGAGCCGTACCGGGCCTGGACCTGAGCGCCGTTCACGGCTGTACGGGGGTGGGCACGGTGACGGGCCGTCCGGTCGGCCATTCCGTGTCGAGGGAGACGGGCGTGCCGGTCACCCCGGTCGAGCGGGAACCCCGGCCTGCCGTAGGGGATGACCGGGGACTCGTTCGGCCGGCACCCTCCCCGGCTGACAGGAGGCCGGGCGATCGTGCCGGTAGGTCGGGAGGAGTTGCCGCGCTCGGAGCGGCTGTCGGCGGCCAGGTAGCCCACGCTTACGGGTGACGGCCGGCCGGCGAGGGTTCGGCGCCGCAGCCGGGAGGTCGCACCGGGCCGTGCCCGTCGGGGACGCACGGGTCGAGTTCCGGTCGGCAGGACCGCTGTTGGGGGTGCCGGACGCGGCCGGCGCGGCGTCGGCGGAGCGGTTGCCGGCAGTCCGGGGTACGGTCGCCGGCTGCAAGGTGGCCGGGGGCAGACGCCGAAGTGGCGGGTGTCGCTGTCCGAGGCGGTGGACGTCGACACGGCCGCGCTGTTCGCCGCTCGCGCCGGCCGCCGGCCCGGAGCGGTCCACGAACGACGTACCGGCGAGGAGGATCAGCGCGGAGATCACCCTGCCCACGGTGGAGAACCGGATCCGGAGGCCACGGAGTCCGTGCTGTTCCGGCAGGTCGCCCTGTGGGCCGGTGAGCCGCACACCGGGGGCCCTGAGCTGTCCTGTTCGGCGCTGAACGCGTCGTAGGACGCCGGTCCGGGGGTGGCCCTCACTTCCCGAGGGTCACCCGGATGCCGACGGTGCCGTCCAGGCCGCGCCGGAGCCGGCTGCCCAGCAGGGTGAGGCGGCCGAGGAGGCCGTACTTGCGGGCGATCAGGCTCCGGTAGTGGGCGGTGGTGGCCGGATCGGCGACCTCGGCCGTGGCCGGCACCTGGTCACCGGTCGGATTGCCGCGCGCGTCGCACGGGCCGACGAGGACGTCCGGGCGGCGCCGGATCCGCTTGACCTTCCAGCTGTCGGCGGCCGTCCACACCCCGAGCGTGCCGCCGTCCCGGACCACCCACACCGGGGTCGCGACGGGGGTGCCGTTCTTCCGGTAACTGGTCACCAGCAGATACGTGCCGGACCCGAGCCGGTCGAGCCGCGTGTCGTCCATGCCCGCAGTGTAGGAGGGCGGCCCGTGCCCGGCGAAGCCCGGTGACGGCCGTCGGCCCGACGAGCGGGCGGTGTGCGAGATGCTGGTCATGAGGCTCGGTCGGGACGAAGGGCTGTGACGTGGGCGCAGACGGAGTCGGCGGAACGCGGGAGCGGTGGAGGGCGGCGGCGCGGGGCCGCGTCCGGGAGGTGGCCTGCGACGAGTCGGGAGCGGACGGGGAGAACCTGCTCGGCGGGAACACGGACGTGTTCGCGCACGCGAGCGTGGCTCTGCCGGTGGACGTCGCCGCGGAGTGCGTGCGGGAGATCCGGCACCGGATCCGTTCGCCCGCCGAGGAGTACAAGGCGAACCACCTGCTGCGCGAGAAGCACCGGGCGGTGCTGGTGTGGCTGCTGGCCGCCGGCGGGCCGATCCACGGGCGGGCCCATGTGCACCTGACGGAGAAGGCGTTCCTCGTGGTGGACCGGGTCGCGGCCCTGCTGCTCGGGGACCCTACGGACGCCGTGTCCCTGTACCGGCAGGGGCCGGAGGTCTTCGGGGCCGCCGCTTGGCGGCAGTTCCTGGTGGCCGCGAACGCCCTGCTGCGGGTCCGCCCGGGCGGGCCGCGGGACACGGGCGGAGAGGGGGCCCCCGCGGCCGGGGACGCGCCCTGCGCGGCCGGGAAGGGGTCCCCCATGACCGGCGAAGCACCCCCCGCGGCCGGAGAGGCCCTCCCCACGGTCAGGGAAGCGCTCCACGCGCCCGAAGACGCCTTCTTCGCGACCGTCGACGCGCTCGTCCGGGCCGCCCCCGGATCCGAGGCCGCCGGGATCCTGCGCCGGCTCGCCGCGCACCGGCAACGGGCGGACGCCTACCGGACCCGGATGCGGGCGGCACCACCCCTCTTCCCGGTACTCAATCCGCTGTTCCCCGCGCTGCGGCACACAGCCGCGCACTGGAGTGCCGACGGCCGGCCGGTCGTGCTCGTGCACGACCGGCAGAACGCGCTGACGCCGGGCCGGATCGCCCGGATCGTGCAGTCCGCCCATCGGGACGGGATCGCGCTGCACGGGCTGCGGCTGGTCGACTCCCGGGACGACGCCCGGGTGCAGATCGCCGACTTCCTGGCCGGGATCGCCCGCAAGATCGCCTCTGACGAACTGGCCGGCACGGGTGACCCGGAGCTGACCGCGTGCCTGCGGCCGTACGTGGCGGAGCAGTCCGTGTGGGGCGACGCGCGCAGCTGGGCCCGGCTGGCTCCGGCCGGAGAAAACCCGGGCCGGGCGGCAGAGATCAACTCGGGCGTCTAGATTGCGTCTTGCACGGTGCAATCCCCGTCAGGCGTCCTCGCCGGACACCCCGTCCGGCCTCTCATCAGGCACCCAGGAGCTGACCCACGTGACCGACAACCCGGCAGCCACCAACGACGTGGCCGTGTCGTTGCGCGCCCGTATCAACACCGGCCAGCCGCACACGGCCCGGATCTGGAACTACTGGCTCGGCGGCAAGGACAACTACGAGGTCGACCGAGCGGCCGGCGACCAGATCCGCCAACTGCACCCGGGCATCGGCGAGTACGCGCGCGCCGACCGGCTGTTCCTGGGCCGCGCGGTGCGCCATCTGGTCGGTGAGGTGGGCATCCGGCAGTTCCTGGACATCGGCACCGGGCTGCCCACCGCCGACAACACGCACGAGGTGGCGCAGCGGATCGCACCGGAGTCCCGGATCGTGTACGTCGACAACGACCCGCTCGTCCTGGCGCACGCGCGTGCCCTGCTGACCAGCACACCGGAAGGCCGTACCGACTATCTGGACGAGGATCTGCGCAACGTCGACGCGATCCTCGAACACGCGGCGAAGACGCTGGACTTCAGTCAGCCGGTGGCCCTGATGCTGCTCGGCGTGGTCATCTTCATCGGCGATGACGAGGACCCGTACGACCTGGTACGGCAGTTGACGGACCGGCTGCCGGCGGGCAGCCACCTGGTGCTGTCGCACACCATCACCAGCCCGTCGATGCCGGACGTGGACGAGGCGGTGAAGTTCTGGAACGAGCACGGCACCCCGAAGCTGAAGCAGCGCACGCCCGAGGACGTGGCCCGGTTCTTCGACGGCCTGGAGCTGCTGGAGCCGGGCGTGGTGTCCTGCTCGCGGTGGCGCCCGGAGGACGGCGGCGGCGCCGAGCCGGAGGAGGTCGCCATGTTCGGCGGGGTGGCCCGCAAGAACTGACCGCGCACGGGAGTTCACCGGCGCCGGTGAACGCCGTGGCCCCGGCCCCCGTATGGAGGAGCGGGCCCTCGACGATCCGGGGGCCTCGCGGTGCCGGTACGGGCAGCGCGCGTTCGGGTTCGGCTTCGGGAGCCATGCATGCGGCACGCACGACGACGGGTCGTCCGGCGAGTGACACGGCTGGCGGCGGTCGGCGGTCTCCTCCTGGGGGGCGCGATGGTCGCCCAGGCGGCCATGGCGAGCGAGACTCCGCCCGCCTCCGCCAGACCGCTCGCCGCCACCGGCGACACCGGCGCCGCGCTGGTGGCGCGGCTCGGCACGGCCCGCACGGCGGGCAGCTGGATCGGCGCCGACGGGCGTACGGTCGTGGCGGTGACCGACGACGCGGCGGCGCGGGAGGTGCGGCGGGCCGGGGCGGAGGCGAAGGTCGTGTCGCACAGCATGAACGAGCTGAAGTCGGCGACGTCCACGCTGCGTTCGGCCCCGCGGGTGCCGGGCACGGCGTGGGCGGTGGACTACCGGACCAACCGGGTCGTGGTGCGGGCGGACCGCACGGTGTCCGCCGGGGACTGGTCGCGGCTGACCCGGGTGGCCACGGAGATCGGCGGTTTCGTGCACATGGAGCGCACGAAGGGCACGTTCACCACGCGGCTGAACGGCGCCCAGCCGATCCTGTCGACGGGCGGTCGCTGCTCGGCCGGGTTCAATGTCACCAACGGGCAGTCCGACTTCATCCTCACCGCGGGCCACTGCGGGCCCTCCGGGTCCACCTGGTTCGCCGACAACCAGGGGGATCGGCAGCTCGGCAGGACCGTGAACAGTTCCTTCCCGGGCAGTGACTTCTCGCTCGTGCAGTACGCCGGCGGCAAGGCCGGCGCGGGCGCCGACGTCGTCGCGATCGGCGGCGGCAAGGGGGTGCGGATCACGGGGGTTGCCGATCCGGCGGTGGGGCAGCGGGTGTTCCGCAGCGGCAGCACCAGCGGTCTGCGCGACGGCCAGGTCACGGCGCTGAACGCGACCGTCAACTACCCGGAGGGCACGGTCACCGGGCTCATCGAGACCACCGTGTGCGCCGAACCGGGTGACAGCGGCGGCCCGTTGTTCTCCGAGGGCATCGCGCTCGGCGTCACCTCGGGCGGCAACGGCGACTGCACCACGGGCGGGACGACGTTCTTCCAGCCGGTGACCAAGGCGCTGACGGCGCTCGGGGTCCGGCTGATCGTGTCGGCGCAGAACGCGGGAGGCGCCCCGGCAGGCACCCCCTCCCCCGCGCCGTCGGCCTCCGCGGTCCAGGGCGCGATGGCGCCGAGCGCGGCCTCGCCGGGTTCCTCGGCGCCGGTCACGGGTGTGCCGGAGGGCAGCACTCTGCTGGCGCGGCTGACGGACACCCGGAACATCGGGCCGGGGCTGCTGGTCATCGCGGGCAGTCTGATCGCGCTGGTGGCGACCCGGTACATCCGGGCCGAGCAGGACCGCAAGGCGTATCAGCGGTACTACTCGGCGACGTGGGGCTGACGGGAGGCCCGGGGCTGCGGCGAGAAGAGCCGGAGGGTACGACGAGAAGGACACCCGTGCGTTCACGGGTGCCCGGACGGTTCGGCGCGGTGTGCGCGGGGTCGGTCAGGCCGCCCGGTGCGGCTGCGGGGCCGCGGCGGCCCACTCCATCACGAGGCGCTGGTACTCCGCGCGCTGCTCGGTGGTCAGTGTCCCGCCCGACCGGCGCCACAAGGCCCGGATCTCCTCGTTGACCTCCGCGGCCGATCGCTCGGAGACGGCTTCAACAGTGGTGGACATGCTGTGAAGCATATGCCGACCGAGGTGAAGGCGTTGTGAGCAAGTACCCGCGATACGGACATTTCGGACCGTGTTACTCATCACGTCAATGTGTCAAGCGGAAGCGGGAGTTCACCACTCGGTTCACCCGCCGCGCCATGCCCCGACCCACGCCCCGGTCCGGCCGGGCGCCAGTACCTGCCCGGGGTGGCCGGCGGGTGCCGGCGGGAGCGGATGGTGTCGCGGACCGTGTTCCCCGCCACACCCATGAGGCCGACACCCTCTCCGGCCAGCAGGAGCTTCCGCGGCATCGCGAAGTCGGCGATCTGCGCGACGGCGCCGGCGAGGATCCCCTCGTAGCCGGCGTCCCGGCCGGTGACGGCACGGACCTGGTGACCGGGCCGTACCTTCGTCACCGCCGTCACCACGCGGACACCGCCGCCGGTGAACACGTGGGTGGCCGCTCGCCGCACCCCGCCGGGCGTCATCGCGCACGAATCGGCACGGCAGGGCGGCGTCCGGCTGCGGATCCCCGGCTTCGGGGACGCGCCGGAGGCGTGACGGATCCCGGCGGGCTCAGGTGCCGGGCTTGCGGCCGTAGACGAAGACGTCGTCGCCGTTCTTCAGCAGCGACCAGTACTTCTTGGCGACCGTGGTGGTCATGTTGACGCAGCCGTGCGAACCGGGCGGGTTCCACATGCTCAGGCCCACCGAGTGGAAGGCCTGGCCGCCGTCGAAGAACTGGCTGTAGGGCATCGGCACGTTGTAGATGGTGGAGACGTGGTCGATGTCCCGCCAGTAGATCTTCTTGAGGCCGGTGCGGGTCTCGTAGCCGTCGCGTCCGGTGCGCACCGGCACCGGGCCGTAGACGAGCCGGCTGCCGTCCTGGATCCAGCTGAGCTGGAGCGTGAGGTTCACGCAGGCGATGCGGCCCTTGTTCACCGGGCACTTGCCGTCCTTGTTCGGCTTGTTCCCGACGGCCTTCTGCTTGTTCATCAGGTCCATCACGCCCCACGTGACGGGACCGGCGTAGCCGATGTTGGGCGTGATGCCGTGCTTGGTCTGGAAGGCCTGGATGGCCTTGCAGTCCGCGGCGGACTGCTTGCCGTCGACCGGCCGGCCCAGGAACTTCTCCACCTGCTTCTGGTACGGCCCCGTCCGTGTGGTGCAGCTCGCGGCCTGGGCCGGCGTCGCGGTGAACGCGAGCGCCAGCGGCGCCACCAGTCCCGTGACGCCCAGTGCGACCGCACCTCTTCTGCGTATGACCCCCATGGCGGCCTCTTCCCCTTCCCCTTTTGCCCGTTTCGTTCGCCCGGGCCTCCCCGGTGCTCTCCAGCGCGATTCCCGCGATGTCGGACCACTAGACCCGGCCGGGCCGCAGATGGTTGTGGTTCCGGTCAGGCTGTGACGAAACGGTGAACTTCCGGCCGTACGGCACCTCGGGCGGTGGGCGGTGACCGTCTACGCTGCGCCGCATGCACCCTGCTCTCGCCGACGACCTCGCCCGGCTCCCCGAACTCCTCCAGGCCGCCCGTGATCTCGCCGTCCGGGAGGTGGCGGGGCTCGCCGAACGACCGGTCGCCGCGCCCGGGCCGGTGCCCGGCCGGGACCCGCTCCCGGCCGCGGGCGCGGGCGGTGACGGCGCCCTCGCCCGGTTCGCCGAGCGGTGGGCGCCCGGTTCCTCCGGTTGCGCCGGTCCGCGCTGGCGCGCCGCGTTCAGCAACTGGCGGACGACGGAAGCCGACGCGGAGCGGGTGCTCTCGGTGCTGGCGGCCTCGGGCTGAGGGTCAGGAGGTGTGCCGGACGGCCGCGCGGAAGCCGGTGCTGACGGCGGTGAGGCCGCCGTCGACGACGAGGGAGGTCCCGGTGATCCAGGCGGCGTCGCGCGAGGCGAGGAAGGCGACGGCGGCGGCGATGTCCTCCGGCTCGCCGACCCGGCCGAGCGGGTACAGGGGGCGGACGGCGTCGAGTTCGTCGTCGCGCCCTTCCCACGCCGAGGTGCGGACCGTGCCCGGCACGACCAGGTTGACCCGCACGCCCCGGGGCGCCGCGTGCCCGGCGAGGGTGCGGGTGAGCGAGCCGAGGCCGGCCTTGGCGGCGCTGTAGCCGTGGTTGCCGAAGTCCTGCAGGCCGTTGACGGAGCCGATGCCGACGATCGCCCCGCGTCCGGAGGCGGCTAGGTGCGGCAGGGCGGCGCGGCAGCAGCGGTAGGCGCCGGTGAGGGTGATGTCGAGGTCGCGCGCCCAGGCCTCGTCGGGGTCGTCCTCGAAGAACGGGGCGTCCGAAGTGCAGTGGGCGGCGCTGTTGACCAGCACGTCGAGCGAGCCGAACGCGGTGACGGCGTGGGCGACGGCCGCCTCGACGGCGGCGCGGTCGGCCACGTCACAGGCGAACGCCTCAGCGGCCAGGCCCTGTCGGCGCAGGGCGGAGGCGGTCCGTTCGGCCTCGGGCAGGTCCCGGTCGGTGACCAGCACCCGGCCGCCCTCCTCGGCGAGCCGCCGGGCGACGGCCGCACCGATGCCGCGGGCGCCGCCTGTCACGAGAACTCCGTGTCCAGCGAAGCGAGTTGGATCAGTCATGGGCCGACGGTACGGCTCCCCGGGCGCCGTTTCACCGGTTCGGCACCCGGTTTCACCGGTATCCGGTGACGTCCGCGGGCTTGCCCGCGTCCTGCACCTCGACCAGGTACCGCCAGGCGTCCGGCCGGCTGCCGTCGAGGTCGGTGAAGCCGTACACCCGGGCGAGGCCGCCGCTGGACAGCGACCGGCCGTTGAACCGGGCCACGTCGGGGTCGGCGGCCAGGGCGGCGACGGCCCGGCCGGTGAAGCGGGGGGTCTCGGAGATGGCGAAGTGGGGTTCGCGGGCCAGGGCGTCCCGCCAGTTCTCCTCTCGGACGCCGTACGCGTCGAGCATGTGCTCGGAGCGCATCCAGCCCGGGGTGAGGGCGACGGCGGTGGCGCCGCGCGGGCCGAGTTCGTGGCCGAGGGCGAAGGCCATGCGCAGGACGGAGGTTTTGGCGAGGTCGTAGAAGAAGTTCACCCGGTAGGTGTCACGGTTGTAGTCGGCGGTGCCGTCGGTGACCTCCACGACCAGGCCGCCGGGCCGGCGGAGCAGCAGCGGCAGGGCGTAGTGGCTGGTGATGGCGTGTGTCTCGACCGCGAGGCGGAGCAGCCGGAGGCCGTTGTCGAGGTCGTGCTCCCACACGGGGGTGTCCCACTCGAAGAGGTTCTCGCCGCCCCAGATGTCGTTGACGAGGACGTCGAGGCGGCCCCGCTCGTCCGCGACGCGGTCCACCAGGTCCCGTACGGCGGACGTGTCGAGGTGGTCGGCGGCCACGGCGATGCCCTGCCCGCCGGCCGCGGTGACGAGGTCGGCCGTGTCCTCGATGGTCTCGGGACGGTCGTACTCCGAGCGGTGGGCGCGGGTGCTGCGGCCGGTGACGTAGACGGTGGCGCCGGCCGCGCCGAGTTCGACGGCGATGCCCCGTCCGGCGCCCCGGGTCGCCCCGGCGACCAGCGCCACCTTGCCTTCCAGCGGTCCTGACATGTCCGGCCTCCCGTGCGGTGCGACTGCTGTCGTCGTCCACTGTCGCCGGTAAGCCGGACATCTCCTGTCGGCTTTTACGCTGAGTCCCGCGGTGTGTCGCCGCCGGGCTCAGTGGCCGCGGGCGATCCACTCCTCCAGATGGGGTGCCTCGTCGCCGATGGTCGTGCCGTCCCCGTGCCCGGTGAGGACCTTCGTCTCCGGCGGGAGGGTGAGGAGACGGTTGCGGAGGGAGTCGATGATGGTCGGGAAGTGCGAGTAGGAGCGTCCGGTGGCTCCGGGGCCGCCCTTGAAGAGGGTGTCGCCCGTGAACACGGTGCCGAGGCCGGGGTCGTACAGGCAGACGGCGCCGGGGGCGTGTCCGGGGGTGTGCAGGACGGTGAGGTCGGCGCCGGCCGCCTCGATGACCTGGCCGTCGAGGAGGTGCCGGTCGGGGTCGCGGTGCGGATGGGTCTGCTTCCACAGCGCCAGGTCGTCGGGGTGCAGCCAGATCGTCGCGCCGGTGAGGTCGGCGAGTTCCGGTGCCGCGTTGATGTGGTCGTTGTGGGCGTGCGTGCACACGATGGCGGTCAGGCGCCGGTCGTCGACGGCGCGGGCGATGGCCTCGGCGTCATGGGCGGCGTCGATGACGATCACCTCCCGCTCGTCGCCGACGATCCACACGTTGTTCTCGACGTCCCAGGTGCCGCCGTCGAGGGTGAACTGCCCGGAGGTGACGAGGCGTTCGATGCGCACGGTCATCACAGCACCACCACCGAGCGCAGCACGTCCCCGTGGTGCATCCGCTCGAACGCCTGCTCCACCTGGTCCAGTCGGACCGTCTCGGTGACGAACGCGTCGAGCGGCAGGCGGCCCTGGAGGTGCAGGTCGATCAGCATGGGGAAGTCCCGGCTGGGCAGGCAGTCGCCGTACCAGGAGGACTTGAGGGCGCCGCCGCGGCCGAAGACGTCCAGCAGGGGCAGTTCGAGCTTCATCTCGGGCGTGGGGACGCCGACGAGGACGACGGTGCCGGCGAGGTCGCGGGCGTAGAAGGCCTGCTGGTACGTCTCCGGGCGGCCGACGGCCTCGATGACGACGTCCGCGCCGAAGCCGCCGGTCAGCTCGCGGATCGCCTCGACCGGGTCGTTCTCCTTGGAGTTGACGGTGTGGGTGGCGCCCAGCGTGCGGGCCTTCTCCAGCTTGCGGTCGTCGATGTCCACCGCGATGATCTTCGCCGCGCCGGCCAGGTTCGACCCGGCGACGGCCGCGCCGCCGACACCGCCGCAGCCGATGACGGCGACCGCGTCGCCCCGGCCGACGTTCCCGGTGTTGATCGCGGCGCCGATACCGGCCATCACCCCGCAGCCGAGGAGGCCCGCGACCGCCGGGGAGACGGCCGGGTCGACCTTGGTGCACTGGCCGGCCGCGACGAGCGTCTTCTCGGCGAAGGCGCCGATCCCCAGGGCCGGGGACAGCTCCTGGCCGGTGGCGGCGAGGGTCATCTTCTGCCGCGCGTTGTGGGTGTTGAAGCAGTACCAGGGCCGGCCGCGCAGACAGGCCCGGCACTGCCCGCACACCGCGCGCCAGTTGAGGACGACGAAGTCGCCGGGGGCGACGTCGGTGACGCCCTCACCGACCGACTCCACGACGCCGGCGGCCTCGTGGCCGAGCAGGAAGGGGAAGTCGTCCGAGATGCCACCCTGCTTGTAGTGCAGATCGGTGTGACAGACCCCGCAGGCCTGGACGCGTACGACGGCTTCGCCGGGCCCCGGGTCCGGCACCACGATCGTCTCGACCCGTACGGGCTCGTCCCTGCCCGGTGCGATCACGCCGCGGACTTCCTGCGCCATGGTCTGGTCCCTTCCTTCGTTTGCCTTCGCCGCCGACACTACGCGCGACCGATCGGTAGCGGGGCGGGCCACGAGGAGCTTCGTGGATCTTTCCGGACACGCGCGGGGCATCACCCGGCCGGGCAGCGGCGGCGGGCGAGTCCGGCGTGCTCAGCGCGCCGGCCGCGCCCACCCGGGAGGCGGACCGCGGCCGGGCTTGCCGGGGCCGCCGGGGCGGAGGAGTCTCGGAGATGGGCCCGTGCGGCCCGCTCCTGGCCGGACCGTACGGGCACCTGGACCACACGGGCACTCGAAGGAGGTCATCATGGGTACCGCGGCGGGGTCCGCTTTCGACACCGAGACACTGCGCCGGGCCATCGAGGGCAACACCGGCAACAACCTTCTGTCGCTCTACGCGGACGACGCGGAGATCCGCATCGTCGACCGCAACAACCAGCCCAGTCATCCCACGGTCCTGCACGGCCGGGGCCAGATCGCCGAACTGCTGGACGACATCTACAGCCGCGACATGACGCACAGGCTGGACCAGTGCGTCGTCCAGGGCGAGCACGCCGCCTACAGCGAGTCCTGTGAGTACGGGGACGGCACCCGGGTCCTCGCCGAGTCGATGGTCACCCTGCGGGACGGCAAGATCGCCGATCAGCTGATCATCCAGGCCTGGGACGAGTAGGCCCCCGGCCGGGTACGGCGGGAGCGGAAGGAGGCCGAGCGGGATCCGGAGGTCGTACGCACTCTCGGTTACGCTGTACGCGGGCCGTGACTGGCGCTGAGGTGGAGCACCACCGGGGAGCGGTCCGTGGTGGCTGCCGCGCGCCTGGGCGAGGAGAGTCGATCCAGCTCAGGAGTGTGCAGCATGACCCAGGCCCGTCTGATGGACGGCACCGCGCTCGCCCGCCGCATCGTCGCGGACACCGCGGAGAAGGCCGCCCAGCTCACCGAACGCACCGGTACCGCGCCGTGTCTGGCGACCGTGCTGGTCGGCGAGGACCCGGCGTCCGTGACGTACGTCCGGATGAAGCAGAACCGCAGCCGCAAGGCCGGCATCGAGTCCCGGCACGTCGCCCTGCCCGCGACCACCACGACCGACGAACTCGTCACGACCCTGCGGGAGTTGTCGGCCGACCCGGGGGTGCACGGCATTCTGCTCCAGCACCCGGTGGGCGGCCACATCGACGAGCGGGCCGCGTTCGAGGCGATTGCGCCGGAGAAGGACGTGGACGGTGTCACCTTCGCGTCGTTCGCCACGATGAGCTTCGGGCTGCCGGGCTTCGTGTCCTGCACGCCGGGCGGCATTCTGCGGCTGCTCGACGAGTACGGCGTCGACCCGGCCGGGAAGCGGGCCGTGGTGGTCGGCCGCAGCGCGATCCTCGGCAAGCCGGTGGGCATGCTGCTGCTCGCCCGCGACGCGACCGTGACGTACTGCCACTCCCGCACCCGTGATCTGTCGGCGGTGGTCCGCGAGGCCGACATCGTCGTGGCCGCGGTCGGCCGGCCGCGGCTGATCCGCGGGCAGGACCTCAAGCCGGGCGCGGTCGTCATCGACGCGGGCTACAACCCGGGGAACGTCGGCGACGTCGACTTCGACTCGGCCGTGGAGCGGGCCTCGCTGATCACCCCGGTACCGGGCGGCGTCGGCCCGATGACGATCGCCATGCTCCTGCAGCAGACGGTGACGGCCGCCGCCCGGCAGCTCGGGGTGTAGGGCGACGGGGCTCACGGCGAGCGGCGGGGGTCACCGGCAGGCCTCGCCGGTCAGCGCCGGGCGGCGGGGGTCACCGGCAGGCATCGCCGGTCAGCGCATCCAGGCGCTGTAGTCCATGACGTCCCCGGCCTTGACGCCGTATGCGGGGGCGTCCCGCGTGAAGGTGGTCTCCAGGCCGAGGACGGTGCCGGTGCGCGGGTCCAGGATCAGCATCCGCCGGCCGCCCCCGCCCTCGTACACGTACGCCTGCCCGGGGCGGCCGAGGCGGTCGGTCACCTGTCCCACGGGCCGCAACCCCTCGGCGTCCGCGAGGACCCGGACCAGTGCCGCCGACTCGCGGGCGCCCAGCGTCCAGTGATCCAGCAGCTCCGCCACCGCATCGAGGAGCTGGGGGGTGCCCAGGGAGTCGGTACGGACGGTCTCGGCGAGGTAGGCGCGCAGGGCGGCCGGGGTGTGCGGCGGCGGTGCCTCCGGCGGGGCGTCGCTCCAGCTCGGCGGGTAGGTGGTCCGGCTGAGGACGTGACCGTCGGCCACCACGCGGGGGTCTCCGCCCGCGTCGGTGAGGACCGGGCGGCCCGGACGGCGCGGGTCGGTCGCCACGACCAGCTCGGTGTGGCTGTCGTCCGCGCGCCAGCGCACGACCCGCTCCTCGGGCAGGGTGACGGGCGGTTTCCCGTCGGCCATGCTCAGGCTCCACGACTGCACGTGCGTGCCCTTGCGCAGGCGCGGCGAGCCGTCGGCGGCGGCGGTCGCGGCCAGTTCGGCCATCTGCGTCAGTGGGACGGGTGTGGAGTCGACGCGGACGGTCAGCGGCCGGGGCGCGGCGAGGGCGGGCTGGGTGTTCGGCCCGCCGACCAGCGTGGCGAGTGCGGTCGCCAGTACGACGCCCGTGGCGGCGAGGCCCCACAGCAGCCGGGCGCGGGGGATGCGGCGCGTCGGGCGGGGTTGATGCAGGAGCCGCTCCAGCCGCCACTCGGCACGCTGGTCCAGGGGCCCGTCACCGAAGTACGGCCCGTCGTCCGGTAGGGGGTTGGCGCGCCGGAGGAGTTCGAGTTCGTCAGGCATGTCGGGGGTCCTTGCGCAGGCATGCGTCGGTGAGGGGCGCGGGGTGGGAGGATCGCCGGTCGGGGCGGGCGTCGCCGGCGGGCGTCGGGCCCTGGACAGGGGCGGGCTCAGCCGACCGCCACCCCGAACCGGCCTCATCGACAGGTGTCAGGGGTTGGGGAGAAGCGGACTCTCTTATCGCCGGCCGCCCCGGGCCGGTCTCATCGGCGGGCGTCAGTCCCTGGGGACGAGCGGACTCGACCGAACGCCGCCCGGAACCGGCCGCACCAGCGGTCGAGCCCTGGAGGCCAACGCACTCCACCGGCCACCGCCCCGAACCAGCCTCACCAGCGGTCAGGCTCTGGGGGCCAGCGGGCTCGACCGGCCACTGCCCGGAACCGGTGTCGCGGGCGAGCGTCCGGGTCTCGGGACGAGCGGACTCGGCCAGCTGCCGACCCGAACCGGCCGCACGGGCGGGCGTCCGTCCCTGGGGACGAGCGGACTCGACCGAACGCCGCCCGGAACCGGCTTCACCGGCAGGCGTCGACGGCGAGGCGAGCGACAGCGCCCCGGGACCTGGGCGCGGCTCCGGCACGGTATCGGTCGACGGTGCCGGAGGGCGCAATCGCGGCTCGGGCGCCGCGTCGATCGCCGGTTCCTCAGGGCGCGGCTTGCGCACTGTGCCGGTCGACGGTGCCCCGGCGCGCGGCTCGGGCGGTTCTCCGGTCAGCGGTCGCGGGGGGTGCGGCTCGGGCCGTGTGCCGGTCCACGGTGCCGCCAGGCGCTGGCGGTCGATCTCTGTGCGCAGGCGGCGGCGGGCGCGGTGGAGGCGCATGGCTGCCGCGCGGCGGCCGCAGCCGAGGGCGACCGCGATCTCCTCGGCGCCGAGTTCCTCCCAGGCGGCGAGGCGCAGTATCTCCTGGTCGGCCGGGGACAGCCGGTCCAGGGCCTCGTGCACCCAGGCGCCCGGCGCCTCCGCGTCGGGGCCTGCCGCGATGTGCCGGCCGTGCGCGGCCTCGTCGTTGCCCAGGCGGTCCACCAGCCGGCGCCGGCGCCCGTAGCCGCGTACCGCGTTGGCCAGGCAGTTCCGGGCCACCCCGTA
The DNA here is from genome assembly GCF_040678315.1 of Streptomyces sp. NPDC052721. Classification (NCBI taxonomy): domain Bacteria; kingdom Bacillati; phylum Actinomycetota; class Actinomycetes; order Kitasatosporales; family Streptomycetaceae; genus Streptomyces; species Streptomyces sp. NPDC052721. The sequence goes on along the minus strand of NZ_JBFATL010000016.1, from coordinate 1,560 downwards.
CAGCCAGGGCAGCGGTGCGGCGGGCAGGTCGGCCCGGCGCCGCCAGGCGACCGTGAACACCTCCGCCACCACTTCCTCCACCTCGTCGGTCCGCCCCTGAAGTCGCCTGGCGACATAGCGGCTGACCGCCCAGTAGTGCTCGCGATAGGCAGCGGCGAAGATCTCGTCGTTGCTCATGCTCGGTTGGTGTCCGGCATCCCCCGCATCGTCACACCCTTCTCGCGTGATGCTCCTCGCGTCCCCCGAGTGTGACCTGCGGGCCGGGCGCGGACACAGGCGGGGCGTGAAGAGGATCCGAGACACCAGAGCCGTGCAGTGGCTCACCAGCACCGATCACAAGACCATCGGCACGCTCTATCTGGTCACCGCGTTCGCGTTCTTCCTGATCGGTGGCGTGATGGCGCTGATCATGCGCGCCGAGCTGGCCCGTCCGGGCCTGCAGATCATGTCGAACGAGCAGTTCAACCAGGCGTTCACGATGCACGGCACGATCATGCTGCTGATGTTCGCGACGCCGCTGTTCGCCGGCTTCGCGAACTGGATCATGCCGCTGCAGATCGGCGCGCCCGACGTGGCGTTCCCCCGGCTGAACATGTTCGCCTACTGGCTGTACCTGTTCGGCTCGCTCATCGCGGTCGGTGGCTTCCTCACCCCGCAGGGAGCGGCCGACTTCGGCTGGTTCGCCTACTCCCCGCTGTCGGACGCGGTCCGTTCGCCGGGCATCGGCGCCGACATGTGGATCATGGGTCTGGCCTTCTCCGGCTTCGGCACCATCCTCGGCTCGGTCAACTTCATCACCACGATCATCTGCATGCGCGCCCCGGGCATGACCATGTTCCGCATGCCGATCTTCGTGTGGAACGTGCTGCTGACCGGTGTCCTGGTCCTGCTGGCCTTCCCGGTGCTGGCCGCCGCGCTGTTCGCCCTGGAGGCGGACCGCAAGTTCGGCGCGCATGTGTTCAACGCGGCCAACGGCGGACCGATCCTGTGGCAGCACCTCTTCTGGTTCTTCGGCCATCCCGAGGTGTACATCATCGCGCTGCCGTTCTTCGGCATCATCAGCGAAGTCATCCCGGTGTTCTCCCGCAAGCCGATGTTCGGCTACATGGGTCTGATCGCCGCGACCATCGCGATCGCCGGTCTGTCCGTGACGGTGTGGGCCCACCACATGTACGTCACCGGCGGTGTGCTGCTGCCGTTCTTCTCCTTCATGACCTTCCTGATCGCCGTACCGACCGGTGTGAAGTTCTTCAACTGGATCGGCACCATGTGGAAGGGCTCGTTGTCCTTCGAGACACCGATGCTGTGGGTGATGGGCTTCCTCATCACGTTCGTCTTCGGCGGGCTCACCGGCGTCATGCTCGCGTCCCCGCCGATGGACTTCCACGTCTCCGACTCGTACTTCGTGGTGGCCCACTTCCACTACGTCGTCTTCGGCACGGTCGTCTTCGCGATGTTCGCCGGGTTCCACTTCTGGTGGCCGAAGTGGACCGGCAAGATGCTCGACGAACGCCTCGGCAAGATCACCTTCTGGACGCTGTTCATCGGCTTCCACGGCAC
>NZ_JBFATL010000015.1:0-165330 GCF_040678315.1 Streptomyces sp. NPDC052721 | reverse complement strand
TCCCCCGGCAGCGCGCGGTCCGACTCACCCCGCGCCGCCTGCGCCCGCAACAGCGGCTGCAGGGCGACGGCCCGACCGACGAGTTCAGCTCGGATCTCTTCCCGGGACGGCACACCCGTCCCGTCCTGACGGCTGTTGACGTTCACCACGTACTCCTTCTGCAGGTTTGCTTGCGCAGCAGGACCGCCATCGGCCTAGCACTCCGGTCCACCGGGAATGCAGGAGCGGCGACGGAATCCGCCGAGTGATCAACTGGGGTGAGTGCTCATGCGAGACCGCGGGCCGGGGCTCAGTCTTCCGACGTGCGTGCGATCTTCGACAGGAGAGCGGCGAGTTCGGCCGGCTCTGGGACGAATGGCGAGTGGTCGACCGGGATCCAGTGGATGAGCCGGACCTTTGGGCCAGCGTCTCTCGAACCTCGGCAGGCAAGGCCTGCTCATTGTCACAGAAGATGTACGTCGACGGATGGTGTGCCACTCCGCCTCGGTCGGGACGTCCCGCAGGGACTTCGTGCTCTGCGGCACCAACCGCTCAGCGGCCGCCTCAGCCTCGGTCCTGGGCGCGTTGTCGTAAAACACCGCGACCGCATCACTCGGGACGGGCTCAAGATGGCGTGGCTCCGGTGTGGCGGGCGCGCCGGCGAGACCCAGGAAACTCTCTTCGGCATCGAGCTGGATCCCCGCCAGGTGGACGGTCCACGACAGGTTCCCCGCATCGGCGGCGGCCTGGCTGACCGGCACGACCCGATGGGCGACCACCGCCACCGGTCCATCGATGAGCTTCAGTTTCGCCAGCAGCGCATGGGCGTCGTCCCGCAGGCCGGCCCTTCCACCGGCGCTCGGCAGGCCGATCGTCCGGACACGCCACCCCTCCGCCTCGAGCACCGGCGTCAGCTTCTCCCAGCACCAGGCGCCGTGCCATGCCCCGTGCACGAGGAAGAAAGTCGGACGGGAAATCCCATCAGTCACAAAAAGTCTGCTTTCAGATCAGTAACGAATGCGCGAGCCCGGTAGCAGTCCAGAAGAGCCTACGAACGATCGGACATTATGTCCAACGTCATGCCCACTGGATGTCCTGTGCCGGCCCGGACCGTCCCGGTGCCGCCGTCCAGTTCCTGTCCGGGTCCGCGTCCTCCAGCGGCCGGTTGGTCACCGTGGTCGGGCACCGTCTCGCGGTCGGTGCGCCAATTCCCTCTGGGCAGTCCGTCGGACGGACTGCTGCCTTGCTGGATGGCGGCAGCCGCCCTCCCATCGGCTGCGAACAATCGCCGGTCCGGCACGCTGCGCCACCGTCGGCGCACGTCCACCTGGCAGGGATCGGTGTTCATCGACTCTTCGGACTGATGACGATGCCATGACACGCCCCTGTGACGCCGTCCCGGCGGGCGAGCCATGGATGGAGACTGACACTTGCTCAGGGGACATCGACGTCATGGTCGTGGTATCCCCCAGGCCACCGGAGACGGCCGAGGTCGAGGGCCCGGCAACGCCGGCCGGGGGGAACCGCCGCGGCAACGGGTGGTGACCCGGTCGCCATCAAAACGGCGGCCACTGTCAACGCCCCGAACGGGACGGCCTGTCGTATTCGCATGCTGCACATGAGCGAGGTTTCTCCAGTAGAGCTGAGCGGGGCGACGAACACTTCGCCGCTACGCGACAAACGAGCGTGGGAGCCGTCACCCCGTACAACCGGTCGGTGCCCCTGATGGGTTGCATCCACTGAGAAGTTTCCGTGCCGACTTCGGTGAGTACGGTGGCAGCAGAACTGCGCCGAGGGACACACTGGATGCGCGAAGTCGCGCCTAGGAGGCCTGCGTTGCCGTTCCTGCCGTCCCCCGCGGGGAGAATCACCGGCTGGCGGCGGGACGGCTGCCGCGTCGGGCACAACACGCCGGCAAGTCGGTAAGCCGTCAACTTCATCACCGCTTCGGTGCGAGCCGCTCACCGGCTCGGTCGCCGCAGCCGGGCGAGCCGCCGTGTCCGCGAAGCTCAGGGATATCTGCAACTGGCAAGCATTGCTGCCACGGTCAGTGTGAGCGTCGGCGGGTCGCAGGTCGGCGCAGACGCGGAAGCGGTCACCCTGACGTCGGCATGCTCGGTTCTTCGTCGTAACCCGGAGCACTGACGTCACCGTCCACATCGCTTGAACGCGGCAGCCCATGCGTAAGGTTGCATTCCTGGCGTGGTGAATTCGCACAGCGCGCCATACTTACCTGGTGTGGATCGGTCGCACTGCTGCACCGGTCGACAGGGCGAAGCCCAGCGTGCATACAATCACCCCGCAATCGCACGCCGTTTGATGCGGCTGGCCTGCTTGGAAGGCGCGGTGCCCTGGGACGCGGTCGGCCCTGGTATGCCCATCACCGTGCGGTAGTGGCACCCTCACTTGGCGCGCCGGGGCGCGGCCCTGACTGTGTCCCACGCAACAACGTCCTGGGGTAAGGAGTCGCATGGCTGCGAAGGACGCCGGGTCAGCGGACTTCGAAGAGTTCGTCAACGCGTGCAGCCCCCGGCTGTTGCGAGTCGCATGGCTGCTCACTGGTGATGCCGACGTCGCCGAGGACCTGCTGCACACAGCACTGGCGAAGGTCTTGCCCACATGGGCGCGCATCTCCGCCGGCCGACCCGAGGCATACGTGCGCAGGGTGATCGTCCGTGCCTACGCCGACTGGCGGCCAGGACAGTGGCGGCGAGAAGTGGCGCCTGGGGAGCCACCAGACACAGTGGCGGCAGGGCCGGTCCCCTTGGCGGGCGTTGATATGGAGAATGTGCTGGCGCACGCGCTGTGCCGATTACCGAAGCGACAGCGGGTGGTGATCGTGCTGCGCCACTTCGAGGGTCTGTCCGTGGACGAGACGGCCGAGGTCCTCGGATGCGGACCCGGCACCGCGAAGAGGCGGGCGTCCCGTGCGATCCGTTTCCTTCCGGATAGGGATACGCTCTCGGACAAGGAGATCCAGGGTGTCTGACCACGAGCGGAACCTCTCCGCGGATGATGAGCGAAAGCTGCGAGCCCTGCTGAAACGGGACACGCCCCATCTTGCCGTTCCTGGGCAATGGATGGCGGCCGTGCGACGCAAGGTCGTCCGCAATCGGAGGCTGCGTGCTGCCGGACTCCTCGCCGGGACGCTTACCGCCATGACGATCGTCTTCGTGATGGTTCAGGCCGATCAGCAGCACGCGGAGCGCGCCACAGTCGCGGCCCCTCCGGAGGACAGGAACGTCGTCCTGCCGCTCACCGGGCGACGCGAGCCCTACTTCGGCAACGGCAGCAGGTATGGCCTGGTCCTCGCCTTGCCGGGAGGCTGGTCCGCCCGGTCCGGAAGGAACGGCCATGGACCCGTCGGTTACGCCGCCAACTATCCCCTGGGGGCTGCTCCAGAGTGCCAGAGCGACCTCAGTCCGGCCTTCACCTGTGCCCCCTCGGACCGGCTGCCTCTCGGCGGCACACTGGTGGAGTTCGAGGTGCTGACTCCCGCCACGGACGGGCTGGAGATCACCCGCGCACTCGAGCTGCGCGATGTCCTGCCGGCCCCGAAGCAGCGCTGCCGGGAGCGGGGAGGTGTGAGCGCTTTTGCGACCACCGCCGTGAAGATCTCCGATCGGAGTGCCGTCCGGGCCTCCGTGTGCCTGGCCCCGCGTACCGAGGGAGCCAAGACGGCGGAACCCGGTCCTGATGTGCGGACATTGTTGGCCTCAGTCCGCTTGGCCGCCTCCGACTCGCCCTGATCCCTTGGAAGACGCATGCCGCTTCGGCTGCTGACCTGGGCTGAGCACACCACGAAACGTCTAGTTACAAGCTAGCCAACACAGAAGCTAGGCTAGCAATATAGTCTGTCAGTAATAGTGATTCGCATGTGAGCTGCCACGTACTGGGCCAGCCACAGGCACGACAGAGACCCGGAGACAGCACCTCGTCGAGGAGCCTGCATCATGATCACAGACCCGGCATCCGGCAAGGAACACGACAGGCACCCGGAGCCCAGCTCAGCATTACATCTATGGCAAGTCACCGTGCCGACCACACGGGTCACCGCTGGACGAGTGATCGACGGGCAGCACATCTGGGTTTTGCCGGCCAGGAGTTCAGATCATGCCGTTGAACGCGTCCGAGAATGCATACACGCTGCCACAGCCGTGCGCCACCGACGAGGCGCGAGGGTCCAGTGGCAGCGCACGACGGTGACACCCTGGATCGCCCCCACCTTTTGAACCGCCCGCGCGGCCGAACGAAGGCTCGTTGCGCCGCCCGGCGAAGAGCCCCCTTCCTCTGCGATGCCTTGGGTGCTCGATCAGCGACCGGGACTGTGGGAACGTGGATAACGTGATGTCGAGGGTTCGACTGCCCGCCCCGATGTCGTCCTGGCCGTGCCGGGGGGACACTGGATCCGTGCAAGGCTCCGGGGCGATAGAGAGCTGATCATTATGCGTGCGTCACATGTCAATGACCGCCGGGGCCCGGCCCCCGGGCGCGGAGATTGTGATCACGTTCGGGTTCTGGTCGATGAGCACGGCCTGGTCGCCAGGTGGAGTCCCGACGCCGAAAGGCTGCTCGGCTATCCAGAAGATGCGATTCTCGGACATTCAGCATTGGACCTGCTTGTCGGACCCGCTGTCACCGATGGACTGCCCGGCCCCTCTGAAGATCTCGCCGTTGTACTGCGACATCGCGACGGCAGCTTGCTGAAGTGCCGATTGGCTGTCCGGCCCGAGCGTCTGGGTGAGGCAGGAAGAAGGGGTTGGGCCGTCACGCTCGCGGCCGCAGAACAGGCCGGAACAGAGGGAATGGAAGGGGCGCTTCTTGAGACCCTCTTCACCCTCTCCCCCATGGGCCTGTTCCTCCTTGACCCCCAACTGCGCCTTGTCCGCTTCAACCCCGCAGCCGAGGGCATGCAGGGCACCTCAGTCGAGGAGGCCATCGGTAAACGTCCTACGGAGGTATGGCCCGGCTTCGCGGTAGAGACAGTGGAGCAGCATATGGAGCAGGTGCTCTCCACAGGCCAGCCGGTGATCGGAATCGAGAAGTGCCTACGCCCGCCAGGTGATCCACGACACGAACACTTCTACTCGGCGTCGCTCTTCCGTCTCGAGGACGCACATGGCCGGATCCTGGGCATCGCGGACGCCACGGTAGATGTCACCGACCGACACCTGGCGCATGAACGGCTGACCGTGCTGGCTCGTTCCAGTATCCGGATCGGGGCCACGCTCGACGTGCTCGACAACGCTCGGGGGCTGGCAGAGGTGGCCGTGCCCGTCCCTGCCGACGGTGTCGCCGTCGATGTGCTGGAGGGGGTACTCACCGGCGCGGACCCGGAGGCCGGACCTCTGCCATACGACGCCGTGCTGCGCCGCGCGGCTTCGAGGTCCCGAGATGACGGGCCCGCCGGGGTGATCGTCCAGCAGGATGCCACCGCCCTACCGGAGGCCGCCGTACGTGCCCTCGTCGGCCCAGAGCCGGTTTTGGTCGACCCGCTCTCCGCTCCGGGACGGGAGATCTTGTGCGGCATGAGGAGGCCCGAGGAGGCTGGGGAAGAAGTCCATTCCCTCATGCTCGCGCCACTGGTCGCTCAGGGCCGGGCCCTGGGGCTCGCGGCGTTCTGCCGCTGGGGCGACCGCAGGCCCTTCGAGAGCGATGACCTGACACTCGTTGCTCAACTGGCCCGGCAGACGGCCGAGTGTTTGGACAACGCCCGTCGGCACCTGCGCGAGCACAACTCGCTCATCGCATTGCAACACGTTCTGCGCCCCGGCAGACTTCCGTCGCAGCAGGCGCTCGAGATCGCGCATGCTCACATATCCGCGGGGGCGGGGGGCGACTGGGTTGACGCCGTACCGCTCTCCGGTGCACGCGTAGCCCTGGTGGCCGGCCGCGTACCTGGGCGCGGCATACAGCCCGCGGCCGCGGCCGGACGGCTTCGGGCGGCCGTGCACACGCTGTCGGACCTGGACCTGGAACCGGATGAGCTGCTTGCCCGGCTCGACGACATGATTCGGGGCTCTGGCAATGTGATCGACAACGAGGACTTGGACGATCAGCCGCCGTGGGCACAGGGCACCGTATCGAGATCCCACAGCCAGGAGTGCGGCGCCACATGCCTGTACTTGATCTACGATCCGGTATCCCGGAGCTGCTCGGCCTCCACCGCCGGGCACCCCTGGCCCTTGGTGGTGGGTCCGGACGGATCGGTGAGGACCATCGACGGTCCGGTGGCCGACACTTTGTGCTGCCCCGGTGGGCCGTTTAGCAGGCAAGACTTCGCGCTTGCCGAGAACTCGACACTGATTCTGTACACTCCAGGGCTCCTGCAGCAGGAGCAGACGTCGGGCATTCTGGGCCAGGAGCGCCTGACCACCTTGCTGGCTGCTTCTGGCAGCTCCGTGCAAGCAACGTGCAAGCTGCTGACCGATGCCCTTGTCCCGGCCCGGCCGCGAGACGACGTAGCCGTGCTGGTCGCGCGCACTCACGCGATGGGCCCGGCTGACGTGGCATCGTGGGACCTCCGGAGCGTCCCGGCCACGGTCGCCACGGCCCGCTCCCTCACCACCCGGAAGCTCCTGGAATGGGACATGAGCGAAGCAGCCTTCACCGCGGAACTGATCGTCAGCGAGCTGGTCACCAATGCTATTCGGCACGGCAAGCCGCCGGTGAGACTTCGACTGGTCCGCAGCCACGTCCTGACCTGCGAGGTGTCCGACGGCAGCAGCACCTCACCACGGCTACGGCACGCCCGCATCAGCGATGAGAATGGTCGCGGGCTACTGCTCGTCGCGCGATGCTCCGACCGGTGGGGCACCCGCTACACCGACGACGGCAAGATCGTGTGGGCCGAACCGATGGCAGTGTGACTGCCGGCGGTATGTCCACATCCCATGTCGTGCACTGACCGGTCCCAGCAGTGTGACCGCAGGCGATCCGCCGCGCCCCTTCTCTCCCATGTCATGGGCCCCATACCCCGTTGTCGGCGCAGTCGACCCGCTCATTGGTCTCCAGCCAAGTTCACTGGATCTTCCAGCATTCGAAGAGTCCGTACCACCAGCCGTGTCGGCAGCCGGCGTCGGTCATCCGGATCCTTTGTCGGCAGCACACGGTCGGTGATCCGACCGCTACCGGCCGCGCCGGGAATTGGTGCGTTCGACCACCCAGCGGGAGATGCCCAGGCCGGTGCCGTGTGGCCGGCCGTGTTCGGCGATCGCGGGCCGGATGCCCCGCTGCCACAGCAGCCGCCGGTACTTGTCGTGGTCGTAGCCGCGGTCCGCCAACAGCATGTCCGGCCGTCGCCGCGGCCTGCCGACGACACCGGGCACCGCGGGCACCTTGTCGAGCAGGGGCAGCAGCTGGGTGACGTCGTTGCGGTTCCCACCGGTCAGGGAGATGGCGAGCGGGATGCCCCGTCCGTCGACAAGGACCTGGTGCTTGCTGCCCGGCCGTGCGCGGTCGACCAGGGCCCGGCCCGAGCGGGTGCCGCGCCGTCCGGTCCGAGTCGTTCAGCGACGTATGCACGGACGTCGTCGCGCAGGGCGTCCGCGTCCCAGACACTGCTGTTCAGCAGACGCTGAAAGCCATCCGGGGTGCGATGACCTGCCCACTCCGCGAGCTGCCAGCCGTTTCTTGATTGCCGCCTGTCCCAGCAGGCCCCGGACATAGTCCCGCATCCGCCACCGCAGATCCGCCCGCCCGCAACCCACCCGAACACCGACTCCAACTCGTCGGCCCAGCCGACGACTTCAGCCATCCCCTCCATACCAGGACAACGACAACCACCAGCTCAGGACACGAACCGCTGCTGGAGTACTAAGAGCATGTCATGCCCGCCCCGCCGGACGGGCATGACATGAGCTGTCAACCCCGAGCCGGCTGAGCGTAAAGGCTCTTGCCGCCGCACACGTACATCACCTGGCCCGTGACGGAGCGGCTGGCGGGGGAAGCGAAGTAGCGAGCCGCCCAGGCGACGTCCTGGGGTGCACCGATCGTCCCCATGGGCTGCGCCTGGAGAAGCCGGTCCATGACCTCCTGCGGTTCCCGCCGCAACAGCGGTGTATCAATGAGCCCTGGAGCCAGGCAGTTCACAGTGATTCCGTACTTCGCCAGCTCCACCGCCAACGATCTGGTGGCGGACACCACTCCACCCTTGGACGTGGCGTAGGCGAGTTGTCCGAACCAGCCGAGCCAGGCCCGGGACGCGATGTTGACGATGCGGCCAGAACGTCGCGGAATCATTGTGGCAGCCGCCGCCTGGCTGCACAGGAACACACCATTCTGGTTGATGGTCTGGGTCTTGTTCCACTCCTCGTCCGTGATGCGGCGGATGCCCCGGTCGATGCTGATGCCCGCATTGTTGACGAGGATGTCGACGGGACCCAATCGGCTGTCGACCGTGGTGAACAGCTCGGTGACCGCCGCGCGGGAACTCACGTCCACCGGCACCCCCACGGCCTCCGCACCACTGGCGGTGATCTCCTGGGCGACAGCCTGAGCTCGCTGCTCGTCGATATCGGCTATCGCCACCTTGGCGCCTGCGGCGGCGAAGTCCCCGGCGATGGCCAGGCCGATGCCACTGGCTCCGCCGGTCACCACAGCGACCTTTCCCTCGAGTTCCATCAAGTCTCCTTCGATAGGTTCATAGTGGCCGGCGACGCCTAGACGGAGAGGCTGGAAAGAAGGCTCGCGCCACCGCAACAATGGAGGACCTGGCCCGTGATGTAGCCGCTGCGCGAGTCGAGGAAGAAGGCGGCTGTGTCCGCGATGTCTTCGACAGCGACCGGCTGAGGGGTCAGCTCCTGCGGCTCGTACAGGTGCGTCTGCTCCGGTCGGCCGGACCGACGCAGGGGGCTGCCTTCGGGGGGCAGCGCTGAGACGACGTTGACGGTAGTGCCCGTGCGGCCCAGCTGAAGGGCAAGGCTGCGGGCGGCGGAAACGAGCGCACCGCTCTGAGCAGCCAGTTCAGGACGGCTCGGCCATCCGAGGCCGTCACGGCTCGCGATGACGACGATACGTGAGCCGCCCTCTTCCTGGGTACGCAGGAACGGAACCAACCGCGAGACCATGGTCAGCAATTGCTCGGAGGCGTTGTTCGTAGAGACGCCGTCCAGCAGGCCGGGCTCGTAGACGAACGCGTCGACTGAATCTGTCGGGTCTTCGAAAACGGCGGACGAGGTCACCTGGTAGCCAGCGGAGTGAAGACGGGTGGTGATGGCGGCTGCCGTAGCGGTGCGGGCCGGGTCCAGGACGAGGGCACGCCGTAGGGAGGCTGGGTCAGACATGGAAGAATGCCTTTCAGTCGGCAGTGAGGATGTGCACGGAGCAGGCCCCGTTGTCGACGCCGAAGATGCCGCCGCCGGTGACATGGGTAAGCGCCACTGAAGCATTCGGCACCTGCAGTGGCCCTGCCTGGCCGGTGAGCTGCCAGTACGCTTCGCAGATCTGAGTGGCCCCGGTCGCGCCGACGGGGTGGCCACGGGACATCAGTCCACCGCTGGGACTGACCGCAACCCTCCCGTATCGGTCGAACTCGCCGTCCCGCACGGCCCTGTGCGCCTTGCCGCGCTCAGCGAGGCCCAGTGCCTCGGAGTGGAGCAGCTCGGCAATGCTGAAGGCGTCGTGCAGTTCGACCAGGTCGAGGTCGTCCGGTCCCAGTCCCGCCATCGAGTAGGCCGCCTTCGCGGTGCGCTCCGTGATGTCCGGCCACGTCATGTCCCGATACTGCGTGTGGAAGGTTCCGGAGCGTACGACGCTGGCACGGAGCCGGACTGCCGGCGCGCCCAGTTGCTCGACGACTTCCCGGGAGCACAGCAGCACAGCAGCGGCGCCGTCGCTGTTGGGGCAGCAGTGCAGCAGGCGCAGTGGGTCGGCGACGGGCCGTGATCCGACGACGTCCTCGGCGGTGACCGCACGTTGGAAATGTGCCCGCTGGTTGAGCGAGCCGTTGGCCCGGTTCTTGACCGAGACCGCTGTCAGGTCGTCAACCGTGGCACCGAAGTCGTGCATATACCGTTGGGCACGCATCGCGTAGGCGGCCGGCATGACCATGCCCTGTTCGATCTCAATGTCATTGGTCGTCAGAGGCAGAGTTCCGCCGCCGAACGACGAGAGGTTCTCCGCCCCCAGCGCGATAACGGCCTCAGCGGTGCCGGAAGCCACGGCCTGCCACGCCAGGTGCACGGCGGACGCACCACTCGCGCAGGCATTCTCCACGGTGAAAACGGGCGGCCCCGAGACACCGACGCGTTGCAGGACTCGCTGGGCGAGGAGGGAACCACCGTATGACGAGCCGGCGAAACCGGTGTCCACGGCGTCCGGGGTGATTCCTGTCGAGTCGAGCAGGGCGCGGACGGCTCGGTAACCGAGTTCGGCCGCGCTGAGATCCGGGTGCTTGCCGAAGGGATGGACGGCAGCGCCGGCGACATAGACGGACTTCATCGCTCTTCTCCGGTGGGTTCGTGCTGATCGCCGAGCGGGGTCACCGCGTAGGACATGACGGCGCCCTCCACGGAGTCCGCGATGGGTGCGACCGTGAGCCGTACGGCGGTGCCGGGCGCCAGAGCCTGATCCCGTCCAGGGCTGTGGGCGAGGAGACGCACCCCGCTGATGTCCACGTACGTCAGCACGTACGGGGCTTGGAAGCCACGCGGGGCGATACGGACGACGCTGGAGGCGTAGACCGTCCCGCGCGTGTCGCTGGTGACGTCCCCCACGTCGGTGGACGCACAGGTCGAGCAGGTGTCGCGCGGCGGGAACCAACGAGCGGAGCAGGTGCGGCAGACAGTGATGGTGAGGGTGGTGCGCTCACCGTCCTGGTGCGTCCAGTCAGCACCGACCCGGCGGGCGGTGCGGGTGGGTTGAGGGGATGGCATGAATCGTGTCCTTCCGTGAAGCTGTCAGCGGCCGTGGTATTCGGGCGGACGACCCTCTGCGAAGGCCGTCCGCCCTTCCACCCGGTCATCGGTGTCCCGCAGGACACCCCAGAGCAGTTGCTCAAGTGCCACGGACTGGGTAAGGGACATGTCCTGCGTACGGTCGGCGAGGGCCTTGAGGCTCTTGATTGCCAGGGGGCCGTTCGAAATGATCTGGTCGGCCAGCCGCATTGCAGTGGGCAGGAGATCCTCGGCCGGGACCAGGTCGCTGATCAAGCCGATGCGGTGGGCCTCTGCGGCCCTGATGCGGTCACCCGTGAGGATCATCTTCATCGCGACGGCCCGCGGGACCGCCCGCAGCAGCTTGGACACGCCGCCCACCGCCGGGACGCTGGCCCAGCGGGCCTCTGGCAAACCGAAGGTGGCGTTCTCACTGGCGATGCGCAGGTCGCAGTCGAGCGCGATCTCGCATCCACCGCCCAGCGCATGACCGTTGACGGCCGCGATGAGCGGCTTACCGATGTTCAGCTCGCTGAGCGTGATGGCACGGACGTACAGTCCTTCCTCAAGGCTCTGCTCATACGGCGCGAAGTACGCCTGCGCGAACGAAGACTGTGGCGGAAGCGTCCTTTTCAGGTCGGCTCCCGTGCAGAACGCCCGGTCGCCGGCGCCGGTGATAATGCCGACTGCGAGCGTCGGGTCGTCCCTGAAATCGCGCAACTTCTGGTTGAGGGCGCGCATCGCGTCGACGTCCAGCGCGTTGAGTGCCTCGGGACGGTTCAGTCGGACGATCAGTGTCTTGCCGACGCGTTCTGTCTCGATGGCCATGTCAGCCCACGACTCCTTCTCCGGCGAGGTGCTCGTATTCGTCCAGCGACAGCCCAAGCAGATCCAGACAGACATCGCGGGTGTCGGCGCCCAGCAGCGGGGCCGGGCCACGCAGTCGGCCAGGGGTACGGGACAGCCGGTAAGGGATGTTGTCGTACACGCTGGGACCCATCTCCGGGTGGTCGAGGATCTTCCAGTGGTCCCGGGCGGTGAGCTGAGGGTTCTCGAGCACCTGTGCCGCGTTGCTGACCGCGGCGGCCGGCACGCCCGCGGCGGTGAGGGCCTCGGCCAGTTCATCGGCCTCGAGCGCGGAGGTGGCGGCGGCGACGAGGCCGTCGAGCTCTCGCCGTGCTGCCCAGCGGTCACCTGGAGTGGCGTAGGCGGTCCGCTCCGCCCATTCCGGCTTGCCCAGGACGTTGGTCAGGGCCTGCCAGTGCTCATCGGTGAACACGGCGATGGCGCACCAGCGGTCCTCACCGGTACACGGATAGACCCCGTGAGGAGCAGCTACGGCGTCCTCGTTGGCCATGCGGTCTACGCGTCGGCCCGTCGCGGCGGCCAGCAGCGCAGGGCCGATGACGTTGCTCGTGGACTCCAACTGTGCCAATTCGATGTACTGCCCCTCGCCGGTACGGCGCCGTCGGCGCAGTGCGGCCAGGACGGCGACCGCCGCGTGCAAGGGGTTGGGAACGTGATCGGGATAGTTGGTTCCTGTTCCGACCGGCGGGCGGTCGGGGTATCCGGAGAGGCCCAGCAGCCCCCCGGCCGCGGCGATGGTCAGGCCGTATCCACGGAAGTCGCGGTGCGGGCCGGTGTTTCCCTGCATGGGCATCTCGAGGTAGACGATGTCCGGCCGGACAGCCCTGGCGTCTTTGTAGCCCAGCCCCAGCCGGTCCATGGTGCCTGGGGTGAAATTGCTCGTGACAATGTCGCTCTTGGCGATGAGAGCGAGGGCCAGTTCCTTACCCCGGGGGGTTTTGAGGTCAAGGCAGACGGAACGCTTGCTGGAATTGCGGTTGGCGAAGTATCCGCTGCGGTTCGGACCGGGCCGGCCGTCGCGGAACGGTGCCATGCTGCGGATGGGGTCCGTACGGCTGCGCGATTCGATCTTGATGACGTCGGCACCATGGTCCGCCAACGGCTTGGTCAGGAAAGGCCCTGCGCCGACCCACGTGAAGTCGGCGACGCGGACCCCGTCGAGTGGGAGTGAGGAGGTCATGGTGCTATTCCTTGGGGGTCTGCGGTCGCGGGGTCGCCCGCGGGCAACGCGGACAGGACTACTTGGGTGTCGGCGCCGGGCTGCGCCGGGGGGCTGCCGGGTGCGACGTCCATGCCGTCGAAGCGGTAGGGGGAGCCAGGGAAGACCAGGGGCCGGCCATTGACGGTGATGGATCGGAAAAAGCCCCGCTCGACCAGTTGGGGGTTGTTCAGGAGATCTTCGGGCGTGGACACGGGGGCGACACTGATGCCTCTGCTCTGACCGTCCTCGTACAGCTCCTGCTTCGTTCGCTGAGCGGCGAAGCGTTCGAAGAGGTCACGGAACGTTCGCACCGCCTCTTCGGTGCGGCGCCAGCTGGGTTCGAGCCAGTGGGGCTCGCGCAGTTGTGCGGCTTCCTTGAGGCCGCCGCCTTCCAGCCAGCTGATGATGGCATTCCAGGCCAGGGGAAGCCCACCGAGACCTCCGACCAGGTAGATCCACCCGTCGGAGCACGCGTAGAGGCCGGTGCCCGCTTCCAGAGGTCCGGATCCGACGCGGTGACGGACCACCTGCTCCAGGTCGACGTACTGGACGGCGTTTTCCAGGGAGTGGGCGACGGCTTCCTGCACCGACACGTCGACGATCTGTCCCTGACCCGTTTGTTCGAGCACGAGCAGGGCGATGAGCGCAGCCGTGGCTGCATGCCCGCCCGCGATGATCGATGTCTGGTCGGGCCAGGCGCGTACGGGTGGCAGGCCGGGTTCGCCCGCGAGGGCGAGGAGGCCGCCGGCTGCCAGGAGGGTGAGGTCGGAGGCCGGGCGGTCGGCCCAGGGTCCGGTGAGACCGAAGGGACTGACGGAGACATGGACCAGGCGCGGGTGCCTGCGGACGATGTCGTCGGGATGCAGACCACGCTGCCGCAGTCGGCTGGGCCCTTCGCTGGTCAGCAGGATCTGGGCGGTGGCCAGCAGTTCATCGAGTTGTTCGGCGCAGGCGCCGTCCTGATGGCCGCCGAGCACGACGCTCCGCTTGCCTGCTTCGGTGAAGACGAAGGAAAGGCTGATCCCGTCATCCGTGAGCGGGGGAACACGGCGCTCGGGGGCACCGCCTGGGGACTCGATCTTGATGACGTCGGCGCCGAGGTCGGCGAGCAGACGTCCCGCGTAGGTGCCGAGGCTGGTGCTCAGATCGACGACTCGAACGCCTTCGAGCGGAGTGTGGCATGCGGTGCGGGTCACGGTCATCACCCCGCCAGCACGGTCAGGGCGCCCCAGCTGGCCACGGGTGCCATCAGGACGAGGCCGAAGCCCCACTTCATGAGTTGTCGATAGACCATGGGCTGTTGTTCCTTCGGAGCGTTGGCGACCACGATGGCGCCATTGGTGGAGAAAGGACTGCTGTCCACAACGGATGCCGAGATGGACAGGGCCGTCACCAGACCGATCGCGCCGACCTGACCGGTGGCGAGGAGTGGTACCGCGAGGGGAATCAGGGCACCGAGGATGCCGGTGGTGGAGGCGAAGGCCGAGACGATCGCGCCGATGTAGCAGATGAGGAGCGCCGCCAGGAGCGGTGTGTCGACCTTCGAGATGGCGTTGCCGAGGTAGTCGACGGTGCCGATCTCTTGCATCAGCGCCACATAGGTGACGATGCCGCATACGAGCAGGACGACGCCCCAGTTGATCTGAGCCACCGCGTCCTTGGCCGCGTCGGGAGACAGAAGCGTCAGGAGGACCGCTGCGGTCAGGGACATCAGACCGACGTCGAGGCGGAGAACGAGGGCACCGAGGACCAGTGCCACCATGCCGGCAAGGGTGATGATCCGGTCTCGGTCCAGCCGGACAACGCCAGCTTCGGTCTGGGCCGGCTTGGTGACAAGGACGGTCGCGGCGGACTGCCCTGCGGTCGTGTGGTGCGAATCGGCAGGGGCAGGGTCCGCGCCATCGGAGCGTCGGCGGGCTTTGCGCCCGGCGGCGATGAGCTGCCGACCGCCGAATCCGAAGTAGACGCCCACGCCGAGCAAGACGTTGAACATCAGGTTGGCAAGGAAGACGATCACGGGGTCCCCGGCGACTCCGCTGGTGTCGACGACGCCGTTGGTGACGACACCGAGCACTCCGATGGGAGAGAAGTTCCCGGCAGCGGACCCGTGGACGACCATCAGCCCCATGAGAAGAGGGTTGATCCCATATCGTCCGGCGAACGTCATGCCGATGGGAGCGATGATCGCTACGGCCGCGGGGCTCACGGCGCCGAGGGAGACAAGGACGCAGCTCACTGTGAACATCACCCACGGGATGGCTGCCACCTTGCCGCCCACCAGGCTTACCGCTGCCTGGACGAGCCACTCGACCGTGCCGTTGTTCTTGGCAATGGCGAAGAGGTACGTGACACCGACCAGGATGACAAACAGCTCGCCCGGGAAACCGGCCAGGACTTCGGGCGTCTCCATGCCCACTGCGGCGCCCACCACGAAGGTGGCGACGAGGGCGAGGGCACCGAGGTTGACCGCACGCAGCGTGCCGATCAGGAAGATCGCCACCAAGGCGAGTATCGCGATGAGCTGCTCGGACAAGCGTCTCTCCTAGAAACCGGATTGGGTTGCCGTCCGGCCAGTCGTCGGCGAGTCAGCCAGACGGGCCCGGCGGTTCAGGAGCTTCGGGTTCTCGAAGTTAACTCCGTATTCACGTAGCGATGATGCTAGGTAGGTCGCCAGACGACGTCAAGGGCTGACCTGCGTTCCAGGAGTTCCGATGCGCTCCCGCGCCTTGATCGAGGCGCAACGCCCCGAGCCGTCCGCCCTGCGAGGTGACACACGACTGCGGCGAGGAAGATGTGATGCCCCTCGCCACAGCGTCGGGCTTGTGAGGTCAGAAGAGCCGTTCGATGGTGAAAGGGAGGGAGCGCAGACGACGGCCGGTTGCATGGTGGGCCGCGTTGCCGATGGCTGCGGCCAGACCGACCAGGCCGATCTCACCGACACCCTTGGTGCCGACATCTGGGGCGCGATCGGGCGTGCCGCAGAAAATGACCTCCATGCCGGCGATATCCGCGTCGTCGGACAAGAGGCGAGCCTGGAGCTGCGGTGATCTGGGCGTCTTCCGATGAGTGCCGAGCGCACGCTCGGCCCTGCGGCGCGACTCCGTCGTCTGCACCGCCGCCAGAAGCATCACGACGCCGATGAGCAAAGTTTTCCCGTCCACGCCATCCGCCGTGGGGACCTTGTGCCTGCTCGCCCTGCTGCGCAATCCATCTCTGTGGAAGCGAATACACGAGGGAGCGTGGCTATTCGACGTCGCGGAGGACGGACTCAGCGCCATCACCTCGTTCCGGCTGGACATGGTGGAGCGCCCTCGGTTCACGGCCCAGCTCACCCCGTTCCGCTGCGACGAGCCGGGAACCTATGCCTTCCTTCTGGGCTGCGCGGCCAACACCATCCACTTCGGGCCCGGACGCGCCTCAACAGCGGCCTCGCCTCGGCTGTTTCCCTCGCCCGCCCCCCGCAGCCGAGTTTGACAGGGGGCTACTGCGCGATGCCGACTTCATCCGACAGGAAGCGGCCATGTCCATGCTCCCAGTACCAGCATCAGAGCCGGGCCTGGAGTCATGGTCGCCATCGACGAACAGGCAATGCCCCGCGCCATCAAGGACATCTTCGCCCGCAGCCGGGGAGGAACGGGCTACCGAACCCGGCGCTGAAAAGCATCGCATTGCGATCTTGCTGGATCGCCAGAGCGCGATCCGCGACCGCCTCGCCCCCTTATGTATCCGGAATGTCCAGCTACGAGGACCCGCGCAGCCATCTGTCGGCTCTCGCTCCATCGACCTTGCGAGCACTGCCGGAGAGCGGCGCCAGGGACATTCTGATCATCGGCGGCGAGGAGGACGAACAGCGCCGCAGCAGCCGGAGGCGCTCGCCCGGGCATGAGTCCGTCTCGGCCGCTCCGTGACTCCGGGGCTCGTCCGGCGGCGCCTCGGGGCTTCCGGTTCGGGGTGTGGAGGAAGGCTGACATGGCGGGACGAAGCCATCGCCGGGCCGCGCCGCACATCGTTTCCGGCGTCGAGCACCAGGGCGTCCGGGTCGCCGGGCCGGCGCGGGCCGACGGCCAGGCGTTCAACTCCGCAGCGCACCGAGTCCAACACGGCCGTCCCCCACACAGATCCGTGACGCGGCGGGTGTTCATCGCGCTGATGGCCCAAGCCGACGCGGACGAGGATCTAAACTGGGGCGTCTCGGTGGACTCCACGATCGTGCGTGCCCACCAGCACGCGGCCGGAGCCCGGAAAAAGGGGGCCCCGGCAGACGAACCCGGCGACCACGCCATCGGCCGCTCCCGCGGCAGGCTGACCGCGAAGATCCACATCGCCGCCGATGGCCGCTGTCGACCTCTGGCGTTCGTTCTCACCGCAGACCAGGCCGGCGACGCACCTGCCTTCACCGACGTCATGGCCCGCCACGGGTTCCTCGTCGGCTAGGAGCCGCAGCAGGCCCGACCTGGTGCTGGCCGATAAGGCGTACTCATCCCGCGCGATCCGCGAACACCTGCGCAAGCGAGGCATCCGGGCAGTGATCCCAGTCCCGACGGACCAGCGAGAGCCACCGGCTACGTCACGGCAGCCGGGGCGGCAGGCCCCCGGCCTTCGACCGCGAGACCTACAAACAGCGCAATACCGTCGAGCGGTGCATCAACCGCCTCAAGCAGTGGCGCGGCATCGCCACCCGCTATGAGAAGACCGCCACCATCTAGCTGGCCGGACTCCACATCGCAGGCATCTTCCTCTGGCCCGCCCGATGATCCAAACGAAACCGCCTAGGCGGCCGGCATCTACTGGCTTTTCCGGCGGCGCTCTTCGAAGCCGCGAATCTCCTCGATCGTGAGCACGGGCACCGTGTCTTCGGGGGCACCGAGCTGTCGGGAGATGAGCGCCGCAGCGTGGGACATCGCTGCTACAACGATAGGTAGACGATCTCCGGACAGGCGGCCCTGAGGTGCGGACACGTGCACCGCGGCGTTGACGATGCCGA
Source organism: Streptomyces sp. NPDC052721 (assembly GCF_040678315.1). Taxonomy (NCBI): domain Bacteria; kingdom Bacillati; phylum Actinomycetota; class Actinomycetes; order Kitasatosporales; family Streptomycetaceae; genus Streptomyces; species Streptomyces sp. NPDC052721. The sequence continues at coordinate 147,425 of NZ_JBFATL010000015.1, read as the reverse complement.
CGGCATCGACGATCGGAGTAGCGAGGCCGAGGATCCCCTCGACACTCTCTCCGTCACTGACGCTGTAGGAACGAGCTCTGATTTCGCGGAATTCCTCCCGTAGCTGCTCCTTGTCCACGAGCGTGCGTGGCGTGAACTGCTTCAGCTGGGCAGTGTCAAGAAGCCGCTGCTCCAGTTCGGGGTTGTAGGCGGCCATGAGCTTGCCGACACTCGACCCGTGCAAGGGACGTTGTCCGCCCAGCTTCACCACAACTGACAGTGCTTGCCCGGCCTCATGACGGTCGGCATACACGACTCCGGTACCGCTGCGCACCGCAAGGTACGTATTCTCATTGATCTCTTCGCAGAGGTCTGCGAGGTAGGGTCGGCTCACGTGCCGCAGGTCGACACTGTCGACGATCGACAGTGCCAGGATCACCGCGCGAGGCCCCAGCGCGTACGTGCGCTGCCCCAATACCTTGACGACGTCGAGCCCGACCAGCGTCTGCAGGAGATCGTGGGCGCTGCTCATCGGCAGTCCCAGGTCATCGCTCAGGCGCTTGAGAGTGCTCCCCTCTTGGTGTTTGGCCAGGTATCCCAGGACGGCCAACGCCCGATCGATGCGGGCCGGATTCATGGACGACTCCTCTTGGTCGGGTGAGAACACGTGCCCACGCGCATACGCGAGCAGCAGAAACAGTATGCGAGACCCAGACTCCGGCCGATCAGCGCTCCCCCGCAGACCGCCTGTACCCAGGCCGGACAGATGTCCACATCATTGCCGGTACCGGGCACGACACCGTGGCCGCCTGCCGGTGCGATCGGCCATCCCACCCGCGGCCTGTTCACAGCTCGCGCCCCCGCGGGATAGCAAGCGCCCAGCAGCACCGGGACGCACGGACAGCGAGTCCACTGCACATCTTGAGGCGCGGCACTGTTGCCGACCCGGTCCTGCGGCACCGGAGTACCGCCCTCCAGCGCGTGGGCCGGCTGGCGGCGATCTTCTGCTGCTGTATCAGGTGTCGCGTAGCATCCCGCCCGGTGACGATCAGTATCGCGGGCAGTAGCTGGGTCTTCCGGGAATGCTGTGAAAGGTGGAGCAGGAAGGTGGTCGGGAGGACGGTCAGCCCGCCGATTTCCTGGGTCGGCACCGCCGCATGACCTCGGCCATGGCCGTCTGTATCCGGTTCACGGCGCTATGGTCCATGGCTCGCGTTTCGCCGGACGCCAAGTACAAAACACTCGGCTCACCGGTCGAGCCGGTCCGTGACCGTCGAGCGCGTCTGGACAGGCCGGTCCACCTGGCGTCGCGCCTACAGCAGCACTAGATCCGCAACGGGCCACCTGCGGGCGACGCCGACACAATCCCTGAGCCGATCGGCTCCTGCCCTGATCGAATCCTCCCGCATCCGGACAGTTCGGTGACGCGCCAGAGCGGATACGATCCAGCCGAGCGGGCTCCGCCGGGCAGCAGGGCCCCGGCATTCACCGACAGACAAGGGATGCCACTCGCGGCGCCGCTGATCGTGGCAACCGCACCGAGGTCACCCAATTGCTGTCCTTACCGCGTAGGCGATCAACGCGTACGCCCGTAACGGCCGGGGTGTAAGGTCCCCCGCGGCTGCCACCGGCAGCCGCACGAACGCCTCTGTCGCGGACATCGTCCGCACCGGACGCAGCGCGGACAGACCCCTACCGCCGAGTAGGGCCCTCCGCTCGGACTGACACCTGCACCCACGCAGGCGACCCAGGGCTACGGATCGTTTGCTCCCGCCCAGACGGCCGGCGGCTGCCCAGCAGATCTCAGGCTGTCTTCCGCATGGCGGCGAAATAGCAAACGACCTCATCCGGACCGAGCTGGTCGCGCCGGTCAGCACGATCATCTGCACGTTGCCGCGCCGAGGCTCGTCCGGGGGTACATGATCATCAGCAGCACCAGTACGGCCGACGGCAGCCACCGACGCCCCGAAACCTGCGGAAACATCCTGTCTGAACCGTCCAAGCACCTTTGATGGTGCGGCCGACGTCCTTACGCCGGCCGCACCATTCCGGACGGTTACCGCTCGAAACGTCGGTGCGATTCCACCTCGTGCTGGACTACGCCAGGCCGCAAAGGGATGCAGTCCATACCTACTGCACTGCGAGGAGGCCGGGCGTCCTGCTCTGGGCACCGCTGGCCCGGGACGCCCGATGGTTCAGCAGGCGGCTGCCGGACGGTCAGGAGGCTTTGATGGGCCTCAACTACACACAGTAGTAACGGCACTTGACCGTGTAGGTGGCGTTGTCGGCGGCGTGCGCCGTGCCAGAGGTCAGGGCGAACGCTCCCGAGACGAAAGTACTGATGACCAGCGCAACGGCGCCCATACGGGCCTTCCTCATGTAGGACTTCATTTTCTTCTCCTTCGGAGTTGTGTACCGCAATCGGTTCCGGGCTTTGATTTGAATCGCCCGTGATTTCCAGCTGCTGAACCGCATCAGGATCTGTATGGATGAGCTCCTGGCACCCCGCTCAAGAGAACTGGCCGCAGCAGAGTGCGCGTTCTGCCTGCCGAACGCTCATTTCCGAGGCACGGCCCCGGAATGCGATGTTCAACCGCCACGCAAACGCTAGCGGCGAGCGTTCGGCATGGGTACGTGTCCACTCGTAGCAGGGCCGCTAGGGAAGCGAACGTTGCCCCTTGCGTCGGTGACGCCGGATGAGCAGGGAACCACCCCAACCCGGCGCGTGACGAACACCGACCTCAATTCCACCGCTCGGTAGTCGACTGCAGTCCCGAATCGCTGACCGGCGGAGCTGCACTGTTGAGACTCGCACATACTCGTGCCGCGAGTACGAGCGGGCCGGCGAGGACCGCGCCCATCGACTCGTCACTCAGGGCATCTTCTGCCGGGGGACCGCGGCTCGCAGCGTACTGCGGACCTGGTCGTGGACCGGAAGCACCACTGTTTGCCACGTCCTGCCGAGATGAATGCTGGAAGGCATCGTGTTCAGGTTCCGTACCGGTGTGCCCTGGAGGGACCTGCCGGAACGGTTCGGGCCCTGGCAGACGGTGCACGGGCGGTTCGCCCGCTGGGCCGCCGACGGCACCTTCGACCGGCTCCTGGCCACGGCCGGACACGGGCCGAGTGGTCTGGCTGGTCGCGCTGGACTCCACGATCGTCAGGGCTCATCAGCACACGGCCGCCAAAGGGGCCTCGAGGAACGAGGACCGGGACCGATCTGGCGGCGGGCTGACCAGCAAGATCTACCTGGCCTGCGACGGACCCGGCCGACCACTGGCCGTCACTGTCACGGCGGGCACCCGCAACGACTGCGCCCAGGCCGAAGCCGTCATCGACGCCATCCGCGTCGTCCGGCCCGGGCCGGGACGCCCCCGTCGACGGCCCGAACGGGTCGTGGCCGGCAAGGGCTACTCGGCCCGCTCCTTCCGCGCCTACCTGCGCAAGCGGGGAATCAGGGCGACCATCTCCGAACGCGTCGACCAGCTCACGGGCAGGGCACGGCGCGGCGAACGCCGGTGCGGCTTCCAAAGGTCCGTCTACCGGCGCCGCAACGTCGTCGAACGCTGCTTCCACCACCTCAAGCAGTGGCGGGGCATCGCCAACCGCTACGACAAGCAACCCGCCCGCTACCGCGCCGCGATCATCCTGGCCAGCACACTCATCTGCTCGACACATGATCAGCAAGACGCCCGCCCCCTAGTGACCGGTGCCTCCGGAACCGCGCCGCGAGTCGCCGCCGCGCCGAGAAGTGCGGGGTCTGGCGGCACGACGACCTCGCACTTCGCCGATCAGATCAGGCCGTCGGGCAAGGAAGCCTGTCGCATCGCCCAGGAACAGTCCGGTGGACGCAGCCGGTGGGACGGTGTGCTGCCGCTGCGGACGCTGCTGGTCGAACAGCCTGAAGAAGCCGACGGGCCGACCGGTTACTGGATGACCGACCTGCCTGCCACCACCCCGGTCGCCGACCTGGCGCGGTGTGCGGAGATGCGCTGGCGGATCGAGTGCGACTACCGAGAACTCAAGCACGGCCTGGGCCTGGACCGCTTCGAAGGCCGTACCTGGCGCGGCCGGCACCACCACGTCACCCTCGTCATCGCCGCCCAGGCCTTCCTCACCCTGCGACCGCTCGACCCAGAACCACAGATACCAGCCCGACCCTCTACCAGGTCGTGAAAGTGCTCCAGGATTTGCTGAGGTGTACGACAGCACCTGCACAACCTGTGGCCGCCCCCCCGACTGGCACTACTAGGCCGACATGCGCAACTGATTGCAAGGCATGCCGACAATGGCCGGCCGAGCGACCACAGCGTGGAAACCTGTAAGCAGGGCCCACATCAGACGCCGTGAGCCCCACTCATAGGTCTCACCCTCCGGGTCACCCGCTGACGATCAACGCAAACCCCGAGACACGATCAGACCGCAGTTCCCCGTCATGCTCTCGCACGCGGCGTTGCCCACCGCAAAAACTGCGGGCGTTCCAGGAACGGCACTCATGTCAGCGATCGAACTGCCCCAACTGGACGAGGTCAGTTCGGTGGGGAGTTCCAGACCAACGTCGACGGGCAGGTGCCATCCAGGAGCGCCGCGCTCTGGGATGGCCATACTTGGCGTCAGCTGCCTGGACCTCAGTATGAGTTCATGAATGACGTGATTGCAGACGGATCCGGGACAGTGTGGGCAGTGGGCTGGCCGGCCCTCGTAATCTGTAGGCCAACTTGGCCAACTTGTCGTGATGCTTCTTCCGCCGCGGCCCAGACGGCACCTTATGGACGAGTTGTGCCGGCGATCCGGGTGACGAGAGAGCGTGAACCGGGTGAGCAAGTCGGATATCCCGTTGGGCGGTGATCACGACCGTCAGGAGGCCGGGGAAGCAGGCAACCTGTAGTCCGGGTTCATGTGTTCGACCGGGGGCCAGACCTACCGACTGGAGAAGTCCGGAGTCCCGTTGCCAGCCCGCAAAGAAGGTAACGGTCGGGTTACGGAACCCCTTCCTTGGGCTGGATATTCGATGGTCAACCTGATTGCCGAGCTAGCCAATCAGGCCCCGTCCACTGGCACCCTGGGGCGAACCTGCACGTCACAGGACCAATCGCCGCTGCGGAGGGGTGCCGCGCCGATCCGCTCCTCCCCACACGGACGACGAGCCACAGGCGGGCACCACGCCCAGGATCGCGGGATGCCCCGTCTGTGCCCGCAAGTTGGCTTCCCGCTTGCCGCACCGTTGCAGCGAAGCACGGATGCCTGGACTGTCGCGATGGCTCACACTGTTATCGGCGAGGTGGGATCGTCGTATGCTCATGGCTGGAAAAGAGGTATGACGGGTGTCCTGTGCACGCGCGGCAGTCGCTGCGCACAGCTCACCCCCGCCTCATCGGTTACACAAGAGCAGGGAGCGCACATGTCAGCGCCAGCTTCGGTGGCGAGCAGTATCGGGTCGGCGATGGCGTTGCTTCAGTCGGAGCTGGCTCAACTCGAAGAACACCAAAAAGTGCTTCAAAGCCAGCAGCAATCGATCCAGGCGGAGCTTGCTCTGGTCTCAGGCAACATCGAGTCCATCCGTGGAGCACTGGCTGCACTGCGCTCTGTGCCGCCCGCTGTGGTTCCGCGGCCGAGCTCCGGAGAAGAAGACCAGAGGACATCCCCCAATGCGAAGGAACCGGACGCGCCGCAGCCCGCTCCGGCCGCGTCTGTTCAGCCGGCAGAGACCCTAACGGCGACGGAGAGCGCGCATGTGCAGCCTTCGGGCGATCCGGTGGCGCCAGAGGAGAAGGCGACGAACTCGGATCGACACGTAGGCCCGTCGCTTACTGCGCTCTCTAAGGGCGTCTCCCGCGGCAGCCGTTTCACAGAGCAGGTCATTGCTGTTCTGGCCCGCAACCCTGACATCGCGCTGCGTGCGAGGGATGTTGCTGAGGCTCTTGGGCGCGACGAGAGTGCGGGCAGTATCAACGCGGTACGAAGCACCCTTGACCGACTCGTTGCGACCTCTCGGGCACGACGGGCTGGCAGGGGACTGTATCAGGCGCCCGCCGAGTGAAGGTAGTGGCCATGCGCCCGACAGCACAACTCGGATGGCTTGAACTCGCTTTGGCCATGTCACCTGGCCAAAGCTAACCTTGGCCAGCCCGCAGTGGGAACTAGTGGCCCTGCCGGCGACGGCGTCATCGCCGTCGTCGGCAGGCCGGTTCAGGAATTGCCTTAACGCTAACTCATGCGCCGTGCCACTCGCCGGTGTGCCGTGTGACTGCTTGCATTTCGTGTCAGGAAGGCAGTGGGTGGCGGGGCCCACACATGCTCGGCTGTCGGGCACTCGGGCGACAGTGGTCCATGCCTCTTCGCTCAATACTTGCTGAGCTCCCAGAACCGAAACACAGTCGAGGAATCCAGGCAGTATTCCACGCCGTGGACACTCTTACGCACGACTGCGTACTGCTTCCCCTGCCACACAGGAAGAACGGGTAGTTGCTCGGCCACGATGTCCTGGATCTGGGCGAACTCACGGTCCGCGGCTCTGCGATTGCTCTGAGTGGAAGTGATCGGAATCAGCGTGTCGGTGATGACGGAATTTGAGTAATGATTGCCGAGTACATTTTCCTTGGCGAAGAAGGGCACCGTGAAGTTGTCGGCGTCGGGGTAGTCCGGCACCCAGCCCTTGACGTATACGCCGTATTTGCCCGCAGCCACCTCCTTCTCGTAGCGATCGAAGGGGACGGACTTTGTATCGGCCTGAAACAGGCCGCTCGCGTTGAGTTGAGCGGCGATCGCCCGCATCTCCTGGTCGGTGGCCGGGCCGTAGCGGGAAGGGGTCGACCAGAGCGTCAATCTGACCTTAGCCTGTATGCCCTCGGCGCGGAGCGCGGCGGCGGCCTTGTCCTTCGACGGCCGACCCCCGTAAGTATCGAAGAAGGCGGTGTTGTGGCCGCCGATGCCGGCCGGAACGATCGAATAGAGCGGTACCGCTGTGTCCTGGAACACCTGCCTGATGAGGGCGTCCCGGTCAAGCAGGTAGGCGATGGCCCTCCGTACGCCGAGCTTTCCGGCCACCGGGTCGTTCATATTGAAGACCAGGTGCTGAACTTCGGCGCTGTCGCCCTCGACGACCTTGATGTCCTGGCCGCTGCGCAGACGGCCGATGCGGGCGATGTCACCTGCGAGTAGGCCGCGGTAGGCGATGTCGACCCTGCCATCGATCACGGCCTGTTTCAATGCTGTTCGACCGGCGCTGAAGAACTTTAATGTAATGCCAGAGTTCCTTACCTTGGCATGACCCTTGTAGTTCTTGTTGACCGAGAAGACGGCCTCATCCTTGCCGAATGACTCCAGAACGTAGGGGCCGGATCCAACCGCCCGGCCATCGTCACGCAGCCCACTCATGTCGTACTGGCGACGGTCTACGATGGAACCGGCGCCGGAGGCTATCTTGCTGGGGAAGGTGGCGTCGGGGTCGTTCAGGTAGAAAATTACAGTCTTTATGTCCGGCGTCTCGACCCTGTCCAGAGAACGGAACATCACCGCAGGGCCTGCCGGGTCGTCGATCCTCAGCATTCGGTCGAAGGAGAACTTGACGTCCTCGGCCGTGAGAGGGTCGCCGTTGCTGAACTTCAGGCCGTCCCTGAGGGTGCAGCGGTAGACCTTGGCATGCTTGTCCGTGAACGAGCATCGCTCGGCGGCCTCTGGCTGTGGCTCTGTTCGTCCCTGGGGGAAGCTCAGCAGGGATTGGAAGACGTTATTGAACAAGAGCCATGAACCTGGGTCATAGCCTGAGGCAGGGTCTGTAGCCAGGACAGAATCGGACATCCCGACGACTATACGTGAATCGGAGCTGCCACCATCGGGCCAAACCCCGCATCCGGTCACCAGAACGGAGGCGGCCCCTACGAGGAAAGGCAGGACTGACCACTGGAGACGCAACTTCACTGTAAATGCCTCATCTTCGAGGTTGCCAGTCAGTGTGATTCGGTGGGTCGAGTATCGGCGACCTACGGTAAATCTGCCGCCGACAACGATGTCCAACCGAAAGGACGAAGTCAAGCGAATCGATGTGAAACAAGCGGTATCAGGTCAGTTAGTGGGCGAGCGTCATCACACCCCCGGCCGCCTTCTGGGCTTCGCCGCAGTGTGAGTGCTGTCTCCGAGGCAGCCGATCAGGGCATCGGGGACTTGGCCGACAGGAGCAACTGGAGGAGCGCACAGATCTCGGGTGCCAAGGTGGACGCCACCTGCCCGGGCTGGCATCCTGAATCCCCGACCCCCGCACGGCACCTGCAAGCTACCACGGCTGCTGGCGCATCCCGCACTCGTGCGTTGTTCAAGGCGGAGAGCCGGTCCACCAGCAACGTCCCGACGACCGACCACAGTTGGGCGGGTGCGCTCGTTGCCTTCTCGCTAGATTGGCTAGTCCGAACCGTGTTCAGGCACGTCGGCTCCACTCAACGGCTCGGGCGACGCCACTGGCGTGAGCGCGGGAAAGCCGGCGCCCGCGCCACTGCGAGCGGATAGCCGGCCAGCATCCCACCGTACCGATGGCCATGGCCAGCCACTTCTTGCGCGAAGAGGCTGTGGTGTGTTGTCACAGCCCGCTGTATGCTCCGCCAAGTAGACCGTCGAAGTTCCAGATCGAAGGCCCGTAGCGTGTGCTTGGTGGTGTGAGCGCTTAGCAAGCACTGTGACCGAAGCAGACACTGCCGGACACAGACGCCTCTCACCAGCCACGATCAGCAGCCACAGGGCTGGTGACATGCACTGCCGTCCTGCCCTTCGCTGAGTCTACGGGTGGCTTACGGCGGGCCCGAGACGGCCAATCGCGGAGGCGCAAGATCCGGCAAGAGGCGGAACCGGAAACCCCCGGCGCCTTTGCGTCCATGTCCCATGCCCAGTGCACACTGCCCGCACCGGACGTCTACCTACCGAAGGAGCCCTGCTGTGACGCTTGCAACGGACTCGAACGCACGCCTGGAGTTCGACCCGGTGATCGTGAGGACTCACTTCGGTGACGACCTCACGTGGGAGGCCGTGAAGCGGATGCTCACGCCCCCGGAAGAGGACGAGGGAGGCGTCCCTGTCTTCGTTGATGACCCTCGCTGGGAGAACGCGGACACGGACACCGTGCTTGTCGCCGTTGCAACCGGCGAGATACCCGCTGTGGCCGTTGTGTTCCTCGCTGACCAGATCACTATGGAGACCGACCACCACGCCTTGGTGGTCGCGACCACCCTGACCCGGGAAGAATGCGATGACGAGCAGCAATGGGAGTACGAAACCGAATTCGGACGGCAGTTCCGTGCGGTTCCTGAGACGGTGCTGGACATCCAAGTCAACATGGAACTGGCGAACATGGACTTCCCGGACTTCAGTTCAGTAGCCTACAAGGATCCCGAGGGGATCTATCGAAGGACATCTGAGGCCGCCGCCTCCGAATCCTCCCTGCATGAACGGGCTGCGGACGAACTCTCCCTTGACGCCGAGCCGGCAAGCATGCCTCCGGAGTCCGGGGCGTCGGCCTGTTACTCAGCGAGAGTCGCAGCGGTCCGTGCGGTGACTGCCGAAGAGTGAGCGCTGCTCGCCGCGGACCTGGGGCAGGGTCGGTTGACCGCACGAACGCCGGTAGCGGACGCATACCGATCGACATCCGAGCCGCCCGGTGCCGCTTACGACTCCGCCGACGGCTCGTAGTGCATCGTCAGGTTCTTCTTGCGCTTGTGACGGTGCTGGTCGTGGCCACATCCCTACCCGCTGAGAGACGGGACTGCCCACACCGCTAGTGGCGCGATCCGCTTCTGGATGCGGGACCGGGCCTTGGGCCGGCACGGATGTGGAGGTAACCGAAGCATCGGACGAGTTGCGGGACCGGCTGGATCTGTTGTTGTCGAGATCGCTGTGTGAGCGTGTAGTGGAGCTTGCTACCGTGACCTAGGTGTCAACGGATCCGATGTGTGGTGTGATGCCACGCCTCTCATGGCGCCACACCGATAAGTTGGTTTGTCCAGATAAGGTCGAGGCCTTGTCTCCTCGTCGAGTCCCGGCTGCGTGATCCTCCCCTCACCAGCCGGGACTTTCCACATCGCCGACCTGCCGTGAGGGCAGGCACCTCCGGCAAGGCGATCGCGGCAGGCCAGGATCTTGCAGCAGCGCCCTGACGGCCGCGCGAGAGGTTCAGCGAAGTCCCCCCGTCTGGATGGCGCCGCTCCCCCGGCGGGCGCAGTTGCATGGCGAAGCAGGACGTCCGATGCCGATGATGGCCCTTCCGGCTTCCAGTCGATCCGCACGCGACACGTCAAACGGACGTGGCACAATGCCCACCACACAAGGCTTCAGTTGTGAATCGGTGTGGGCAAAGAAGCGTTACCCGACGGGCGATACCGTAGGGAAGCGCAGCGTCAGCAGTGCTGTCTTCGTTGCGCGCTGCAGTCGCTCGTGCGACCGAACAGGGGATCGGGCCTGGCTTTCGAGGTTCGTTGGCACCTGGGGGAACCCCCGAGTTGAACGCCCAACCGCCCGGTTGCAACTGACACCGACTGCCAGATGGCACTCACCGAGTCGACAAGTTCACGTAAGGAGCATGGATGTCAGCGGACACGTCCTCCGCCACGTCGCCCGAAGACGCGCGCGAGACAGCCAACCCGGTCCAGGACGGCGCACTTTCGGTGTCGGCCGACGAAGGAACTGCAAAGCGTTCCCCCGTTCGCGCGGGTGTCGCGTCAGCGCTGACGTCCGACGGTCAGCCGCGCTCCGAGTCTTCCTCCGCAATCGGCCGCGCCGAGCACTCCGCCAGCGCCGGCGCATACCAGCCGGAAGCCGACACGGCAAGTCGTGGAGGGGCTGAAACGGAAACAGGTACTGACGAGCAAGCCGCCGACGACGAGCACAGTCCCGATGAGGGCCCCGGCACTGCTGCTGACGCAGGGGGGTCCGAGCGCCGCGGCATGCGTTCGTTCACGATCGGGTTCCGGCGCAACAGGACGACCACCGCGGCTGAGTCCGGCGCTGATCACGAGGCACAGACGGCCGCCGCCTCAGCGGGGGACGCCGCTACACAAGCCGCAACGGGCGTCAACGCAGTCATCGATGAAACCGACGGTTTGCCTGGACAGGCACCCGATGACACGGGCCGGGTGCGTAGGAGTCTGCTCGCGGGCGCCGCGATTGCCGGTGTCGCTCTGCTCACCGTGCCTTTCCTGGTCAGTACCGACGGCGATGCGCCGAAGGCGGCCTCGGCACCCACCGAGGGCACCATTTTGAGCGGAGGGGCTTACGGCGGTGACGGGGCCGGCGTCGCCTCGGCCGCTCCCGAGTCGCGCCGTGTCCGTTCCGGGGCGAAAGATGCTGAGAAGCACAGTGAAACCGGACGGCGAGGCACTGATGGCGGCCCCGACGGCTCGGAAGCCTCGGAAGGCTCTTCGCCGAAGGCGGACGGTGCGCCGCGTGAGGGCAAGGACGGAAGCCACAACGACGACGCGGACCAGGTGTCCCCGCTGTCCGGCGACACGGCCACGCGACCGCCAGCTTCCGGACACACCACCGTTTCATCAGGGCATTCAACCGGCCCCTCTGTCGCGGCCGTTATGGTGTCCAGCCACGCCTCGCATCGGTGCATCACCGTCAGCGGATGGCAGAGCAGGGATGGCTCGCCCCTTCAGATTTGGAGTTGCAACGGGTCCTCCGCGCAGAAATGGCAGTTCATGTCCGACGGGACTGTCCGGGCCATGGGCAAATGTATGGATCTCGCCGGAGCCGGCACCTTCAATGGTGCCACGATCCAATTGGCCGACTGCAACGGCGGCTGGGCACAACAGTTCAGGCTGAATGCCGCTCACGATCTGGTCGCCGTCTCGCCCGACAAGTGTGTCGACGTAAGGGACAACGGAACATCTGACGGTACTGCTCTGCAGCTATGGGACTGCGCGGGAACGGACAATCAGAAGTGGAGCAAGAGCTGAGCCGATGAGGATCGGCTCCGCCGGGTGACCCTCGAGAACGCGGACGCCGGCAACGCGGATCAGTTCAGGTATAACCGCTTCAATTGGTGAGCGGAGGCCGAACGGCAAGCTCCTGTCGTGGTCGGTGATGACGGAAGGCGGATGGTGGCGGCTGCGGGCTCCGACGGACCTCGTGGCGGTTGTAACAGCGCGGCAGAGGCGACATCATTGGGACTGCCGGGCGCCATGCAACCCAGGCTCTAGATGTGGTACTCACCCCAGCCGAGCCACCGAGTGCACCCAGACACTCGTTGTCCGTAGCGTAGGCATGTGTCCGATGTATTGGTTTTCCGCGAGTGGGGCCGCTCGTCACCGCATGTCGGGCCTGATGACCCGGCCCTACTCGGTACACGCGTCGAGGCCACAGCTGCGGCACGGAGTCGACCGCAGCGGTTGCGCAACCGCCGTTGAGACAAGGCGTCCCGGCCGTGGCGCGGTTGGCCGATGGTGCCCCGGTTCCGGAAGGGATCATTGCAAGCGGGGCCTGCAGCTGCGTGACGACGCGACTGCTGGCGGGCCGCGGCGCCAGGACCGGGATGCCACCGTGCCCGTCGGCAGCTGGTCAGCCGTACGCCCGCCGCGGGTACCGGTGTCGGCCAGAGGCAAGGGCTCGGGCAAGCAGGCTTGCATCCGGTACGAGAGCAACTGATCACAGCGCCGTGGGCGATCGGCCACAGCCTCCCTCGCACATGGCGATGGCCGTGGTCCAGACCCGTCCACCGTCGACGAAACGTCATGCCGCAAGGGGAGTTGCAATGAACGTGAAGGACACAGCGGCAGCGGACTTCGAGGAGTTCGTCAACGCGTGCAGTCCGCGCCTGTTGCGATTTGCCTGGCTGCTCACCGGTGACGCGCACTTGGCCGAAGACCTGCTCCAGACGGCCCTCGCCAAGGTTTGGCCCAAGTGGCCCCGCATCTCCGGCGAACATTCGGAGGCATATGTGCGCAAGACGATCGTTCATACGCACGCCAGCTGGTGGCAGCGGCGGTGGCGTGGTGAGATCCCATACGGAGAACTGCCCGACACGGCGGCAACCGGATCAGACGCGTTCAGTGCTTTGCATTCGGATCACGCCTTGGCACAGGCGATGCGTCAGTTACCCAAACGGCAACGGGCGGTGATCGTTCTCCGGTACTTCGAAGACATGTCCGTGGAGGACACGGCAGAGGTGCTCGGCTGCAGTCCTGGAACGGTCAAAAGTCAGGCCTCCCGAGCGGTCCGGGCCTTGCGTAAGACGCTCTTGGACAAGGAGCCACAGGCCGCATCTGGCCAAGAAGTGAACGTCCCCACTGAGGACGAGCGCCATCTGAGGAGGCCGTCTCGCCGATGATGGGCCTAGACGACCCGCCGTATAGCCCAGTACATCAGATCGGCCCGCCGGCCATCGGACCCCCAAGGTCACACACCGGTGAAGCTGGCTGGACGGACAAGCCACCTGCGACACGCGTGTCCTGTGAGGCGACCGGCACAGCACTGGATGATGTTCGCCGCCAGGCCCGCATCCGGGCGTCGGTGCGGGTGACGAGGGAATGCCGTTGGATCTACTCGCCCGAAGGATGCTGCCAACGGGCCGGTCACGTCCAGGCGCCGGCAGTCCCAGCGGAAGCGCCGAGATGGGCATTCGCTGCCCTGGCCGCTATAAAAGATCACGAGCGCCGAAACGACGGAGATGTGGGGCCGGCCGGCGGAATCACTGGAGCGATGCAACGTTCCACACACCTGGCACCCGGCGGGTCAGTGGCGTCACCGCTGCCTCGAGCAGCTCGCTCTCAGGACCGCGCCCGGGCACAACCGGGTCACCGGCCGGTCACTGCCTTCGTTGCGACGAGGACTGGCGGAAGCCGCACGTCCTTGCGGCTGGGTCCGGGCCGCAGGAGAGGCAGGCGCGGGCCCGTCCAGGAGGGGGGTCCAGAACGGACCCGCTTGCCTGACAGCGTACGGTTCTCGTGGTCAGTCGAACGGTCCATGGCGGCACGGGAAGAAGAATCAGGCAGCCACGGCTTCCCGTTTCGACCGCACCCACGCTCGGAACCGGCTGGCATGCCGGTGCGTGCCGACAGTTGCCCACTAACCAGCGATGCGAGCGCGGGGCGGTGTGACGTGTTTCCCGTGTCATGCGGGCCGCGGCCACCAGACGGTGGACGTGGCATCCCTGTCGAAGGGCTGAAGTGTTGAGGGCTGAGGGCATGTGGGTGGACAGGTTCATCGTTGTGGGCCGGGCAGTTCGGACGACTGCGGAAGGCGGCGCTGGAACGCGGTGTGACGGCTGCGGATGGGGCGTCCGTGGTGGTTGCCGGTGGCAGAGCGCGTCCTGCTGGTGGCGGTCCACTACCGTTCGCCACACTCTTCAGGCGGTACGGTGTCGAACCGACTTCCCCCAGCTCGAATCAACGTGGCATCCTCGGAGGACAAAGCGTGGCACCCTCCGAGGACAGGGTCGTATCCAACCGGTTGCTCGAGAGCCGCCCAGGGGGGGCGCCGGATTGCGACGACACCGGACAGAGAGCACAGGAGCCGGCCGAGAATGAAGGGTGACCCAGATAGCCCCTGGGCGGGCGAGAGCGGGCCAGTTTTCGCACAACACGAGGAGCGGACGCGTACGGACTGTGCCGAGTTGATCGGCCGGGCCACCGAGCTCGCCATGTTGAACGGAGTGATCGAGCAGGTACGGGGCGGCTCAGCCGCGTCGGTTCTGCTGCGCGGGGGTGCGGGCGTCGGGAAGACCGCGCTGCTCGACGCGGTTGCGGTGAACGCCCAGGCCAAGGGATTCCGCGTGTTGCGGGCCACCGGGGTGGAGTCAGAGGTCACCCTTGCGTTGTCCGGCCTGCACCAGCTGTTGTACAGCCTGAAGGATGAGTTCGACCGACTGCCGTACAGGCAGCGGGATGTGCTCAAGCGCGCACTCGGCCTCTCTCCAGGTACTGCACCCGAGCAGTTCGTGATCTCGGTGGCCGTGCTGGAATTGCTCCACGGCCTGGCCGACAACGGCCCCCTGCTGCTCGTTGTGGACGACGCCCAGTGGATCGACGAGGTCAGCGCACGCATCGTCGCGTTCGTTGTTCGGCGTCTCGCGCCGAAGCCGATCGGATTCCTCGCCGCGGCGCGATCGGAGTGGAAAACGTCCATCGACAGGGACTCCCTGGAGTACAGCATCGAACCGCTTCGGGCCGGGCCGGCAGCAGAACTGCTGGACAGCCGCTTTCCCGGCCTGGCGCAGGCGGCACGGCGGCGGCTCCTCGATGAAGCCGCCGGAAACCCGCTGGCCCTGTTGGAACTGCCGGCGTTGCTCAGCGCCGAGCAGTTGTCCGGCCAGGCGGAGCTGCCTGGTTGGCTGACCCTCAGTGACCGGCTGGAATCCCTCTACTCCGACCGGGTCCGAAGCCTGCCGGAGACCACTCGGGACCTCCTGCTGCTTGCCGCCTTCGAAACCACGGGAAGCATCCGGACGATCTGGTCGGCATTGCCCGAGGACGCCGTCGCAGACTGCGCCGTGGTCCCCGCGGAGCGGGCCGCGCTCGTACGGATGGACACCGAGAACGGCCGGCTGGTATTCCGCCACCCACTGGTGCGGTCCGCGATCGTGCAATTGGCAACGCCCGACCGGCGCCGCACAGCACACCGTACCCTGGGCGCGGTCCTCGACCACGAACCGGAACGCCAGATCGGTCATCTGATCGCCGGTTCACTGGGACCCGACGAGACCGTGGCCCAGAAGTTGGAGAACGCCGCCCATCGGGCCGTGCGGCGCGGCGCGGCGACTGCTGCCGTCAGCGCGCTGCGCCACGCCTCCGCTCTCAGCCTCCAGCCCCAGGACCGGTCCCGCCGGCTCGCCATGGCCGCGTTCGCTGCAAGCCACGCGGGTCAGCTGGACGCCGCCGCCGAGGTGCTGGACAGTGGCGGCTACTGCGAGCACGCGAGTCCCGAGGACGCCGCTCGGGCGGCGTCCGCCCTAGCGTTCCGGCTCATCCACCGCGACTGCGATGTCCGGGCGGCTCATCGGCTGCTCCTGCAAGCCCTGGACAACATCCTCGACGAGGCCGGCAGGCTAGCGCCACGAGCCCCCACCGATGACCTGACGGACGAACTCTTCTTCCCGTTGATCGAAGCCTCGTGCTACGGCGGCACACCGGAGCTGTGGGAACAGGTCGCCGAACGGATCGGGCCGGCATCGAGCTTCGTCCGGCTGAGTTTCGACGCCCTGAGCGATCCGGTGCGCCGCGGCCACACAGTGACGGCGCGGCTCAGGCGGGCCTTCGACGACATCCCGGCGGAGACGGACCCGCGCCGGATCATGCAGATGGCCCGCAGCGCCCTCTTCTGCGACGACCTGAGCCGATACCGTCAGCACGCCGCTCGCGCCGCGGATCTGGCGCGCACCGGCGGCGCGTTCGCCAGCTGGGCGGCTGCGACCCTGCTGCTGGCCCTCGACGCCTACCACACCGGTCAATGGGACGAGGCGGACACCATGCTTTGTGAGTGCCTGGAAGTAGCGGAGGAGTTCGACTACGCGCTGCTCGGCTGCCGTATCCGGTACCAACTCGCCTTCATCGAGGCCGGTCGAGGGCGCGCGAAGGCTGTCAACACATTGACTGACAAGATCCTTGCGATGTGCGTGCCCAAGGGCGTGGTGACAGGTCAAGTGATGGCACATCAGACCCGGGCCCTGCTGTCACTGGGAGCCGGGGACTACGAGACCGCCTACCGGCACTGTGTTCAGATCAGCCCACCTGGGGAGTTCCCCGCCTACGTGTCATGGGCGCTGTGGTCGGTCCTGGACCTGGTCGAAGCAGCCGTCATGACCGGCAGAACCGCGGAGGCCCGCGACCACGTCGCCGCGGCCCAACGGGCGGACATCCAAGGACTTTCACCCCGGATCGCCTTCCTCGTCGCCGGTGCCGCAGCCCTTGCTGCCCCCGACGATCAGGCGGAAGCCCTGTTCGAGAAGGCACTTGCCTTGCCGGACGCCGACCGATACGCCTTCGAGTGCGCACGTATCCGGCTGAGCTACGGCCAACGCCTTTTCGACCGAGGAAAGGCGGAAGCCGCCCGTGAGCAACTCCGCTGCGCGCTGAACGTGCTGGAACTGCTGGGCGCCCAGCCCTGGGCGGTACGGGCGCGCACTGCATGGGAAGCGGCCGCCGTCGCCTCCGTCGCCGTCTCAGGGGCGGGGACGACCGCGCTTACCCCCCGCGAGCTCCAGATCGCGGATCTCGCCGCCACCGGGATGAGCAACAAGCAGATCGCTGCAGAGCTCTTCTTGTCGCAGCGCACCGTGAGTACCCATCTGTACAACCTCTTCCCCAAGCTGGGGGTCCGCTCGCGCGCGGCGCTGCGCGATGCGTTGCGGAACTACAAGAAGAACGGTACGTAGGTGCACGGCGGGTCAAAGGATCCCGAGGCGGGCTCCATAGCCGACAGCTTGGGCGCGATTACGGAGCCCGAGCCTGGTGAGCATGGCGTGGATGGAATTCTTGATGGTGCGCTCGGAGAACCCGAGCTTCTCGGCTATCTGCTTCGTGGTCCAGCCCTCGGAAAGCAGCCTGACAACGTCGATCTCGCGTTCCGTGAGGGCGAACTCCGAGGCCTCTGAGGACTGCAGGGCACGGATCAACTCCACAAGATTGCGGACCAGCGTCGCCGGGAGATGGGCGTGGCCGCCCCGGGTGCTCAGCACGGCGGAGAGGATGTGCGGCATCTGAGTCTGCCGGCGGGGCAGGAAACTCACCAGCCCATGGCCGATCGCGCCGGTCAGCTGTGTCTCAGTGATGCTGTTGGCCACCAGGACGATGCGCATCTGCGGGTTGGTCGTCTCCAACGCAGCCCTCTTGAGCCCGGCGAGTGTCGCGGAGGTCACGTCATTCGTCAGGATGACGACCACGTCGGCCTTGGTCTGTTCCTCGGCACCAAGTACCTCCACCTGCGGACGAGAACGGAGGTAACCGATCACCCCTTCACGGGTGATCGGATCGCTGGCCTGGACGGCGACTGTAGGCGGCCGCTCTGCGCTCGTGTCACCCCGAGCAGGTGTGGTGGTGTGCGCGCGGTCACGCATGCCGCGTAACGGGATGCCGGATGGGGGATTCGGTTCCATGAGACGCCTCTGCGACGGTACGGGACTCCAGGAAGGGCAGCGAGGCACGGAGGGCCTTGATCGCCAAACAGAGCCTGCTCGGCGGAGGGTGATCCGTCCATACGTGAGATGACGCAGATCTCCCGGGCCGACTGCGAGGGCGGCGTACGGCAATGACGTAGTCGACGATTTTCTCCCCGTTCGGGACAGCAGAACGGCGCCATCGACCTGGCGCCCTGCGACGCCGGGACCGACGCGTCTCGCCAGACTCCCCTGCGCCGGCCAGGCAGGGTGCGTCCGCGACAGGCGGCGGTCCCACGTCACCTGCCGTACAGCCGTCGCGGCAGGTCCCGGACGATCGCCAGCGGCATGGCCCTCAACCTGCCGCCTTCGCGGTCAAGGTCTCCTGAGGACAGACCCTGCCCGAGGAATGGGTGCACGACGACAGGCGGCGGCAGCGGGCCGGGATCCCTGATAAGGATGAGGCCACAGGTTCAAATCCTGTTAGCCCCACCAGCACGAAGACCCCCGGTCCACTAGGACCGAGGGTCTTTTGACACCACAAGCTGACACCAACGGCCGGAGCCGCGTCAGGAAGCGTGCAGGGGGCACCGCTCGTCGGCCGCCAGGTGAACGTCTCCCTCCCAGACGTAGAAGCCGCCGTCCAGCCAGCCTGAGCCTCCACAGGCGCAGTCGGCGGGTTCGAGGGAGAGCCGCAGGCTCACGGTGTAGTGGGCTCCCTCGGGCGCCTCACGGGGGCGGTGGGAGCCGAGGGAGCAGGAGCAGGGGACAGACTTTCCAGGCTTCCCGGTCACGGAACCATCATCGATGGTGACGCAGCTCCCGGAACAGGTCGGGCAGAGCTCTTCTGCGACGATGAGGGCGGATCGATTCGACATGGCTCCGACTCCTTCGAATCGTACGAGGCCGCGCCCGGTGCCAACGGGTGCGGCCTGACTTTCACTGCTCCGCGTTCTTGCCCCAGCGGGCCACGGTGGCGCGGGAGATCCCGGTTAGTTCGGCGACGCGGCGGGTGGGGACGCCAGCCTTTATGGCGTCGAGGACCAGGGGACGGAGATGGGTGTCCAGCCGCTCCAACTCGGCTGCGAGGCGCACACGCTCTTTGCCTGGCTCCACGAGCTGTCGAACGGCCTTGGCCCGAGCGTCTTCGGGGGTGCCCGCGGGGGCGTCCGATGCAGGGGCTCAGAGGCATCTCGTGATCCTGAACAGGCCATGGGGCATGAGAGCTGTTACAGGTTTCTCTACCTCATCAAGCCCCGGCTGCGCTCCGCTGCGCCGGGCGCGCTTCCCGGCTCCGCTGCGCGCTGCGCTCCTGCCTTCGGCCCGCTCCGCGCACGCTGCGCCGACGCGCGCCCACATGTGGATAGGGCCGGTGGCCATGAGTCGATCACCCGCATAGCGCGGGCCATGGTCAAGACAGTGCCTCCGGCGGGGGATCGGCCGGCACCGGGATGGAGGGGGCGCCGTTGCCGCCCGCGGGTCCGTTGTGGCGTGCGTGGGGTGCTCCCATCCCTTACGCCATCGACCCAGGCAGAGCCGAGCAGACGCGGCCCATGGCGTCCAGGTCGTTCGTACAGTGGCGCGCTCCACCTGGACGCCATGAACCACGCCCGCTCCACGGTGTGTGGGTCGACGGCGGACGGGATGGGAGCTGGGGAAGGTGGTGGGTTGGGGAAGGGGTTCAGCTATGGGTCATTTCGGGAGCGACCGCGTCGAGTCTGAGCGGCCCGTTCGGCGATTACCTCGAAGGTAATCGCGGCGTGCGGGGCGCGCGGCTACGTTCAAGTCGTCGTACCGGAGCGAACGAAGGGAAGGGGACGTGCCTGCATACGGCTTTGCCCATCTACGTGATCGCCGTCATCACCCTGATGTCCTTGAGTACTTGGAACGCATCCAGGACACCCTAGATCCATTTCACGGCCGCTTTCTGATCCACGGCCCGCCGACTGAGGTGGTGGAGGGGAGCTGGCCAGGCAGCATGGTGCTGATTGAGTTCCCCGGCCTAGCCGAGGCCCGCGCCTGGTACGCGTCCCCCGCGTATCAGGAGATCCTGCGGCTGCGGACCGATCGCATCGATGGGGACGTCGTGCTGGTCGAGGGCGTTGGTGTTGGTTACGACCCGCGTGAGCGGGCGGTGAAACTCAGGGCAGAGACGACCAGGGAACAGGCCTAGTACGCTGCGCAGGCATTGTCAACGGTGCTTGTCTCTGGTGACACCAACGTTTGACACCAACAAGCACGGACACCGGCGGTCAACTCTGGACCTCAATGAACGATCGGCCGAGGCATAGAGCGGAGTGACCGACACCAGCGAGCTCCCATGATCGACCTGACGAGGTCGTGCATGCCTCCAAGACCCGTGTGGCTCTGGGGCCTGCCGGACCGCCGGCCGCGCAGGGTCTGGCGGTGCCGGTGATCGTGGCGGACGCCGGGCCGCAGCGTCTCGTTCCGGCTCGCGCTGGAACAACGCGGCTGGTCCTATGTCGTGGCCATCGACCCGAAGGAGATCGCACGGCCTGCCGGCGCCGAGCCGTATCAGCCCGCTTACGGCGGCCTGGGACCGCCGACCCTGCCCCGATACCGCGAGGTGCCCCGGCCACTGCCCGGCCTCGTCGAAGAGACCGCCGTGTTCGAGCAGGTCACCTGGCGACAGGGCAGCAAAGGCACGATGACCTCGCACTTCGCCGTGATCCAAGTGCGGCCCTCGGGGAAGGAAGCCAGCCGCACCGCCCAGGAGCAAGCAGACGGACGCGGTCGCTGGGACGGCGTGCTGCCCGTGAGGACGCTGCTGGTCGAACGGCCCGAAGAACCCGATGAGCCAACCGGTTACCGGATGACCAATCTCCCCGCCGACACGCCAGTCGCCGACCTGGTGCGGTGGGCGGGGATGCGCTGGCGGATCGAGCACGACTACCGCGAACTCGCTCTATCAGGTCCTGGATGCCCTCCAGGACCTGCTGAGGCGCTGGACCGGCACCTGCACCACCTGCGGCCCACCCCTCACCGTTACTGACCTTTGCGGCGTGATGTCATTGGGGGCTGACGACGTGTGATCGTTGCGATATGTCGGTTGTGTGAGATATCCGCAGGGTGGTGGGCTGACGCCTGAACGGCAGGCGTTTCGCGAGCGGATCCGGCTGGAGGCCGCGGACCGATTCGCTGCGGGTGCCTCCAACGTCGAGGTAGCCAAGGACTTACGGGTGAGTGTGCGCTCGGTGCAACGGGCGCATGGCCACGGTGGGGTTATCGGGCCAGGGGAACAGCGTGCGCGCCTCCGCGGGCCGTCGTCGGCCGCTCACCCGCCGCCGTCTGCCAAAAGCGTCGGGAGGAATCGCCGCAGCCATGGAGGAGGCCCGGCAGACCGCCGCTACCGCTGACATCATGCAGCGGCGGAAGGGACGGCAGAGTGGGCGTTGGTAGGAGCTGTGGGAGCGCCTGGGCACCATGCCGCTGAGCACCGGCCTCCCAGCACAGTTGCCTGCGACGACCCGGCCAGGATGGCACCGCGGTCTCCCACGATGGCCACCCCGGCGCTGGTCAGTTCAGCTGGATGAGCCGCCGCCGCTACCGCCGCCGCTACCGCCACCGCCATCGCCATTGCCTGGCTGGACCGGGCCCGGGGGGAAGAAAGGCAGGTTGTTCGGGATGATGGGCCTGATCGGGCCCGGGGGGAAGAAAGGCAGGTTGTTCGGGATGATGGGCCTGATCGGGCCCGGGGGCCAGAAGGGCAGGCCGTCCCGGACGATGGGCCTGATCGGGCCCGGGGGGTAGAAGACCGGGACGGGCGGGTTGGGTTGGGCGTGGGCCGTTGGGGCGCTGAGCAGGGCGGTTCCCGCAGCCAGCGCCGCGCCGACGGTCGCAGCGGCCAGTCGGCCTCTTACTCGTGCGTGTCTCACCTAAAGCGCTCCGTTTCAGGGTGAGGTCAATGCCTTGCCCAGCTTGTATACCGGTCATGTCGCCGCTTATCGCTGTATGACGCTCCGATCGGACGCGTCTACTGACGCTGTCGCCGTGATGTCGTCAAGGTGAGTCCGGTTTCGGCGAGGCATCCGTCGATGAGGTTGCTGCGATACTGGATCTGGCGGAGACCGTGTCGGAGGGCGCCCATGAGGTGGTCAGGGTCGGTGAAGGCGGTGTTGACCTGGCTGCTGCGCCGCAGCAGTGACCAGATGCCCTCGACGGGGTTGAGGTCGGGTGCGTAGGCCGGCAGGAAGTAGCAGGTGATCCAGTCCTGGGTGTCGATGAACTCCCGCAGTCGGCGGTCCTTGTGGACGTTGAGGTTGTCCCACACGAGCACAATGGGTGCGCCGAGCTGCTGGGTGCGCGGCGATGAGCAGGTCGCGGTAGTCGGTCCAGGTGAAACTGCGTCTGCCGCCGCGCTTGGGATCGACATGCCGTTTGGGCCGGTAGATCAGGCGTGAGCGTTCCCCCTGCTTGTAGCAGGCCAGAGCGGCGACGGAGAAGCGGCGCTGGGAGCGTCCCCTCACCCGGATGACGGGTGTGCGTCCGCGCCGAGCCCAGGTCCGTGCGGTGGGCGGCGTC
Source organism: Streptomyces sp. NPDC052721 (assembly GCF_040678315.1). NCBI lineage: Bacteria > Bacillati > Actinomycetota > Actinomycetes > Kitasatosporales > Streptomycetaceae > Streptomyces > Streptomyces sp. NPDC052721. The sequence continues at coordinate 124,834 of NZ_JBFATL010000015.1, read as the reverse complement.
ATCGAGAAGCCGGCTTCGTCTTCGAAACACAGCCACGCGTCGAGCGCCGCCACGGACCTTCCACCTGCGGCCAGGTCTCCTTCACCCAGCCCGCAACGGCCTCCTCGTCACGCTCGATGGCTCGGCGGGCCGGGACCTGGTGGCTGAAACCGTGCCGGTGCAGCATCCGCGCGATCGCCGACAGCGTCATGCTTTTGTGGAAGCGGCGCCCGATCAGCGTTTTGATCCGCTCCAGCGTCCACGTCTGGTCCGGCCAGCCGTGTGCGACCGGCCCCTTGGCGAGCTCCTGCTCGAGCACGGTGAACAGGGCCTCGCTCAGTTTGGGCCGTGAGACAGGCCCGGCAGACCGCAGCCCCTCGGTGCCGGCGTCGTGCCAGGCCCGGCGCCAGCGTTGCACCGAGCGCACACTCACCCGTAAGTCCTTGGCGACCTCGACGTTGGAGGCACCCGCAGCGAATCGGTCCGCGGCCTCCAGCCGGATCCGCTCGCGAAACGCCTGCCGTTCCGGCGTCAGCCCACCACCCTGCGGATATCTCACACAACCGGCATATCGCAACGATCACCCATCGTCAGCCCCCAACGACATCACGCCGCAAAGGTCAGTAGCAGAACCAAAACCAGACCCAGGACCTGACGAAGCACTACTGGTCGACCCGCCCGCTACCGGTGCCGGGACTGGGATCGGGGCCAGAACCAGATCCGGAACCGGCCTCGGGGTCGGCGAGCCCCGGATCAGGCTCGGGCTCTTCGAGGATCGGCGTGAGCCGTCCAAGGGGATGTGACTTGACGTATCCCGCCGGGAAAGCGGGTCGCCCCGGGGCGTCGGCAGTGAGGATGTCGCCCGGGTCCGGTGTGGTACTGCCGCCCATCGGACCGTTCCGCACTGCCTTTACCCCGCGGAAGAGGTCCGGGTGACTCCGTGCCAGCTCGAGCGTGTCCTGGGGACTCAACCGGAGATCCCCCACCGTGACCGTGCCCATCATCTGTACCCAACTGGTGGCCTCGGCCCCGAGGCGCAAGCCTTCCAGCTCCCGCTGGGTCACCTGTACGGCCAGGACCTCCGGGTCCATGTGCCACTCAAGCACACCTGGAGTCACGTGCGCCTCGGTCGGCTCACTCACGGTGACAGGTTGCGGGGTCGCAGGGCCGGCGAGCCCCTGATCCCCGGGCAGCTGATCGCCGGCTCCTTCCTCCTGCAGCGGTGCGTCCGCAAGCGCCCCTGCGGTCTCCCCCTGTGGTGCCGCCCCAGGGGCCTGGGACACGACGGCCGGCGCCCCGGGTGTCTCCTCCGACGGCGCGGCGGCGGCCGCAGTACGGACGAGCAGGTACTCGCTGCCACGCCGGTACAGGGTGACACGGTGCGCCGCCGTCCCCCTGTCGGGGCCGTACGTCTCGGATGTGCCGTCCTCGTGCACCACGGTGATGTGCGCGCGGTATTCCTCGGCGGCGATGGCCGCGGCGCTCCGGGCCAGTGCCGGGCTCCATCCGTGTCCCGCCGCCAGCTGTGCGCGGATCAGTGCGGTCTGCTCGGCGTCCGTGAGTTCCCGGTCGTAGGCCGTCGTGCGGTCGGCCATGGCGTCCTTGAACCGCTGGTCGTCGCTGAACGGACTCAGCTGCTGCGGCGTGAGGACGACGAGCCGGTTGGGAACCGTGCCGGGCGGCGGTGTCCGCTCGGCCAGGATCGCCTGCGGGGACCGTCGGTCCTGCGCCGGCACGGCCTGTTCCAGGGCCTGCCAGAAACCGTTGCCCGCGCCGGACGGCGGAAGCAGCCCGTGGACCGTTCCGTCGGGGGCGGTGATGCTGCTGCCGTCGTCTGAGGCTTTCCAGGCGTCCGCGCCCCGTGCCCTCTTCCACGGCGCTTCGTCATGGGCAGGACGGTCCGGCACTGTGACGGGCTTCGGGGCGGCGGACGACTGCACATCGCCGCCGACGGCAGTGGTGCGGATGCCGGGCGGCGTGCCCGGGGGCAGGGCCGCCTGGAAGTGCTCATCGGCGATCCTGAGCACCACCGACGGGCCTTCGCCCTGTTCACCCTGCTCGCCCCTGAGAGTACCGGTTTCGTCGGCCGGGAAGGCGGCGAAAAATCCCCCGTCGCCGACGACGGTGATCTGGACGCCGAAAGTCCGTGCCGCGAGCACGGGCAGCAGGTCGGCTGCGCCCTGGTTCCAGCGCGGCCTGCCCGACACCACGCCCGAGCGTCGCAGCGCGGCAGCGGCGAGAAGCCCGCGCTGGTCCTCGGGGAGCGAGAGGTACGGGGAGAGCCGGTGGGCGTCCATGAACTCGCGCTCGGCGGACGAACTTTGCGGCAGGACGATTCCGGCGTCGGCCAGTTCCTCCGGGGTGAAGGTGTCGAGCGTGTCGGCCACCGCGAAGGCCCAGAGGTCTTGGTTTCCCGGGTCGGCCAGCCTGTGGGCCAGGAGCTGGCGCAGCTCTTCCGCCCGCTCGTGGGGCGCACTGCCCGCAGGGAGACCGGAATGTCCGGGGACGGCCGCCATGAGCGCCTCGTCGAGGGCGTGGAAGAATCCGTTGCCGTCCTGCGGGACGTCGCGGACCTCGAAGGTCCGCCCCTCAGGGGAGATGAGGACCGAGCCGTCGTCGGAGACGGTGAAGCGCGGATGCTCGACGGCTGGCTCGGTGTCTCCCGCCGGTGGCGTGAAGACCACCGCGGGCGGCCTGGGCACCCCGTCGCGGAGTCCGCCGTTCCCGGCCTGTGCCCCCTTCGGGTCCAGTTGGTACCAGCGGGTCAGACGGTCGGTCTCGTAGCGCACCCGGTGGAACTCGGTGGCGGCGTACACGGCGGCTTCCTTCAGCCGGACGAGATCCTCTTCGAGCTTGCGCAGCTCTTCCTGCTTGGCCGCCCTCCGGGCTTCCAGCTCCGCGAGTTCGTCGGCCGCGGACGCCGGGTTCGGCGCCTCCTCCGGCCGGACGCCTTCCGATGTCACGGCCGGTACGCCGGTTGCTTCCTCTGCTGCGGCGGCCGGCCCCCCGAAGGCGCCTTCCGCATCGGCGGCACCAGCCGATACGGCGTCGCTCCCACCGGCGACACCGGCCGGACCCTCCGCCGTCGACGCCGGCCCCCCGAAGGCGCCCTCCTCCGCGGCCCCAGCGTCAGCCGGGAGGAGCTCCGCTCCGGTCGGTACGTCCGCAGGGGCGGACTCCACCCGGGCCTCGTCCGCGGCTTCGACCCGCCGTGCCAGTTCTCGAAGTTCGTCCCGGATCTCACCGAAACCACGCCGCTTGTCCCAGTAGGCCCGGTCCGCCTCGGTCCAGGCATCACCCGCCGCCTTGACCGCGTCCCATGCGTCGGCTGCCGCCTTGGGGAAGTTGCGGTCATCGATCATCCCCCAGGCCCGGGCGGCGTCCTCGCGTATCCACGCGAGGGTGAAGGCCCGGGTCTCGGCGCCGCGCTGTCCCGGGTTGAGCCTGCCGAACGGCCCGAGCGTCCGGTGGACATAGGCGCCGACCTTGCTGTCCCGCAGAGCGTGACTCACCTCGGCGACGCCGAGCCAGTCGGTCGGCACGGCGAACAGGAACGCTCGGGAGGACTGCTGCTTCAGGGCCGTCGAGGATGAGGGGCTGCTCCCAAGTTTCGTGCCGTCGTCATCGGTGTTGTTGAGCAGCGTTCCCGACGGGCCGGGCACGATGGATCCCGTGGCCGGCGCTGCCACCGTGGGAACCACGGTGAGCGAGGTGTCGTGCGTTCCGCTGCGCGCGACGGTGGTGTCCTGCCCCTGCGACACCTTGCTGGTGCTGTTCATGGTCGCCGACGGAGCCACGGCCAGCAGTCGCGCACGGGTGAGGTCCGGCCTCGCCCAGAACCGGTGCCCCGCGCGGACGTCCCCCAGCAGGGCGTCGTCGGTCTGCCCCGGCACCGCGTAACCGTCCGTGCCCAGGGCGTCCATGAAGAACCCGGACAGAGCCGCATCACTGATGGCGTTCTCCCGGGCCAGCGACGGGGCGATGCCGGGCACAGTCAGCACTGTGCTGCGGGCCTGCGCGACCGCCGCGTCGAGGACGTCGTCGGTCAGTTCGCCCACCCGCTCTGCCGCCCTTCCGTAGGCAGTGGCCAGCACGATCTCGGAAGCGTCCCTGATGTTCTCGAGTCCCACAATCCGGCGCGGCTGGAAGGTGCTGGCAGTGAGCCCGGGAGGTACGGGGCGTTCCTGACGCCACCTGACGACGTCCTCCGCGGTGACCTGGTTCCTCCAAAGGGTCACGGAGCGCGGGGGCCGTGGCGGTGACGTCGTTTCCAGCGGGTCCTGCCCCGTGGATCCGGTTTCCTCCTCGGCGTGCTGGGCGGGCGCTCGGTGGGCCTTGGGCACCACCACGCTCAAAGGCACCCGCTCGCGCAGTTCGCCGATGTCTTCCTCCACCGGCGGAACACCTTCGATGCCGATGGTGAGCCTCAGCCGGTACGGGGTGAGGAACTCGGCGTGCGGCTCGTCGAGGGAGAGACTCTGGCCGTCCGACCTCTCCTCCGACTTGGAGGTGGTCGTACTCAGCTGGCTGTTGCCCGATTCCGTGTAGGCGACACTGGCCGTCCCCACCACCGAGTTGCCGGTCGACAGGCCCTCGCGCACCGACATGCCGAGCCCCTTCGACCGACTGGTCGTCACCGACGCGTCCACGGTCTCGCTGGCGGTCCGGTTGTCGCTGAGGTCGACGCTGTGTCCGAGGCCGTCGAAGACCGGTTCTCCGGCGACGAGTTGGACGCGCACCGGCACGGTCCGGCCCCCGATGCGCAGGGTCAGCACATCGTAGGGGAACCGCACGCTCAGCCAGTCCGCGCGGGCTCGCACCGCGACTCCCGCCGCGGTCATCTGCTCACGCATCGACCGAAGGGCCCGCGGGCTCGCCAGGTTGCGCACGCGATTCCGCTCGGCTTCGTCGACCCCCAGCGCGGCGAGTTTCTCGTCAAAGGCGCCGAGCGCCTGCGAGGCGTCGAGCGTGCCCACGGGGAAGGCGTGGAACGGCACTCCCCCTGCCCAGGCAGGAGGGCTCCACGGCCGCTCGGTGTAGAGCGGAACGTCGCCGACGCCGTCGTCGACCAGTTTCAGGCGGTGGGCGACCCGTTCGGGTACTGCACCGAGCCAGCCGTTGGGAATGGTCAGGAGCACGCCGTGCCAGCGGTTGCCCGCGCTGGCCAGCAGTTGGTGCTGGGCGTCGGCGCTGATCAGGTACTTACGGTTCTTGTCCCCCTGGCCGTGCTCGATGCTCACACTGCGTGTCACGTTGGACGTACGGCTCTTCCGGCTGCCGGTCCTCCAGGTCAAGGCATAGGTGCCCATGACCGGCCGTGCCCCGGGCCCCTGTGCGCGCGTGTACGCCCCCTGGCCGACGAACGCGAACGACGAGCCCTTGGTCACTCCTCCGGATGCCTGCACAACAGCCGAAACCTGCTGGTCCATGTCCAGGACGATCGGCTCCGACACCACCTTGACCCCCTGCAGCCGCACCCGCTGGATCAATGTGCCCAGCCGGTCCAGATACGAGCCCTGTCCGAAGAGGCCGGTGAGGCGGAGGCCCGCGGCACTGGTGGTGAGGTCGATCCCCGCGCTCAGGAAGTGCGGAAGGACGGCGCGATCGATCGTGTCCCGGGCCGGGGCGCCGAGCTGGGTGAAGTGCCAGGAGCCATGGGCTGCCTCGGACATGACGGCCTCCACCGCTTCCCCGAGGTCCCGGTGTGCGGCGAGTCCGATGCTCAGGTAGTGCTGGCCGCCGAACGGCCGGACGTCGGGGGACGGCTGCGCGTGCGACGGTCCGCCACTCCGGCCGCCCGGAGTCCGGGGCACGAGTTCGCCTCCCCTGGCGAGGGCACCGGCCGTATCCGCGTCCAGTGTCTCCTTCCGCGTAACCATCGGTTCCCGAACGTCCGCGGGCGACGCATCCGCGTCCGCTTCCATTCCCGTCTTCCTCGTCGGCGGCGTGTGCTCACCGGGCACCGAGATCAGGACCTGCCCTCTCACCGGTTCCCCGGCCTCTCCCCCGACCAGCGCCTCCGGGGGCTTGCTCCGCACGAAGAACTGGAGTCCCAGCACGCCGAGGGTGCCGGCGCCCCGCCACAGGCTGCGCGGCCGGGAGTAACCGCCGACCTGCGCGGACAGCAGGAGGTCGTACCGGTACAGATGGGGGGCCTTACCGGTCGATGACGTCTCGAAGGACGCGCTGCCCCCATAGCCCGTCTTGTCCGACCGCTGCTGGCCCCAGCGAGGCCCCGCGCCGAGCGTGCCCGCATTGGGCGCGACCTTCGAAACGAGCGGGCTCCGCACCATCAGGCTGAACTCGATGGCCTCCTCTGTGGCCCGCTCCGCGGTGCGCGACCCGTCCAGCTTCTCGCTGCCGGAAATGCCATGCTTCAGCTTCGGCTCGCTCTGGGTCCCCTCGTACCTGCGATTGACCATGCGGGCGTCGATCCACACGTACCGATGGGCGCGGCTCAGCAGCCGGGGTTCCACCAGGGGGATCCGGATGCCGGTGGTGATCAGCGCCTCCAGGTTCCCGGCCACGCTGTGGTGACTCAGGGCCCCGATGACCCTGAGTGTGTTCTGCAGCACCATCAGGTAGTGCTGCTTGCCGTGCCACCGCTTGTCGTCCGGGTTGCCGAGCTCCTCCAGGGGCGCGACGGTGTGGGGATAGCGCTGCGCGAGCGCTCTGAGGACCTGGTCGGTGAAACCCTCCAGCAGGGTGCGCTGGTACGGCTCCGCGCCGGTGCCCGGACTCGGGGTGTGCGCCGCCATGGCACCCGCGGCCGGCCGTCCGGCCCGCTCGGGCAATGGACGCACATGCCCGCCGTCGTCCCAGCTGAAAGCCTCGACCCGGCTTGCGCCGAGCATCGGCGGTTCGTCCTTGGTGAGGTACACCGGGGCCTGCGGGACGGCATCCGCGTCCTTGCGCAGCCCCGTACCGTCATCCCAGCCCGCCAGGCGGCGCGCTTCGTAACGGGGCATCCGGTCAAGGGTCCGTACCGTGTACGTCTTCGCTTCGCCGCTGCCGGTCCAGCGCACGACGACCTGCTTCTCCACCTCGTAGAGGACGGTCGGCACGTCCTTGACACTCGCGGTCGACTTCCGGGCCCCGGAACCGCCGAAGCCCATGTTGTGCGTGGTGGAGCGACTGATCCTGCCGAACAGGCCCACCATCACACGAGCGGCCCAGCTGTCCAGCCCCAGGAGGTCCAGACCGAAAGTACTACTCGGTCCGGCCGTGGCATTGATCTCCTGGCTGTTGGCGACGCTGAGCGTTCGCTCGTTCTTGACCGTCTGCTGCACGGCGTTGCTCAGCTCGGCCGCTTCGGTCTCCGACAACAGCCGTGCGCGCAGCGGCACCATGCGCTCCACGACGAAGGCGCCGATGGGGGTGCGGCTGGAGTCATCCCGGAACAGTGGTGGCCCTGTCACGGGCCCGTGGTGAAGCCGTTCCGCGTGCTGCTGGAAGGACTCGCTGGTGAAGAACTCCGAGATCTGCGCGTAGGCGGTGCTGCCAGGCTGGGCGTCGATGGCCTCGATCGCGTCGCGCCGCAGGGATTTCACGGACAGCACGCCTTCGGTCCGCACCATGCGGTAGTCGGCCGATGGGCCGAGCCTTATTTCCTTCGGGCCGAGGGTATCGCGCTCGTCGCGGGTCATCATGCCGTCGGTGAGACGCACCGAGAGGCCGTGACGGACGCCGAAGGTGAAGCCGGACAACGTGGGAACGCCCCAGGGGAACTCCCTGCGGAGCCCGGGGATGAGGCCGCGGTGCCACGGGCGGCGGCGCTTGGAGTACCTGCGTACCTCGACGTCGTACTGGACGTCCGTCAGGTGCAGACCCGCCTTGTCGGTCGTACTCATCTCGATCTGACTGACATTCTGGTCGGTCAGGTTGAACTCGTAGCCGCGGGTGCGGGCGAACGCGAAGCCCAGACGGCCGAACCCGACGGCGGCGGCACCGAGTGGACCGAGCACCACGGCCGGCGCGATCTGGCGGGTTCTCGACAGGGTCCGGGTCGCGCCGGTGCTGGTCTGGCTGCTCTGGCCGTCCTGCAGCTTCGCCGCGGCGGCCGGTCCGGTGAACCTTTCCCAGTTGTGATGCGGGCGTGTGACGACGTGCAGGATGCGGCGCGTCTTGTCGGCCACGGTGAAGGGCGAGGACTCCCAGCCATCGCCGCCGAACCGGCGCGGGGCGTTCCCCAGCGCCTTCTTGAGCTCGGCAGCGATGCGCTGCCGCTCCTCCCCTTCCGGAATCTCCGCTCTTTCGACGATGTGCGCCACGACCCCGTCGATCCCCCGCAGGACGGGCAGGGATGTGCCGTAGGTCGTTTCAGCGGTACTGGTGAGCCATTCGGGGAGCTGTGTGCCGTCGTCGAACCTCACCGGTCCGGCCAGCGGTGCGGGTGGCGGCATGGTCGCGTCGACCCTTGCCGGCCGGTGCCGGTCCAGCACCGCGTCGAAGTCCGTGTCCGCCGACTTGGCGTCCGCCGATTTCATATCCGCCGAGGTTGCGCCCGCGTCGGTGTTGTCGACAGCGCTCTCGCCGCGCTCGGCACCCGTCTGACCGACGGAGTCAGGGATCTTGGGAGCCTCGGGGACCACACGCGCCGAGCGGGGCGCAGGCACGGGATCTGGTACGAACCTGGACTCCCGTGCGGGGGCCGATGTCAGCAAGAGCCGGTCCGCACTGGGCAGCTGCGCCGTGGCAGTGTCCGGCTGCTCCTCACTCTCCGGTGCTGTCGGCTCCGGTACAACGAGTTCCGATGAAGCCGAACCTGAAGCGCTCGCGTCCGGAACGGCCGCCTCGACAGCGGTGGCGTCCCCGGCACCAAGCGCCCCGAACTGGGCGTTCCGCCCCAGGAACTCACTCGTCCCGGGCTGACGGCGCAGCGGGAATCCGGGGATGCCATCCGTGGTCGGCAGGAAGAACTTCGCGTTGTTCGGCAAGGGGGCGAGGACACCGTACTGCCCGTCCAGGAAAACAACGCCGCGATCAGTGTGCACCACGTTGATCACATGTGCTGTCCCGCTGCCCTTCTTCCCGAAGACCACCATTCCCCGTGCACCCAGCGGCGCCCGGGACATCGCCTCTACGACCGCCGCCGGACCATCCACCGGATCGGGAACCCGGTCGAGATAGTTGGCTAGAGAGTTGCGCAGACCTGAAACCTCACCCGACGGCTGGCTCAGCGTCCCCATTTGCGAGGGCGGAGCCTGATATACCGCGCCGTCCGGATCCGCCAACGTCATATCGACAGCGATGGACGTCAGCACACAGTTCGTCACGAACTCGCCCCCCCGCGCCCGGAACGGGTTGACGGATTTCAGCCACTCATATTCCTTCGGCAGCACCCCGCCGGCATCGGCAGACACCACGCGCACACCGGACGATATCGGTCCGGCCGACACGGCCGACGTCGCATCCGAGGGGATCTCGGCAGTGATGAATGCGCGGCGCCGAAGTTCGCGGTCGTTCCCTAGCCCCTCCGTTCCGGGTGGCAGAGCACGGCCCCGATTCTCCGGCACGACAGCGAATTGCCCGGCGGTCAGTGCTCCCGGTTGCCCGGCCGAGGCGCCCTGCAGCGCGGCAAGGTGGTGCCCGAGCCGACTGCGGAACGAAGCTTCCAGATACCTGAGACGCACCCGGCCGACCTCGCGCGCACTCTGCTCCTGACCGGACAGCACCGACCCATTGCCACCAGCCGAGATCCGCACCACCGGCAGCTGCAGCCCAGCCCTAGCGTTTCGCAACCCTGCGGCAGCCACCTCCCCGGCCAAGTCGTCCAGCAGGTCCTGGTCAAGGTCAGAGAGCTCGCGCGTGCCCTCGGCGAAAGAGAATGCGGCCTTCTGGCTCCAAGCGCCCAGCCCCGCCCGGTCCGCATCCGTCGCGGAAGCGTCGGCGCCGTCCACCGTGCCGAAGGGCGTGGCCATCCCCTCGCCGGCGAATCGCCAACCGCTTTCCATCTCGGCCCTGTCGAGGACGGTCTGATCGCTATCGCGAACGTTGGTGCCCGGTGAGGGCCGAAGGTCCTCACCTTCCGCTGCGGCAACTCCGGCGTCTGGGTCCACGCTTCCCAGGTCGTACCGCGAGCCCGAAGCCTGCCGGTCCGATGGGGGTATGCGGTGCTCCGGGTTGTAGTACGGGTTGGGCACGAACGTCACCGAGCGCTCGTAACCGCCCGTCGTCGGGTTGAGACGGGCACCGTTCACGATCTCCACACCAACGATGAACTCTCGCCGAATACCGCCGGGGAAGGCGATCTCTCGTTCGTTGGACAGAACCTCATTGGTCATGGAGCCGGTCACATCGATGCCTCCGGGAGCATCGATCAGATAACGGAAATCCGTGCCCCACCCGTCGTACTGGGCTGTCTCCGAACGGGTCGTGCTGACGAAGCACGATGGAAGGTTGTCCCTCTGGTAGTCGGCGATGCTCGGAACACGGCGGGGGTTTCTCGGTTCAAATCCCTTTTCAAAGACTTCCTGGTAGCCCCCCGCACGCCAGGCCCTTGTCTCCCACCGGAAGAGGAGTCCGTCCTCAGATCGGTACCTGAGCATTCCGCGACGACCGAGGATCAGCTTTCTCTGCGGAATCGCGACGACCGCAACCGGCAGAGCCGTCCTCAACACCTCGTCCGTGGTCGGCCGGGTGGTGGCGGCAGGGACATGCTGAAGCACTTTCGGAAGCAGACCGTCCACTACGACGTTTCGTCCCGGACGAAGGATGTACTCCATTACGGAACCCGGCCTCACCCGCGGCCTCACGGGCGACGTGGATGGGGGAGGCACCATCGTATTCCCCCGCGACGGGACGAGGTGCCCTGGAAATTCACCGGCAGACGGCGCCCCACCCGCCGGCCGGGGCTCCTTAGGCCGCACCGTCAACGGAGCAACCGGCCCCGTGGCCACGGACATCCCACTGCCGCCAGCCCCGGGAGTTGCCGTCAGATCCTCCACGCGGAATGGGGTGATCTTGAACCGCTCGGCTTTCTTCCTCCTGTTCTTGAAGAAGGAGAAGATTCCGGCGCCCGCAAGCCTCATCGGCTGCTTGTTAACCACCATTGAGGCCACATGGTCGGCGACCTGGCGAAGCGGACCCGACTTGAAGACGTCCGGAAGCTGCTGGTAGGCCTCATGCACAGCGTCCTCGGTCACCTCGCCCTTGGGCCAACCCAGCCTCCGCAGTTCCCGGGAGACTGCCGACCTCAAGTCATCGGCAGACCAGCCCACGGCGGGCGCTGCCGATGTGAATCCGTGTGCGAGCGACTCGGTGAGCGGGCTCACTGCCATCTGGTTGTTGCCGATCTCACCGGATGAGCTTCCGGCCAGGGGCGTGCCATGGGCGTACGGGGCGTAGACATCGGCGATCTGACGCAGATGGTCCTGGGTGAGGGCGAACGCTTCCGGGTCGTCGCCGTGCAACCGGCCCATGAGACTGAAGTCGTGCTCACCGTCCCGGTCGTCGTGCACTCCCAGGCCGTGCACGAACTCATGGACGAAGGCGAGCGGATGCGCGTCGGCGAACCAGGTCCCCTGGTTCATGCCGTTCCCGTCGGCCGGCAGCCCGGGGCAGACCTCGACCACGTCGTGGGCGGCCGCCGGGTCGGTGACGAACTCCACCCCGACATGCAGCACCGGTCCCGCCGTCGTAGCGCCCCCCGACTGCCTCACGTCCGGCTGCAGGGCGGGAAGCTGGTGGCCCCGCCTGTTGACGAACTCATCGAGACCCTGAACCAGGCCGCTGCGCAGCAGGTCCAGGTCCGCCTCCGTAGCCCCTTCGCCTGCGGTCAGGTGGATACGGCGGACCAGCGACAACAGCGGCGGCCGGCCAGCTTTCCCCTCATGCCACGACCATGCATACCCGACGCCGGTCCGTTCGCCGGACATAGGAGGGCGGACCAGTCCCCGGAGCCCGTTCGCGCTCTCGGTGATCAGGAACGGGTCGGTATACGGCTGGTCGCGCAACGTCCGCCACCGGTCGGTAACGACCTCGCCGGCCGCCGCCACCGGGCCATGGGCCGCCACGTCCACACCGGAGGTTGTATCGACGCCCTTCCCGGGAACGAGGCCGTAGTCGACAGAAGGTCGTACGTCCACCGCGCCAGAAGCGGACGCACCGACTTTCATACCCTTTCGATGTGATCGGCCTGCGGCTGTCGTCTCGTCGAGCAACCGGGCCAGGTGCGCCTGACGCTTCCGCAACCGCCGCTTCAGTAGCGCGGCATCAGCCTCGGAGAAGCCGATGGAATCTACCCTCGCATCGATATCCGCCGGTCGGAGATCGAGCACTCGCTGCACCGAGCGGGCCAACTGGTCCTGCGTCATGGCCGCGAAAAGAGCTGCGGACGTGGGATTCGTGGCATGATCCCGGAGGCTTTGCCACTCGCCGACCTTGGAACCGAACGCCTCACCCTTCCGCTCCCCGCGCGCACGGAACAGCAGGGCGCCACCGGTGTCGATGCGCACCGGCACGCCGTTCACGGTCGCGAGGTTGGCGAAATTCTGCCCCGCGACATCCCAGTTCGCCAGCCAGGCATCCACCGCGAAGCCCTGGCGGACGAGGTCCAGGTACCGCAGGTTGCTCAGCTGCTTCCCCACATCATGCTGCGCGCCCGAAAGCCATTCGGATGCGGTCCCCGCCACGCCATCCACCAACGCCAGCCGCATACGGGCGACCGGTACACCGGCCAGCTCGTACAGCCGTGCGGCCAGCACCTCGCTCTGGGCGTGAAGGGGCGAAGGCGACCTCTTCAGATAGAAGCGGCGTCCGCGTGCATCCTCGTACACGCCACCCGGGTTCGATCCCAGCTGCTGCCCGATGCGTTTCCAGCCGGACGTGTCCAGCCATCCGGAAGTGGTGGGCCCCCCGCCGACCGTCGGCGTGCCGGTTCCGAAGTCCGGATGATGCGCCAGCGCCAGCATCGGCCATGCTGGTTCGCGGGGCCCGGCGGCCAGTTCCACGGTGAAGGAAAGGCCGTGACGCTGACCGAACGCCTCCAGCCTCCGCTTCAGTTCGGCAGGCGGCACATCGCCCGGCGTGGCGCTCGGGAAGAGCACCACTCGGTCCAGATCGGACCAGGTCATGTCTCCGTGCAACTGCACTTCGAAGTAGTCCTGCACCACGTTGGTGAGATTGCCGTTGTTGACGTGGTGGAGAAGTTCGGGGTCGAACCGGAAGCCGGTCGCCTCGGCATACGCCAGGCGCAGAACGCCGTCCAGCGGGCTGCTCAGCAGCGGGAGCAGGTTGCTGTATCCCGTAGCCCTGGCGGTGACCTGGTGACCGTACCGAATAGTGTCCGCCTGGGCGAACGTGGACCGACGCATGACCTTCCGCTTCAGGTGGAAGACAACCGAGCCGAACCGCCGCTGGCCTTGGACCTTGTAGCGCGTAGTGAGGCCGGCGTAGCGCGGCAGATCGGCAAGGTCTTGCTGGTCCGGGGCGAATACTAGGAAACTCGAGTCCTCCGTCTGCACTGACCCCCGCTTAAGGGACGCCGGATAGCCGAGCATCTCCTCGGTGAGGCCACGGAATTCGAAAGCACCCATGCTTTGTGCCCGGAGGAAGAAGCGCTCGGCGTCCTGCATGCTGCGAGCGCCAATCTGCCACTGATTGCGGAGCATGATCTTCGGGTCGCTGAGCATCGACTCCAGCACCGCTGGGGTAGCCAGGGGAACATTGACCACCAGCGCCATGTTATTGCGTAGATGTTCCTCGACCGCGTGGATCAGGCCGGAGACCTGACCGAAAGCCCGGAGATAGGGGGCTCCCCAGCCGGCCGACATCAGCCGCGCGGCGGCGTCCCGCAAATCCTGCTCGCGGCTTCGGTGGCTTCGTCGTTCAATCATGACAAGAGCCGCCAGCTGGGGAGGTCGCAGCTTCCTCAGGGCACTGCCCCGATCTTCCAGCAGCCGCAGAACTTGCCTGTTCTCCTCCAGTGACGCCTGCTGCTGGAGCAGTACCTGCCGGAGTGCCCCATTGTCACCGGCTCGCTGTAGCGCGTGAGCCAGCACACTGCGCTGCACCTCCAGGTCCCCTGCATACCCTGGCCGTCCCTTCCGGGACGGCCATCCGTGGGCTGTTTCCGGGTCGCTCACCCAGCGGGCCACCATCAGATCCTGCCCCGTAGGGATGAGAGCCCGGCTGACTCGGCCGCCCATCGCGGTGACCGTTTCATTGGCAATGAGCATGTCGTCAGGCAGTGGGGTAACCATGTGGCTGGCCGAAGGCACATGCTGGACACCGAGCAGCCTGTTCGTCGCCCGCGCGCCGGGTGCGGCGCCAGGGAGACCAGCCTCCGCCTCGTCGACCGGCCGGACAACCGGAAGCGGCGCACCGCCGGTCACTCGGTACCACTGCTGTTCCGCCAGCTCGACGGCCAGATCCGCCTCGGACCACTCCGCGTAGGCTTGTGCCCAGGCATCCTCCGCGGTCTGTGCCGAGGTGCTTGTGCCGGCCAAGTAGTTCTCCTCCGCCGCCGCCCTCCTGGCATCCGCCATGAACAGGGTGTTCCGAGCGTTCGTCAGTGCTTCAAGAGCCTGGTCCTCTGTGACGTCGTCGATGTCTGCAGCCGACGACTCGGCGTCCTCGCCCGGAAGTGCCTTGCTCTTTCTCTTGCCCTTGTCGGGGCCTTGCGGAAGCGCGGTCGGCGCACCGGAACCCGCGTCCGCGGGTCCGGCCGCTTCGGCGGCCTCGTTGGCGTCGGCGTCGCTCACCGTGTCGGTATCCGCGACTCCGTCTGCACCGGCTAGTCGCCAGATGCGGTAGTCGGCCATCAGGTCGTCGGGGGACGGGTGTCCCCATTCCCACAGGCCGGCGGCGTCGACCTCGACCCGGGCCCGGGCTGCGGCCTCTGCCGCCACCGCCGGGCTCAGGAGCGACGTGACCGGGCGGTCGGCGCTGGCCTGTTCCTCGGACAGGGCGTCCGCCAGGTCGCGATGGTGTTCGTGGGAGGCCAGGAAGCGGTTCCACGCGTCGGCCCGGGTCCTCGGGAAGTGGGACGGTCGGTCCTCCAGGTTCGGCGGCGTGAAGTGGGCTGCCCGGAAGTTCAGTTCCGCGATCCACCCATCCGTGTCACGGGGACCGATGCTGACCGCCGGATCGGCGGCGCCCTGCACGGTGTCCGGTTCCGCGTCCCGTACGGGATCGTGCGCGGCTTCCCACTGGGTCGGCGGCGGGGTCGTGGAGGACGGCGGGGCCAGAGGGTGGCGCCAGTCGCGGACCTCCGGTCCGCCCGCGCGTGCGGTGGCGGCGATGACAGCCAGATCCTCGGCGCTGAGAACCGGCGCACCGTCGACCGGCGGGCCGACAGTGAGAGAGCCGTTGGCACGGACGGCCGTCGACTTCGCCGAATTCCGGAAGACGGTGCCCTCATCCTCGTAGCGATCCGGGAGGCCTATGAAGTGCAGAACCTCGTGCAACAGTTGGTAGGTGGTGAGCGGCACGCCCGAGTCGCTAAGCGTGTACCAGTCACGGGTCGTGGTCCTGCCCCGCTCATGGTGGACGCGGACTGTGTGGTGCGCGTCCGTGGCGTCGCCGAACTCTAGGTTCAGGTGGAACAAGTCCTTATTGGGCAGGCTGAAGCCCGGAGTGCTGTTGATCCGCTCCAGGACCGCGTCGGCCAGGCGTCCGATCAGGAAGCGGAGGTCTGCCTCCGCGGTTCCGGTTCCTGCTTCCAGACTCAGCCGCACGGTGAAGTCGGAGACCCATTCGCCCGTCGCGAGCTGGAAGCGGCGCAGGTCGTACCGGATGGTGCTCATCGTCCCGGGCAGGGTGTGCCGACGGGATCCGTCGGGCAGCAATGCCCCGGACAGCGCAGGCTCACCGGGCAGGCGGTCACGCCGTGGTGTGTCGAAGGGCAGCGGTTCATATCGGCTGGTTTCGATCCTGACTGGCACGGCGATCTCCCGCAGTTCCGCCAAGGCCGAGAGGTCCCGGACAGGCGCAGCGGCCTCGGCAGTACCGGCCGGGGAGGAGGGGAACGACACAGACTCCCAGGTTGCCGATGCCTTCCAACGGTTGGAGCTGTCACCGCGACCCCGCCGGTCGTCGGGCCCCAACGGGCCCGGGTCCTCAGGGAATACGAAGCCGGGCACCCAGCGCGTGGACGCGGGGTCGTGGATACGTCCCGTGCGAGAACTAGAGCGGGGCCGGGATCGAGACTCGGACTGTGGCTGGGACAGCACCGTTGACAGGCTGGCCATCGAGGCCATCCCCGCGGCAAATGCGGTGCCGATGGCGGACGTCAGGTTACTCGCCCGATTCAGGATGGATCGGGACCGCGAGCGTTTCCGGGCTGGATCCGCCCGAAAACCGGTGACCGTGGGCACCACGGGGGCATGCCCCAACGGTGCGTGGCCCAGGGGTACTAGGGAGCCGGAACGTCCTCGCCCCGACCGAGTGTGCGGGTCGGTCGCCACCGCCACCAGGGATGCAACCGCGTCGCCTGGGACGACGGAGTGGGAGCGGCCTCGGCGCGGCTCCGGGTTCGAGGTGGCTGGGGCAGGCGCCGCCGGTGGCGTGGTGGTCTTTGGCCGACGGACGATGGCGGCGAAGTCCCGATACAGGGGGCCCAGAACGTCCCGGACCGCCCGGTCGAGTTCGGGATGCCGATGTAGATAGTCGGGCGCGGGTGCGGATTTATCCACCCTGCTGGCCAGCCGCTGCAACGCCAGGGTCGGCGCTACGGGCGTGGTAAGAAGCTTCTCGAGATCGCTCCACAACTTCCGCGCCAACGATCTCTCCTGGGCCTTGAGGAAGTGCTCGAGGAGCTCCGTCTCGGCGCTGCGGAAACCTCTGTCCGCGTCCTCCCAGGAGGTGGCGACAGGCATCTGCGGCTTGGGGAAGTTCGTCGCATAGCCGTCGGTCAGCATGGCCAGGTAGTACTTCGGGTACAAGTCGCTACCCGAACGTTCCCAGCGCTTCGGATCCTCCGCGTACCAGCTCTCCATGAGGCGGTGGATGTCCGCCAGGGAATGTTCCAGCCACGTGTATCCCCCGTTCGGACCCTGCATGCGGTTGAGCCATTCGGGCACGGTTAGGGGTCGCCCGGCCAGCATCGGGTCCATGACCACCGTGACGACCTCGCCGGACTCCCTCACGGCGTCCACAGTGGGAGCGATGTGCTCGAACCACGAGACGGTCCCGGCGCGGCCCTTCCGGGCTCCTTCGGCGTGGGCCGAGGCGATCCGGATTCCCAGGGCACTGCCAACGATCACCTTGCGGGGCTTCGCACCCCACCTTAGGAGCTGCAGTGCCCACAGATGCGCCCGCGTCGCGCCACCGCTCTCGGGGTGCTTCGTGGTGACGGGCACCCAGCCGAACTGCGAGTGGAGGAGGTGAGTCTCACTCAACCGCTCGAACCACTGTTCGACCTGCTTCATCGGCACCGGTTCGGAGCTCGTGTGGCCAAGCAGGAACCCGATCCGCCCAGCGGCCTCGGCCCACTTGGCCGGCAGTTCCCGGCGGATGTCGGTCCCGTACTGCCTCTGCCATGCCTTGGCGATCGCCCATATGCGGCGCATGTCGCGGTCGAGGGCCATGAGGTCCGCGAGTACGGTGTCGAGGTTCCCGTCGTGCAGCCGCCGTGCCGCCTGGACCACGTGAGACCTCTGCCCCACGTCCACGATCAGCGAGGCCGCCCACCGGTCCCGTCCGAGGACTGAGGTACCCGCCCGCAGCCCTGCCTCAACGAGGATGGTCTCGTGGTCCGATGGGGACAGAGCGCGGCGCTGCAGGGCACGGTTCGCCAGCTCCGTCAGGGTGCGGCCACTGTCGGCACGCAGGGCGTTGTCCAGCGAGGTGGGCGTCAGCAGTTGCGGTGTAGACCTCCTGCGGCCGAGAACGGTCAGTACGGCCTGGACGTCCACCGAGGGGCGGGTTCCCAGGAGCCGCGCCAGCTCCGTCGCGTACCGGCGGTCCGCGACCGACGACACGGCCGTCGGGTTCTCCCGCAAGCCGCCCAATGGCGCCCCGAGAGGGGCCCGCCTCGTCATGGGCTCACCCGCATCGGTCTCCCGCAGCAAAGGGAATCCGGGAATGCCGTCCGTGGTCGGCAGGAAGGAGACCGCGTGGGATGGCACCGGGGCGAGGGCACCTGCCTGCCCGTCCAGGAAGACAACACCGTTGTCGTCGCGCATGACGTTGATCACATGGGCGAGTTCACCGTCGTCGTCTTCAACGACCACCATGCCCCGCGCACCCAGCGGCGCCTGGGACATCGCCTTGACGACGTCCGCCGGACCAGCCACCGGATCCGGGTCCCGGTCCCGGTAATTGGCCAGATAGTTCCGCAGACCTGAGACCTCACCATCCGGCCGACCCTGCACACCCAGATCCGAGGGGGGCGCCTGATACGTCGCACCGTCCGGATCCGCCAACGACATGTCAACGGCGATGGCCGTCAACACACAGTTGGTCGTGAACTCGCCGCCCTGCTCGCGATACGGGTTGACCCGGTCCAGCCACTCGTACTTCAGGGGCAACGCCTGACCGGCATCGGCGGACACGATCCGCACACCGAAGGGGGCCTCGCCGCCCCGCATAAGTGACGCCGTGTCAGAGCGTGCGAAAACCGCGGCGCCACGAGAGTCCGCCCCACCCGCGGTCTGTCCCCCCAACCGCCGGCTGCCTCCGCCGCGCCCCTGTCCTCGGCTCCCGGAGCCCGATGCGTTGTGCGACGACGGCTGCTGGTTCTGTTGCCTGGATTCATACCACTCGGTGAGCTGGCGGTAGTAGCGCCAGATGTGCCGCAACTGGGGAATGACTTCGTACGTGAGATCGGAAGCCAACTGGTCGGCCCCGCCGGGATACGTCTCCGGCTTCATGCTGAAGTACTGGTCGGCCCACTTCACGGCCGCGACGAGTCCGCGCTTGTAGTCGTCATCCGGCAGGGCCTGGGCATACCACCGCAGAGCATCGCCGATCGGGGTGTACTTCCGCTTGAAGTACTCGAAGCGGTCCCGCTCGAACCTCAGCCGGTCCCTCATCGGGTCGGATGGCGGCCGCACTCCCAAGTAATCGCGGATGTCCTCCAGGTCTGCGTAGGTGAATCCGCGGTCCATACCATAGACCTCGACCGGCTTGGGCCACCGGGCCCCGGGCAAGATTGGATTGAAGGCTCCCTGCCCGTACTTGTCCTGCAACTCCTTGGAGTAGCGTCCCGAGGCGGTCACCGGCTCCGCTATCAGGAGGCGCTCATAGCCGGGAGCCTTGCCTCCCTTCCCTGTTCGGCCGCTTCCCCTGTCGCGCCACTGGAGCATGCGGTTGCCACCGTCGGCATTCGACTCCTCCAGGTAGCGGACTCGGTGGCCGATCAGCGCCATGGCCTCCAGGTTGCCGGAGCGGAAACCCAGGTGTCTCAGCCTGTGATGCCGGTCAAGGTAGTCGTACACCCTGAACTGTCCGGTGCGCGTCCCTCCACCCCAAGCGGCCAACAGCGGATCGCTGCCCTTCCAGAAGCCCGTGATCTGGTGGATGTTGGCCACGCCCAGCTCGCCACGCATCTGCGCGACCACCTGGTCCCACTTCCCACTGTGCTCCCGCTGGTTGGGATGCTGGTCGCCAGTGATGATCACCGCGTCGTACGCCCGGGCGGCGACTCTCAGGAGTTGCCGCACCCCCTGAAAACTGGTGTCGTGCTCCATCCGCCCACGCAAAGTGGACCAGCTGTATCCCTTTCCGGTGAAACGGGCCCAAAGCACCAGCACATGTCCGCGCGAGTTGGGCAGGTGGATGCCCCGGCTCTCCAACCAGGCTCGGATCTCCCGGTCGTGGTCGGGCCTCAGCCCCCAGGCCTCCCGCAGGGAGGCACGCAGGTTCGAGGAGAAGACCTCCGCGATGTAGTTGGTGGCGTCCGTCACCCCCAGCAGATGTTGGTCTTCACGCCACTGCCCGCGCGGGAATCCCCATTCCTGCTCGATGATGCGGCGGCCCTCCTGCCTCAGAGCCGGCCAGGCAAACTCCTTCCCGGGGCTCGCCACATCCACGAAGTGGATGCGGTGCCGGCTGATGCCGGTGCTGCGGTAGAAGTCGGCAATGCCCGCCGACTTGTCAAGGAGCGGGTCGTGGCCGGGGAAGCCGGGCCTGGGCCCGCGGGCGATGAGGACGTGCAGGTTCGGGTCGTGAACCAGCGCGGCAGCGACGGCGAACTGGTCGCCGGAGGCATATCCCGGCTGCATGATCAACCAACTGTCACTCGCCGCACCCCTGCCGCCCGCGCCTCCGAAGCCGCCCTGCCGGGAAGAACCCTCCCCCCGATTGGGATCGTTGCTGCTATGACTGGCATGCCTTTTACCGAAAGGCATCCCGAAGCGGTTTCCGTCCGCGTCAAACAGGCGCTGGTCCGTCCGACCGCCCAGATCCACCTCGTCGGGACCGGACGTAGCCGCCCACACCATGCGTCCCCGCGCCCACTCTCCCGGCAACTGTCCGTCTTCGCCCGCCCATACTCGATGGGTCGTGGCGTCGGCCCAGACGATTCCCGCCGCGGTGTGTACCAGGGCCAGAGCGTGCCCGTCCTCGCCCTCGCGCCCGAACAGCACGGTGGAGAAGGTCCCCGGGCCTGCCTCGCGCACCCGCGCCAGCAGCGCATCCACGCCGAGTTCGGAAGGTCCGTGAACAACCGGAGCACCATGACGCTTGAACAAGGTCCAGCCGGGCGACTGTTCCGCACGGGACGTCTGCGGCTGTCCCGCCGGACGGGGACGCCCGAAGAAGGTGTCTCGGAGCGCCTCCGTCGCCTCCAGACACACCAACAGCTCCCCGCCGTCCACACTGCGGCTGTGCGGGTTGACCAACCGCAAGAGCTCCGGCGTCAACTCAAGCTGTCTCCCGTCACCGGCGGCCCGCACGTAGCTGTCGAGAGCCTCGTACTGAGCCCGGGTGGGCGGGACAAGCCCGCGATCACGCAACACCGCCTCAGTGTTCTCGTAAGACCACGTCCGCGCCCGCTTCAACGGACCGTCCTCCCGCGAATCCATCCTCGGGCCGGGCCCGGCTTCTCGGTCATCGCCAGTTTCGGCGAGACCTTCCGTCTGCCCGGCCGGCTCTTCGCGAGCACGCTTGCGCCCGGCCATCGACTCACCCGCCGACCGGCCTTGTTTCTGGTCCTGCTCAGGGCCGATCGCTCTGCCCTCGGCCCCGTCCACCGCGACGTCCGTTCCGGCAGCGCTCTCCGGAGGCGGTGTGTCACCGGTTTCAAGGCGAGCCGGGGCCGTGGTGGGAACGGTGCTGTCCAAGGACCTCAACTCGCCGCGCCGTGGGGCCGACAGTGCGCCCACGTCCTCGTGGTCCGAGCCAGGTGCCTGGGACTCCTCGGACTTGGCGCGACGATCCCGCGACGGACCGGGGGTGTCCGTCCCGGAAGTGGGAAGAGACCTCTGCCGCTCGTTCTGCTTGTCGCGGCTCGCGAGGTCGGCCCACGACGGATACCCCTCGGTCACCGGCCCAGTGGCGAACGGCTCATCGGCCACGGACCACGCATCGGTCGCCAGGTCGTCCGGGGCGGAGGTCGTCGGGACGCTGTTGTGCGGTCCGGAGTCACGGGCGAGGTCGCGGGCGAGAGGGGGGTCGATCTCGGGGCGGTCGAGGAGCAGGCGGACGAGATCCGCGTCGCTCAGGCCCGCCGTCCCGATCGGCAGCGCGGCCTGAGGGGTGACCTGCCAGGCAACGTCCGCCTCCGTGCCGTAGCGGATGCCGAGGCTGTCGAGTTCGCTCTTGGTCACAAGGGCGTCGGCCAGGGGCGCATGGCGCAGGCGTACGCGCTGCTCCTCTGTCAGCTCGGGACGCGCCGCCGGGGTCGTGGCGGAGGCGGTAAGCGAGGTGAGCGGGGTCTCCCCGATCCGCCCGCTGATGGCCTCAACGCCTTGGTGTGTGGGAGGAGTTACCGTGACGATGGTGTCGGAGAAGGTGCCGGCGGAGGTGCCGGTCGTCCAGTCCGCGGAGCTCGTCGCCTCGTTCGTGGTGGCGTCCGCGAAGCTCGTCGTACGGGTCGGGGCCAGGGCCTCCTCAGAGGCCTCGGTGACCCCGGTGGCCTCGTCGGTGTCGAGGTCGTCGCCCCGGCCAGATGCGGCGGATGCGGGGGTCTGGCCGCCGAGGGTGCGTACCGGGGTGGTGGGCGTGGATCCCGGGCTCGTTGGCGTGGCTGCGTTGGCTGCGGATGCCGGGGTGGTCGCGGGGCGCGGGGCGCCGTCGCCGCTCACCGAGGTGCGGGTGCCGGCGGGGGTGCCGGCCAGAGCCCCGGATCCTGCTGTGCGGGGAGTGGCGGTACCCGTGCCCTCGGGGGCATCGGCCTGCGTGCCGGAGGCTGCTGGGACTGCCGGGGCAGGGACGCCGGGGGGCACCGGGTGCGGGGTACCGGTCCGGATGTCGGCGGGCGTGCCGGCCGACACGCCAAGGGCCGCGGGAGCCGGCGTGCGGACCGGGTCCGCACCGGTCGAGGTGCCAACGGGTGCGTGGTCCGTCGCGGCGGAGGGCGGGGCCACCGCATCGTCCTCCGCCGGGGTGGCGGCGTGGAGTTCGTCTCGCGGGTGCGGGTTCGGACTGTCGGCCGGAGTGCCGGTAGCCGCAGGACGGCCGGGGGACGTGGGGGCCAGGCCGCCCGTCGTGCGGAGCTGGGTCGCCCCGGTAGAGGTGCCGGCGGGTGCGCGGCCATTCGCGGCGGAGGGCGGGGTCACGGCATCGCCCTCCGCGGGGGTGGTCGCGTGGGGTTCCGGGTTCGTGCCGTCCGACGACATGCCGGTGGCTGCCGGGCTGACACCCGCCGCAGCACCAGTGCCTCGAGGGACCGACGCACGAGGGGCGCCCGAAGTTCCCGCCAGGGACTCCGGGACGACGTTCCGTATCCCGGTCTCGATTCCCGTTTCGCCGACGGCGACCGTGGCGGGATCGACGCGAGGGATGGCCGCACCGGCGACCGTGCCGGTGGCTCCCGGTACCAAGGGGTGGCTCCCCTCGGGGCGAGCTGCACCGCCACGAGCACGTTCTTCGTCCGCACCGCCCACCGACGCATCCGGCATGGCGACCGGGTTGACGAAGGTGTTGCGGATGCCGGCGCCGAACCTCTCCGCGCCCCGTTCCGCACCCTCCCCGACCATGGAACTCGTACCCGCGCTCCACAACGTGGTCCAGTCCCACACCGCGGCCCCGTCGAACCACAGCGGCACCACCACGCCTGCAACCGCCTCCGAGATACCGCCAACAGCGAACATCTCACCGGCCTGGCCCACCGCTCCGCCGAAGCCGGCCACCACCCCGCCGGTGCCGGTCCCACGGCCGGCACCGGCACCGGCCCCCCGGGCGGGAACACCCCCGCTGTTTCGGACCACACCCTCTGCCGGCAGATCTCGGAACCCGTCGAAGCCGTCGCCCTTGAACACGTTCCGAACCGGACCATGGCCCAGGTGCGTCAGTGCGCCGAGCCCGCCGGCCACCATCCCGTTGACCGCGCCGAACGCTGCCTCTTGCGCGATGTTCCCCCAGTCGATCCCTCTGGGACGACGATCCCGCGGCATGAACACCATCGCCGCCAACCGGACCATCAGTGCCTGGAAGGCCTCATCAGCGGCCCCCGTCAGACCGCCCATCACATGCTGGACCCTTGACGCCAGTGCATCCAGAACGAGCAAGAGCTTCACCCGGCTGCGCGCCATCACCTCCGCGGACCGCGCCGCCGTCGCACCGCCCGTGAAAGCCGCCAGCAGCGCTGACACCCATAGGTCGATCAGCGTCCGCACCAGCTCCGCGATCAGCTCCCACTTCGACAACGCGATGTTCGTCGACATGTCACGACGGCCGGCAGCCACCGTGTCCAGATGATCCGCGAAAGCACGCAGATGGTTCACGCCACCGTCGTCATGCAGCGCCTGCATCGCCCGCCGGTACGCGCGCCCCACATTCGGAGGCAGCGCACGCGCTGTCCCCAGCACCGACTCATCGATCAGATCCGCCAGCTTCCGGACGTCTCCCGCGTGCTGCTCGAAAGCCCCCGCAGACCGCGCCGCACCGTCCTCGTTGGCCTGCAGGAACGGATCGCCAACCAGGATGTACATCAGCACGTTCAGCTGCGGAGTTACTTCAATCGCCATGGCACTTACCAGTCGGGATCGTTCGTGGACGGTCGGTGGTCACGTGCGGAAAGGCGTTACCGCCGTGAGCCGTTCCTGCTCTGCTGACGGGCGATGTCGTCCATGGCCCCGGCCTGAGCGTTCAGGATGGTGGACAGGTTGCCGAGAGTGCCGTCCGCCACGAGCCGGACCACCTGGGCGACGTCGGCACTGGTCTGCAGCGCGGTCCTCCGCTCCTGCCGCTCCTGCGGTCGGATCTCCCGCCGACCGAACCTGTCACCGCCAGGCCAGTCGACGTCCCGCATAAGGCTGTCCTGGAACCCCGCGGACAACGATCGGGCGACTTCGCTGATCTGCTCGATCTGACGGGTCGCGGCATAAAGACGGGCGGGGTCCGCGAAGAACCCTTCGGATGCCGGCATGGCGCTACTCCTCCTCGTCCTCGTCGATCTCGTCCCTCAGCCTGCGCTGCACAGACCGGACATCGGTCTGCTCCGGCTCGTCGAGGACACCCGGCCCGAAGATCTTGCCCCAGTCAACGGTCACTCCCGGCAGCTCGGGAGCGTCGGGCAGGCTCCGTGTGAGCGGATCGACGAGCTGCATCACCTGGCGTGCCATGGTCAAGCGCGCACGCTCTGCGGCGTCCAGCACGCTGGACGCGAGTTCGGCCGGGCTCATGTCCCGGTACAGGCCCCCCAGGAAGCGCATGGCGATCAACGCTCCCTGGGCGTCGACAGTGACCTCCACCGCGCGGTCCGCCGATCTGACGGTGCAGGAGGACTCGCGCAGCTCCTCCTCGGCCCGCGCGACCGCCGCCTCCGTCTCCCTCAGCTGCTCCATGGCTTCGGCCAGGCGCTCCTGGATCGACCTTTCCACGGCGCTCCCGCCTCCTTTCCCTTCCTCGAGATCCCCGTCCGGACGGACGGACCACGGTCGTCAGCGGCCGATGACCGCCGGGGCGCCGCCTTCGTCGGTGCCCCACACGTCCTCGTCGTCGGTCCGCCAGCCGTCCCTGGCCGTGTTGACGCTCTCGGTGCGCCGCCGGTCGGCTCCTGCGCCGCCGCGCCCGGAGTACGCCGCGCCGGAGGTGGTCGAGGTGCGCCCCCTGGTGATGACGACGTCCTCGTCGTCCAGTGCGGCGGGCCGGCCGCCCCGCCGGGAGGCCAGGGATGCACCCGTGGCGGTGGAGTAGACGTTGCGCTGGCGTTCCGAGCTGCCGCCCTCCTTGCCGCCACCGCCCGCGCCCGGACCCATCATCCCGGGCGGCATCATGCCCGGCATCATGGGTGTGCCTGCCAGTCCCGGGTTGAGCGGGGTGCCGCCGGCTGTCGTGGCAGCGGCCGGTGAGCCGATACCTCGTGCGGCCAGGCCGGTGTCCTGGTCCTCGTCGTAATAGGGCTCCTCGTGCGGACTTCCCGCTCCGACGGTGGCCAGCCCTCCGTTCAGCGGGGAGCCGCCCGTGCCCAGGCCGGGTCCCCCGTCCCCTGCCGTGGAGTGCGGAAGCTCCGTGGTGAGCCCTCCCGGCAACTGCAGGTCCTCGTTCGGGGACAGTGGAACATCCACGTGCTGATCGGAGTTCGGCAGCGTCGGACCGTTCAGGTCGGTGGTTTCGGTCGTCCCGTCGGGGTGTTGCGTGGTGAGCGTGGCGGTGTCGGGGTTCAGTGTGGTGACGGTGCCGTCGGGGCGTTCCGTCACGAGGTTGCCCGTTGCGGGGTCCAGGGTGACGGTCGTCCCGTCGGGATGCGTCGTGGTGAGCGCGCCGGTGTCGGAATTGAGGGCGATGGTACTGCCGTCGGGTGCCTGCAGTGCTCCGTTACCCAGATCAGTGGTGCTGGTCGTACCGTCCGGGGCGGTTGTGGTGGCGAATCCCGTGTCCGGGTCGACCGCGATGGTGGTGCCGTCGGGGTAGGTGGTACCGAGGGTTCCGTCCGCGTTCAACGAGGTGAGGGTGCCCGTATCGGGGTTGAGTACGGTGACGGTGCCGTCCGGATGCGTGGTGGTCACCGTTCCGTCCGGATTGGCCACCGTGACGCTGCCGTCGGGGTTCACCAAGGGCCCGTCG
Source organism: Streptomyces sp. NPDC052721 (assembly GCF_040678315.1). Lineage (NCBI taxonomy): Bacteria > Bacillati > Actinomycetota > Actinomycetes > Kitasatosporales > Streptomycetaceae > Streptomyces > Streptomyces sp. NPDC052721. Next base: position 98,743 of record NZ_JBFATL010000015.1, on the reverse strand, counting down.
CCGAGGTCCGTGGTGACGGTCGAGCCGTCCGGCCGGGTCGTGACGGCCGTTCCCAGGCCGGGGTTGAGGGCAACCGAGGAACCGTCGGGGTAGGTGGTGGTCAGGGTGCCGTCGGGGTTGAGCTGCGTCCCCGGAGCGGCCGTCCCGGGCAGGGACTCACCGCCCGGGGGCAGGAGAGGAAGGCCGCTGGGGTTCAGCGGGACGGGCGGCCCGCCGGCGTCGATGCCGTCCAAGGGGGTTCCGCCGCCGCCTGCAACGCCGTCCGGGAGTCCGCTTCCCGCGTCGATGTCGTCGAGCGGCGAAGTGAAGTCGCTCCCGCCGCTGAGCCCGTCCAGCGGCGAGCCGGACCCGCTGTCCAGGCCGCCGAGTCCACTGCCATCATTGAGCGGCGAAGTGAAGCCGCCCCCACCGCCGAGCCCGTCCAGCGCCGTGCCGGACCCGCTGTCCAGGCCGCCGAGTCCACTGCCGTCATTGAGCGGCGAAGTGAAGCCGCCCCCACCGCCGAGTGCGTTACCGAACGCGTCCAGCCCGGCGTTGAAGTCGTCGCCCATGCCGTTCAGTCCGTCACCGACGCTGTCACCGAGCTGTGTGAGGCCGTCGTTGAGCGCCCCGCCGAAACCGGCGAAGTTGTCGTTCAGAGCCGCGAAGCCGTCATTCAGCGCGTCGGCCTGCTCCTGGGCCGCTGCCGTGGCGGCGTCGGTCTGCTCCTCCTGGTAGATCTGGTCGAGAGTCTTCGTCGCCACCGACTCGATCGGATGGTCCATCACACGGCTCGCGTCGATCCAGTTGTTCTTGAGGTCGGCGATCACCTGGCTCGCCACGTGCCCCAGCATCTCCTCGACACGTGCGTTCCAGCGCCTGACGGCCTCCTCGCCCACCTTCTTCCAGGAGGAGGGCCACCCCAGGAAGCCGTACTGGGGATGGTCCTGCATGAAGGCCGGCGTCGTGAAGTACCCCTCGTGGAAATCGTGCGCCGTCAGACCGCCGAGGTTGTCGTCGTTGCCGTCGGTGCGCTTGAGTACCTGGGTGAGGTTGTTGCGGACCGTCCACTCAGCCACTTCGTCGAGCAGTTGCAGCAGGATGCGGTAGGGGTCGTGATAGCCATCGGCCCAGGTGTTCCATGCCTCACGGAGGGTCCCGGCGTGCGCCACCAGCCGGCTCTGTGCCAGGGCCACTCCCTCCCCCGTCTTCGAGACCGGGGTGTAGCCGTCGATCAGGCTGTACTGGGAGGTGTACTGTCGGCCACCCATCTGCTGGACGTAACCGTCGTAGTTGCGGCGTATCTGGTTGATCAGGCTCCAGAACATGTCCGCCGCCTGACCCTGCCAGGCGGACCGCCCCTCGCCGAGGGCCTTGTCCCACTGCTCCAGTACGACCGAGCGGCCTCGGAAGAACCCGGCAACGCGGTCGAAGGCCATCGCCGTGTTCCTGAAGGAGTTGAGGTCCACGGCGTTCGCGTCGGCCACACCGGCCCCGTTGAACGAGACATCCCGGGTGGTGTACGGGGGGTTGAGGAGGGCGTCCAGGGCCACCTTGGGGCCGGAGATGTAGTTCGCCATCGACCCCCGGTCCCACTCGACGTTGTCCTCGTGTCCGGACTGACCGCCGCTCATCGTCTGCCCGCCGTCGAGCAGGTTCGCCTGACCTGGGGCGACTCCCTCGCTGCCGAGGAAGATGATGTTTACGCTCCGCATACGGACGGTGTCATGGGCACCGTTGCCCTGCCGCGTCTCGTAGAAGGGGATGTTGTAGTCGGCGCCGAACCGCTGCCACCCCCAGTAGCCGATGTCCGCGGCGGTGACCCCCCGTATCGGCCAGTGGGAGATCCCGTTGATGCGGAAGAGAGGGATGCCGTGTTCACCGCTCGTGACCTTTTCGAACAGTGAGTGGCGCGACGGCATCGGGAAGCCCGTCAGTAGGTTGACGGCCATGCCCCAGTAGTCATCGGGGTCGTACGTGGCGTCGGCCATGATGGTCTCTCAGCAGTTTCCGGGAGTCGAGTGCCTGCGGTCAGTTGTTCGGAGCGGAGTCGTTCGGGGAGGAGGACACCCCGTCTCCACCCGACAGCGTGTGGTCCACTCCGTCGAGGACGTCGAGGAAGTCGGCTGCCTCGATCGCCTCCAGGCTGGCCCCCTGGGTCGTGAGGAGGGTGTCGATGGTCTCCCGCAGTTCGGTGTCGATGTCCCTGAACAACCGCTGCTGGAAGTCGAGGATGCCGTCGGCAGCCTTCGCCTGATCCTTCACTGCGGTGAGCAGTGCCTGCCCTCCGAGCGTGTCATCCTGCCCCATCAGCCCGATGGCGAGGAACGGGTTCTCCTGGAGCGTGTCGGCCGAGGCACGGTTTTCGAGGAGACTCCTGAGCGCCGGCGCCCAGTCGTCGGTGCGGATCTTTTCGAGTTCCCGGACGAACTCGGCGACGTCGTTCTGCAGGAACGTCCGCAGAGTCTGGACATCGAGGTGGGTCAGGTCAGCCACAGTGTGCTCCTCTCATCCGGATGCGGTGCCGGTGATACGGCAGCCGGATCAGCTGGCCCCGCCCCAGACCCCACTCCACTGGTCACCGAGATGTGTGTCGGTCCTGTTGTAGGTGGTGCTGATGTCATCGAGCAGGGTGGCGTTCTGGCCCAGGTCGCGCGCCATTTGGGCGCAGATGGCCTCCCACTTGCTCCGCTCCGTCTGGAACCCTTGCATGCTCCATCCCGACCAGCTGCTGACGAGCGGGATCAGCTGCTGCTCCATGCCGTCCAGGAGGTGGTCGATCCGCTGGGTCGCACGCCACAACTCGTCGACTACCGCACCCACTTCCCTGTACTGCAGATGGATGCCGTCGCCGTTCAGATCAGGCATGACTGTCCTTCACTTTCTGTTGATTGAGTCTTCTACCCGCGTGTTCTGTCACTTCGGTCGGCCGACCGTGACCGACCGGGCTACGCGGACCTGCCGCCCATCGCTTCGAAGGCCCCGTTCGTCCGGGAGGTCAAGCTCTGGATCTGGTCCATGTTGCCCACCTGGAGCCTCGAGTTCGTCTGGACGTTTCCCTGGAGCATGTTGGCCATGTTGCCCAGCACCTGGTTGATCTCCCGGACATGCGCCCGCCAGGCGTCGAGGAGCCCCCGGAATGCGGCACCGTCCGCACCGCCGTAAGCCGCCGTGAGCACGTTGACGCTTTCTTCCACCTCCGTCACGACGTTGTTGATGTCATTTTGGGTGTCCGTCAGGTGCTGGACTCCACGCGTTGCCGCGTCGAAGTCCTGGCTCAGATTCGATCCGTCGTGCGTCACATTCGCAGGCATGGTCTACCCCTCCTCGTAAGTTCAGACGTGTGCGAGATCAATGCCGCCGGCTATCGGGCGGAAACACTGTTTTTTCCGAGACGGCGCCAGGGCCGGGCATGAGGACGGCAAACGCGTATTTACCATTCCTCCGGGGAATTTCCTCTGTGCCACTCTAACGGCGCGGAACGATCGCCGTCCGCGGCCGCGGACGAGAAGGGGGCGATGGGGCACTCACGAATGTCCCATCGCCCCCCGGCAGGTGGCAGGCCCGCGGACGGCCGTCAGGGTCTCGTCGCGCTCGTCACGCATGCGGCGGCGGTGATCCTTGAGGGCACCACGCCCTCGGCCGCCTCCGTGCTGAGGTCGGGGCCGGTCGGCAGCATCGCCGTCAGTGGCGAGGGCAGGGCGACGGCGTCCTTCGGCGTGTACCCGAGGGCGGTAAGGGCCTCGTTGCCGCGCACGCGGTACTTGATCGCGTTCTCCGCGACCAGATAGGTGGTGTTGCCGAGTTCGCCCCCGCTGGCGCCCAGCACCCGCACCAGCACGCCGTGCCCCGGGGGGACGACGGTGCCGTCCACCGGGGTGCACGGCGCCTCGACACGCTCGCGGGTGCGCTGGACCAGGGGCGTCAGAACCGCGGTGGGTACAAGGGCGCTGGACACCTTGGTGCCGGCGCTACCGCCCGGCTTCACCACGGCGCAGAGCGCCATCTCGCTCGGGACGTCGGTCAGCCGCGGAGGCGAGGCCGGCAGCCCGTCCGGTGCGATACCGCCGCCGGGGGCGAGGTGCCGCCCCAGCACGTCCGAGCCCAGCGTCCGCACCTGTGGTGATTTCCCTGCGTAAGCCAGGGCGCGGGTCTTCGGATCACCGAGGAGCAGGGCCGCGGCGGTCTCCGTGAGCGGCCGAAGGCCCTCGCGTCCCAGGACGTACCAGCTGGACGACCCGCCCGGCACCTGCACCCGGAACAGCTGGCCCACCGTCGTACGGGCGCCGCCGAGGGAGGGTCCGCGTTCACCGCGGCCGGGTACGGCTGCGGGGGCCAGGTCCGGTCCGGTGGGCAACGCGTCGAGGAAGGCCCCCGACACCGGGCGGGGCGCGGCGGACCCGTACCCGAGGGATTTCACGGCGTCGCTCCTGGTGTCGAGCCGCAGCCTGCTGCCACGCCACATGAGGAAGGTCGCGCCGTCGGGGCCTTTCAGCAGGGCCACCTCGCGGCTGCCGAGCGCGCGGTCTGCGGAACGGTCACCGCCTACCACCAGCACGGTCCTGGTCTTCTTCCCGTTCCCGGGATCCGTGACGGAGCAGACGCGCCAGGCCCCGCGTTCCAACCGGTCGCCGCCAGGAACACCGTCGGGCGCCCCCTCGATCCCGACGGGCGCGCCCACCGGGGTGCCCTCAAGGGAGGGAGTCCTTACGGTGACGGCGGTGAGGTCCTTGCCGCCGATCAGCCGCGCCGAGGAGAAGTTGCGGACAGGACGCAGCCGGCCGTCGAGGTAGAGGTAGCGCGCCCCGGTGTCCTTGTTGATGATCAACGCGTCACCGCTGCGCCACGAGTCGTTGCCGCCGGGCGCAATCAGTCCGATGACGAACGCCCCGGCGCTGATGACCAGGGTGATGACCACGCCGATCACCAGGCCCCGGGTGGTCCGTGCCAGAGGGCTTTCCGGTGCGTCGGGCTCGGCCGCCAGCATCCCGGAGTTGAGCCGGCCCATGACGAACATGTACGCCTGGACCTGGTCCCGCTTGGATTGCATGGTGTTCTCCGTTCAGCGTGCTGCGTTCAGCCGTTGAGGCCGCGGAGGCTTCCGAAGACGCCCAGAACCCACAGCAGGAGCGGCAGCAGACTCATAGCGAGGGCGCTCTGCAGGAGTTCGGCGGCCCGCCCCCAGTGCGGCACGAGCCGCCGGCCCGGCAGGAACCACGAAGCGATGGCGAGTGCGGCCGCCACGGCGAGTACCGCCCCGGCCGCGAGCAACCGTGCCCCCGGCCCCGCGGCCACGGCCAGGGCGAGCGTGAGCAGGGCGAGGCCTAGCGCGCCCGGCAGGACCATGGACAGGCGCTGCCAGGTGTTGCCGAGTCCCCGCGCGTGCAACAGCAGGAGCAGGGAGAGGACGGCCGTCGTCACTCGGTCCGGCACGGCCTGGGACGGGGCCGCGGCGGCGAAGCAGACCACGGCCACCACGCCGGTGGTGCCGTACAGGCTCGTCATCCAGGTATCGGCCGTCTCCGTGCGGGCGACGACGCTCTGGCTGGAGTACGGCTCGATGTCCTCCTGCAGCTGCTGGGGTGTGGACGGCAGGAACGGCATGCGCATTCCGGCGAGTTTGAAAGCGATCGACGGGACGAACAGGCCCAGCACCGCGCCGGTCGCCGCGATCGCCAGGGCCGCCTCGTCGAGCGCGAGTCCGGCGAAAGCCATGAGCGACCCGGCGGTCGCGGTCGCCAAGGCCGAGAGGAGCACGCCCGCGAACACCGTGGTGTGGCGGCCGACGAGGGCCAGGGCCAGGGCTGCGCCGCCCGCGCCCGCCGCGCCTGCGGCGAGCAGTCGGGCGCCGAACGCCTCGTAGCCGTGCGGACCGGCTGTGTCGCCGCCGACCATGAGCGCGCCGGTCAGGGCGAGGCACGGTGCCGCGAAGACGCCGAGGACAGCACCCGATGCCGCTTCGCCCACGGCCCGGCTCGCGGTCGCCGCGGTGGCCAGCAGCAGCACAGCGGTGGCCGCGAACGCCACCACGCGCGTGCCGCCTGAGAGTCCTGGCCAGGCAACTATGAGCAGACCGGTCGCCAGCGCGAGGCCCGTCAGGCTACGCAGGAGCATGCGACTGCTCCCGGGCCCCCAGGTGTGCAGGCGGTCGCGCATGGTGTCGGCGATGCCGTCCACCAAGTCGTCGAGGCGCACTTCGGGGAGTTCGTCGGCGCGGGGGCGCAGGTACAGGACCTCGCCGTCGACGACGTTGAGTGATGCGAGGGTTTCCTCACCCTCCAGCGGAGTCCCTCCCAGTGTCTGGAGCACCCAGCCCCCGTGTTCCAGGCCTTCTTCCTCCAACTCCGTGCCGGCATGGCGCAGCACGGTGGGAAGCAGATCGGCCACCGGAACGTCGGACGGGACCGCGAGATCGACAGAATTGCGGGGGGTGCGCACGGTGAGACGGCACAGGCCCGCGGTTGAAGTTTCGGTCATGAAAGGAAGCGCCTTCCCCGAGCAGCAGCTGACCGGGCTTTGAATGTGCGTTGTTGGGATGCAGACTACTCGTGTCGACTGCCGGTCCGTCGAACGGACCGAGCCGTCTCTCGGGCCTGCCGGCTCGTATGCAATTCGTTGTCTGATGTTCCTTTCCAGCTGCTTTGAGGCAGGGCCGTCATCCACCAGGCGGCACATTTCCGCGTCAGCAATAAGGAGACAATCCATTGAGTGTGGTTCTCTTCCGGCGTCCGGCTCGGCGTCGGGGTCCCGAGATGCCGGACGGCGAACTGAGTCTTCAGGAGCCGCCGGGCCTGCCCGAGGTCGTCCCCGACAGTTCCGCCGTGTGGACGTACCTGCCGATGGCGATGATGTCCGGGTCGATGATGTTCATGTACCTGCGGCCCGGGCATGGTAACAACGCCTTCAGTTACTTCGCGATCGGCATGATGGTCCTGGCTTCGGCCATCATGCTGATCGGACAGTGGGCACGTCGCAGCGGCGAGCGCAAGCAGCGGCTGCACGGTGAACGACGCGACTACCTGCGCTATCTGACGCAGATCCGCCATCAAGTCCGCTCCGCCGTCCTCCAGCAGCAGGAGGCACTGGCCTGGCGCCACCCGGAGCCGGCCACTTTGCGGACCATGGTCCGCACCACGCGTCTGTGGGAACGCCGCACCACCGACGAGGACTTCGGCGAGGTACGGATAGCCATGGGCGACCAGCAGCTCGCGCTGCAGCTGACCCCGCAGTCCACCAAACCCGTGGAAGACCTGGAGCCGCTCAGCGCGCACGCACTACGGCGCTTCGTACGGGCCTACACGACGGTACCCGACCAGCCGATCGCACTGTACCTGCGATCGTGGTCGAGGATCCTGCTGCGCGGCGACGCTGCTGCGGGCCGTGACATGGTTCGTGCCGCCCTGTCACAGCTGACGGTGTTTCACGCACCCGACGACTTGTGGATCGTCCTGTGCGTCGCTCCGGAGCAACGTGCCGAGTGGGAGTGGGCCAAGTGGTTGCCGCACCATCTGCATCCGCATGACCAGGACGGCGCCGGACATGTGCGGATGTCCGTGTCAGTGGTCGAGGAACTGGACGACCTGCTGGGCTCTGACATCTACGAACGTCCCGTCTTTGACCCGGAGGCCGTCCCCGGCCGGGAGGAGCCCCTGACCGTAGTGGTCATCGACGGCGTCCGCCTCGGCACCGGCCACCGCCTCGACGCCGCCGGGTACCGCAACGTGGTCGTGGTGGACGTCGCGGGCAGCCTGGAGTGGCGACCGGGGCGCACCACGCTCAGGCTGGACGTGCAGCGGGACCGGGTCTCCTTGATCCGGACCGACAAGACGCGCAAGGAGCAGGCCACTTATCTTGGACGGCCGGACGCGGTCGGGCCCGGCATGGCCGAGTCGCTGGCCCGGATGATTGCCCCGTACCGGATGAGTCTCAGCACGGAAAGTTCGGAGCCACTCACCACGGACGTGGAGCTGACCACCCTGCTGTCCATCTCCGACCTGCACCGGCACGACCCGCCGACCCTGTGGCAGCGTTCTACGGGCTCCACTCGGCTGCGGGTCCCGGTGGCGGTGGGCGTCGACGGCCAGCCCGTGGAACTCGACATCAAAGAGTCCGCGCAGGGCGGTATGGGGCCGCACGGCATGCTCATCGGCGCCACCGGCTCCGGCAAGAGCGAACTGCTGCGCACCCTGGTGCTCGCGCTCGCCCTGACCAACTCCTCAGAGACGCTGAACTTCGTCCTCGTGGACTTCAAGGGCGGCGCCACCTTCCTGGGACTGGACGCGCTGCCGCACACCTCGGCGGTCATCACCAACCTGGCCGACGAAGTGGCGCTGGTCGAGCGCATGAAGGACGCACTGCACGGTGAGCTGATACGGCGTCAGGAGCTTTTGCGCAGCGCGGGCAACTACTCATCGGCGCTGGAGTACGAGAAGGCGCGCGCCCAGGGAGCCGATCTGCCGCCGCTGCCCAGCCTCTTCGTCGTGGTCGACGAGTTCAGCGAACTATTGGCCGCCCACCGGGAGTTCATGGAGCTGTTCGTCATGATCGGCCGACTGGGCCGGTCCCTGGGCGCCCATTTGCTGCTGGCCTCACAGCGACTGGACGAGGGCCGCATGCACCAACTCGAGAGCCACCTGTCGTACCGCATCGGCCTGCGCACCTTCTCCGCCATCGAGAGCCGCGGCGTCCTCGGTGTGCCCGATGCCTACCAGCTCCCGCCGCAGCCGGGCGCCGGATTCCTCAAGCACGGCACAGACGATCTCGTCCGCTTCCGCGCCGCTTATGTGTCCGGCCCCTACCGGCAGCGGCGTACGGCCGCCGTCCAGGCTCGGGTCGCAAGCCAGATCGTGCCCTGGACGTCGAGCTGGGTAGTCCCCAGGGACCCGGTCCAGGCGCCGGAGCCGGAGCCCCAGGACGACGAGGAGGGCACCGAATCCCTGCTGTCCGTCGCCGTGGAACGGCTCCGGAACGCGGGCCCGCCCGCCCATCAGGTGTGGCTGCCCCCGCTGAACGAGCCGCAGAGCATGGACTCTCTGCTGCCGCCGCTGACCGCCGACAAAGAGCGGGGCCTGGCCGCCGGCGGATGGGAGGGCACCGGACGGCTCCGGGTACCGGTCGGCATCATCGACAAACCCTTCGAGCAGCGCCGCGACCCGCTGTTGGTGGACCTGTCCGGGGCCGGTGGGCACCTGGCGATCGCCGGTGGTTCACAGAGCGGCAAGTCGACACTCGTGCGGACACTGGTCGCCGCACTGGCCCTCACGCACACCCCTGCCGAAGTCCAGTTCTACTGCCTCGACCTGGGCGGCGGCACCCTGGCACAGCTGGCTGGGCTCCCGCACGTCGGCGGAGTGGCCGCCCGGCTCCACGGCGAGCGGATCAAGCGCACGGTCGCCGAGGTCACGGCGGTGCTCACGCACCGCGAGCAGTTCTTCGCCGACCACGGCATCGACTCGATGGCCACCTACCGCAGGCGCCGCGCGCGGGGCGACTTGCCCGACGAGCGGCACGGCGACGTCTTTCTGGTCGTGGACGGCTGGCAGTCCGTCCGGCAGGACTTCGACCATCTCCTGCCCCTGCTGAACCAGATCGCCACCCAGGGCCTGAACTACGGGGTCCATCTGATCGTGACCACCACACGCTGGGTGGAACTCTCCGCACAAGTCCGTGACCAGGCGGGGACCAAGCTGGAGCTGCGCCTCGGCGACCCCATGGACTCCATGATCGACTCACGCAAGGCCCGGACCGTGCCCAGTGCGGGCGGACGTGGCCTGACCACCGGGGACAAGATGCACTTCCTGACGGCCCTTCCCCGTATCGACGGGCTGCGGAGCACCGACGACCTGGCAGAGGGCGTGTCCGACCTGGTCGCCCGGGTCTCCGAAGCGTGGCAGGGGCCGCCCGCGCCCGCGGTGCGCACGCTGCCGACCCGGCTCCCAGCACGGGACTTGCCGGCCCCGCAGCGGGAGGAGGCGGTGCTCCGGGTCCCCATCGGCCTCGACGAGGAGACCCTGGCACCGGTGTGGCACGACTTCGGGCGCACGCCACACCTGATGGCGATCGGCGACACGGAGAGCGGGAAAACCAACCTGATCAAGCTGTTCGTGCGTGCGATCACGGACCACTACACTCCGGAGGAGGCGCGCGTCCTCACCGTCGACTTCCGGCGCAGTCTGGCGGACGTCGTGCCGAACGAGTACCGGCTGGGTACCGCTGTATCCGCGGACTCGCTCCGCGAACTCGCCTCCGGAGCGGCCCGGGCACTGTCGCAGCGGCTCCCCGGCGAGGAGATCACCCCGGCCAGGATGCGGCTTGCCGACTGGTGGCAGGGGCCGCGGCTGTTCGTCCTCGCCGACGACTACGACCTCCTGGGTTCGTCCGGGCCCGACCACCCGCTGGCGCCGCTCTTCCAGTTCCTGGGGCTCGGTCACGAGGTAGGGCTCAACATGGTGGTCGTACGCTCGGCGACCGGCGCGGGGCGCGCCCTGACCGATCCACTCATGCGGCGGCTGGACGAGGCCAACACCCCCGGGCTGCTGCTGTCCTGCCCGCCGTCCGAGGGCTATCTGTTCGGCAACTTCAAGCCGAAGAACCTGCCGCCCGGCCGCGGCCACTACATCGTGCGGCGCAAGCCGGTGATGATCCAGACGGCACTGCTGGACGAGGCAGCCAAGTCCTGAAGGAGTGGTGGGACTGCAAGTGTCACGGACGGTGCGGGCTGTGCGCCGTCCATCACAGACCGCCGGCCGGCCGGTGAGAATCCGCAGCGCATGTCGCAATCTGTCCTTGATCAAAGACTTGGAGTGATCGATGAAGGCTTTCCGATACGTGGCGAGGGGCGCCCCGTTACAGACCGTGGAACTGCCGGATCCGGTGCCGGATCCGGGTTGGGTCGTCGTGGACGTCGAGGTCGCCGGGCTGTGCCACTCGGACGTGCACCTGATCGACGGCCTGATCGAACCTTCACGCCGCCCTCCCTTCACCCTCGGGCACGAGGTCGCGGGCACCGTCTCAGCCCTGGGCGAGGGGGTGTCGGACTACGCGGTGGGCGACCGTGTGGCCGTGGCAATCGTCGCGCACCCGGAGGTTCAAGCGCACTATGCGCCGGGCATCGGGGTCGATGGCGGCTACGCCGAGCGTCTGGTGGCCCATGCCTCCACTCTGGTGGTGCTTCCCGACACCGTTTCCTCGGTCCACGCGGCCGTTGCCACGGACTCCGTCGTCACCGCCTACCACGCGGTCCGCACGGAGGCCCGGGTCAGACCGGGCGAGGTGATAGCCGTTGTCGGCTTGGGCGGCCTTGGCCTCAACGGGATCCGTACGGGTGTGATAGCGGGGGCGGACGTCTACGGTGTGGACGTCAACTCCGACACCTTCGAGGCCGCCCGCGCGGCCGGCGCCCGCGACTGCTTCACCCACCTCTCCGCCCTCGCGGAGCTGCAGCCTGACGCCGTCATCGACTTCGCGGGCGTGGGAACCACGACGTCCGACGCCGTCGACGTCGTACGCCGCCTCGGCCGTGTGGTCGTGGTCGGGCTCGGCACGAGGACCACGGCTTTCTCCAACGGTGCACTGATTCGCAAGAGTGTGGAACTGCGCGGGTCGTACGGCGCGAGCAAGGACGAGTACCGCCAAGTGCTCGGCTTCATAGCGGAAGGCCGGATCACCCCCGTGGTGGAAGAGATTCCCTTCGCCCACCTCAACGAGGGACTCGACCGGATCCGCCACGGGAAAGTCCGCGGGCGACTGGTCACCCGTCCGAACGGTTGACCCGGACCAAACGGACGTGCGAGGCGTGGCGGGGCCGCGGCCCCGCACACCGACGCCCCCGGTCGGCGCAGACCTGGGGCGAACGGTCAGCGCTCGTGCGGGAGGTCTCGCGGGCGGCGGCTACGTGCACGGGCTGCCCCCGCCACCCAGGCCACCGCCGCCGCGGTCGCCGCCCCTGCGCCGGCCAGCAGCGTGGCCCGGCGGACGGCGGACGCGGCGGCCTCGTCACGCGGCATCACAGCCGGGGCGGGCTTCGGCCCGGCCCCGGCCACCCGGCCGGGGCCGGAAGCGCTCAGCGCCGCGTAGATGTCGAGGCGGGGCACGTCGGCGGGGTAGGCGTTACGGGTGAGCCGTTCGGCGGCCTCGGCGGCCGTCAGGTCGGGGTACCTGCCGCGCACCAGTGCGGCCGCGCCGGCCACGAACGCGGCGGCGAGCGAGGAACCGCTGGCGATGAAGTGGCCGTCGCCGCGCGGTCCCACACCGATCACGCCGCTGCCGGGCGCGGCGAGATCAGACTTCCTCGGCACAGCCGTGCCCTCCGGCAGCGATCCGTCGTCCGCCGTGCCGAGCACGGACAGCACTCCGGGCTGCGCCGCGGGCCAATAGTCCGAGGCCGGCGAGCGCTCCCCGGTGCTGGCCTCCTGCTGGGGCGCCGCCGCCCCGACGACCAGGGCGTCCGCGTCAATGGCGTGTTCCACCGCCGCGGTCAGCTCGGATGAGCCGCGGGACAGCGCCGGGCCCACGAGGATCACCTCGGCACCGGCGTCCGCGGCGGCCCTTATCCCAGCTGCCAGCGTGGCGGCGCTTGCCACACCGCTTTCTCCTGTGCCGCGCACGGCGAGGATCCGCGCCTCGGGCGCCACTCCGCTGAACCCTCCTCCCGACTTGGGGGCGGCGGCGACGATACCGGCCAAGAAGGACCCATGACCGACGCAGTCGCCGCTGCCGGTGACCGCCCTGACCCGGCCCGCCAGCCGGGCGGTTCCCTCCGCGACGCCGGTGTCCACGACCGCCACCTTCACCCCGCTGCCCCGGCTGAACCGCCAGGACTGCTGGAGGGCCAGCCTTCGCTGGTAGCGCGGCTCGGTCCGGACCTTCGTGGTGGAGGGCTGTGTGCAGGCGTCACCGGCGTCGAGCACGGCGGGCATGACGGGCAGCTTCACCGGGTCGGCGCGCCGGGCCGCTCCCGCAGCGAAGGCCGCGGGCGGCAGCAGGAACGGTGCCGCGGCCACCGCGGCCACCGCAGCCGACAGGAACCGTCTGCGACTCGCGTGTGGCCGCCGTTGTGCCGGAGCCGGGATCGGGGAGAAGGCAGAGACAGGGCCTCGCGGCGTATCGGTCCGGACGTGTTCGGAGGCGTTCACCGCGCCATCGTCTCCGCGCCGGCCAGGTCCTCGGGCAGCAGGGTGCGCAGCTCTTCAAGGGAAGGAGCCGACACCGCGCTGAGCCGCCCAGCCTGCCGCGTGATCATGCCTTCCAGGATCCGGCGTGCGAGGCGCCCATTGCCGAACGTACGGTCCCTGGGCAGGGAGTCGAAGTATCTCCGCAGCGCCGACGCCGTGCCAGGTGCGCAGTCGTAGCTGGCCGCCGCGGCGTGCTGGCGCACGATGGTGACCAGTTCGTCGGACGAGTAGTTGCCGAACTCGACGCGGCGCGAGAAGCGTGACGCCAGTCCGGGGTTGGAAGCCAGGAAGTCGTCCATCTCCTCGGTGTAGCCGGCGACGATCACGACGACCTCGTCGCGGTGGTCCTCCATCAGCTTCAGCAGCGTGTCCACGGCCTCACGGCCGAAGTCCGCGCCGGAGGCGCCGGCAGGGGTGAGCGTGTACGCCTCGTCGATGAACAGCACACCCCCTCGTGCCCGTTCGAAAGCCTCACGGGTGAGCTGCGCGGTGTGCCCGATGTACCGGCCGACCAGGTCGGCCCGGGCTACCTCGACAAGTTGGCCGCGGGGCAGCACACCCAGTGAGACCAAGAGCTCCGCGTAGAGGCGCGCCACGGTCGTCTTGCCGGTGCCCGGCGGTCCGGCGAACACCAGATGGTTGCTGATGCGCGGCGCCGGCAGTCCGGCGGCCTCCCGTCGCCGCGCAGTCGCCAGCAGGTTGACAAGGTCGGTGACGTCCCGCTTCACGGTGGCGAGACCGATCATCTCGCTCAATCGCTCCAGCGGTGCGCCGGTCTCCGTGCCCTCAGTACCGGCAACCTCGGCGGCCTCCCGTTCGCCGACGTCCACCGGCAGCAGAGTGGTCAGGTCCCCGGGCTCGGGGTTGCGCATCGTGGACAGCCGGAACGCCTGTCGGTCGACCATCGCCTCGAACACCTGGCGGGCCGCACGGCCGTTGCCGAAGCCGGCGTCACGGGGCATCCGCTCGAACAGCAGCGTCAGGGCCTCACGTGCACCCTCACCCAGTTCGTACTGGTGCGATGCGCACATGCTTTCCATGATCAGAACCAGCTCGGGAACGGTGTAGTTCTCGAACTCGATCGTGCGCGAGAAGCGGGACTGCAGACCCGGGTTGGAGGCGAGGAACTCCTCCATGCGGTCCGAGTAGCCTGCCACCACGACGACAACCTCCTCGCGGTGGTCCTCCATCAGCTTCAGCAGCGTGTCCACGGCCTCGCGTCCGAAGTCCGCCCCGGAACGGCCGCCGTCCGACAGCAGGGTGTACGCCTCGTCGATGAACAACACCCCGCCGAGGGCACGCTGGAACGCCTCCGTGGTCTTGATGGCGGTGCCGCCGATCACCTGGGCAACCAGGTCGGCGCGGGAGACCTCGACGAGATGTCCCTTGGGCAGCGCACCGAGACCGGCCAGAATGGATCCGTACAGCCTGGCCACAGTGGTCTTACCGGTGCCGGGAGGACCGGCGAACACCAGGTGGCGAGCCATCGGCGGCGCTGGCATGTTGAGTTCCGCACGGCGGCGCGCGAGCTGGGCAAGACTCACCAGAGTGCGCACCTGCTGCTTGACGTTCTCCAGTCCGATGAGCCGGTCGAGCTCCGCCAGGGGGCCCGATCCCTGAGCAAGCTGGTCGGGGTCGAGAGGATCGAGCGCCGCGTCGCCGTAGGCATCCGGGGCGCCGTTGCCGACCGAGGTCAGATCCTCCACGGACAGCCGGTCGCCGGACCGTGTCTGCACGAGGCCGCCGCACTGGTTCTCCCGCGCGGAACAGCCAGTCAGCGAGACAGGTTCGGTGCTGTCGATCCGGAAGCCGTCGCCGCCGCAGGCCCCGGCCTCGGAGGAGCTGATCGAGGCACGGGCGCCCTCGGCGACCAGGACGCCGTGCTCCGCCGCCGCGTGCACCCGAAGCCGGGTCGCGTTCAGTTCGCCGTCCGCTTCGACATGCACGCCGACGCCCTTCGGCGCGAGGACCGAGCAGTCCCGTACGGTGACCGTTCCGCCGGGGCCGACGACGAGACCAGGCGCCTGTGACTCCTCGATGCTGCCGCCGCCGATGTACAGATCGCCCCCATCGGCGACGTGCACGGCGGCATCGGCGGTCCGCTCCACGTGGCAGTCCTCCAACCGTCCCCGTCCCGAGTCCACAACGACCACACCGCTCCCGCCGGCCCCGCGGAGTCTGGTGCGTCGTATCAGCGGGTTGGCCGCGCCACGTACGGAGATGGCCGTACCGCGGATGTCCAGCAACTCCAGGCGGTCGAGTTCTGCGGCTGCCCCCTCGGTGAACTCTGCGCCGGCCGCGCTGTCGCGTATGGACAGGCCGACGAGGACCGGCGTCGCCGCGCCGTTCACCTGCAGCGCGGCGACATCGGCGGACTCCAGCCAGCAGTCCTCGAAGGTACCCCGGGCCCGGTCCGTGATCAGGACGCCGGAGCCCTTGGTGCGTGCTGTGCGGCAACGACGCAGCATCGGATCGGTTCCATTGGTCAGGACGAATCCGGTGGCGACGGTCCCGGTGACACGTACTTCGTCCAGTTCGTTGCGGGCGGCACTCGACAACTGCACGCCGCTACTGGTGTCGTGCACCACCGTACGCAGTACTCGCGTGGTGCTCTGCTCCTCCAGGGCGATGGCCGGCTTGTCGGTGGACGAGATGTCGCAGTCCTCCACGGAGCCCCGGGCGGAGCCGCTCGCGAGCACTCCGTTTCCCCGGGCATCCCTGATGGTGCACCCGCGTACGGTGATGCAGCTCTGCTCGGTCAGGACGATCCCGCTGGTGCCCAAGTGCTCAATGGTGGAGGACTCAACGGAGGACTCCTGCCCGGAGGTGTCGACGATGCCGGCTCCGCGCGGATTGCTCACCCTGCAGTCCCGCATGGCCAGTGCGCCGCCATCCCTGGCCAGCACGGCCGTCCAGGCGGCGCCGGTGACCTCGCATCCGTCCATGGCCAGTTGGCCGCGCAGCGCGGCGACCACCGGGACGTTCTCGTCGCGCCCGCGCAGGACGAGGTCCGTCATCATCATGGCGTCGGCCTTCAGCACCACCGCGCTGCCCTCGGCAGGGCAGATGTGGACGGTGCCGCGGGCCTGCTCAGAGGCGATGGTCACCCGGGTGGTGATCACCAGATTCTCGGGGTACTGCCCCGGCGCCACGCTGATCACGGCGCCACTGCGAGCCCGGCTCAGGGCCTCGCCGAGTGTGCGATGGGCGCCGGCCCGCGACGGGTCGACGTGGAGTACCTGGCGTGACACGAGCGGAAACCTCCTCATCGTGGCACCGCAGGGCTGGCCTTTGGGCCGGAGCCGGTGCCGGGTATGACAAGCCCATCATGCACATACCGAACGAGCGAACCCGGTCGAGTCGATCGCCGCCTGCGGTTCGCCCCTCACACCTTTTTACCTGCGGTGACAGCGCCTGGTGGGCGCAATTGCCGGGCCTGTCGCCGAGCGAGCCTGCTGCACTCGCTGCCACCCGAGACCGTGACCGGGCCGTAAGGGCAGCACAGGAGGGCACGAAGGGGCAGCCACCTGGATGACCAAGCATCGCCGCACGATTCTGGTGTAGGCGGCGTCTCGCCAGAGTTTTCTGTGGAGTTGGTCGACGTTCTGGGCGGTGGATACGATGCGTGCGGTTCAGGGTGGTGTGGAACATGGTGTGACGAAGTTCGGTGCCTCCCAGCGTGACGTTTTCCCGTTGCCGGTGCCGGGGGACGCACCCACCCAGCCGGCCTCCGCACGGCCAACGCCTTCCGTGTCCGACCGAGTGAACCCGCCTGCGGCCCGGAGGCGCGGGACTTCAGGCCCGGATGGGTGGCGTCGACCCCGGTGTCCAGTACGGCGACTTTGACGCCGGTGCCAGACGACGTGCAGGTGACCTCTGCCCTGCTCGGTGCGGAAGCCCATCCCCTCTCGGCCCTTGTCCGCCACCAGGCCGGTCACCTTGCCGGTGCCATCCAGAGTGACCCTGTCACCGGTGACGAGCGTGACCGTCGTCATGGATCCGGTTGAGGGGTGCGCGGTCTGCGAGGCGTCCGCCGCGCTGCCGGCCAGCAGTTGCGCCGCGAGCGCAGCTGCCAGCGGCACAGCATGGGCTGCTCGTTTTCCGTGTCTTCTCAACATGCCTTGTCTGCGACCGAACACGACCTCCTGTGTCGCGGATCACCAGGAACTGCCCATGAATGTCGGACAGTTCAGTGGCATGACGCGCGATTCCACGGCCTTCCCCTCCTTGTGGAACGGGAAGCCTGACCAGCCGGCCAAGAAGTCCTCGCCCCTCGAGCGCGATGTGCGTGCATCCCGTCCCGCCCGTTCGCCGAAGCCCTTCGTCCGACGTGACATCCAGGCGCTGCGCGGCCTGGCCGTTACGCTCGTCGTGCTCGCCCACGCCGGAGTTCCGCACGTCGCCGGTGGCTACGTCGGGGTCGACGTGTTCTTCGTCATCTCCGGATTCCTCATCACCAAGGGTTTGCTCCGCGAGACCGAGCGGTCTGGATCGCTGTCATTACGGCGCTTCTACGCCCGTCGCGCGGTGCGCATCCTCCCGCTTGCGACTCTGGTCTGCCTGGTCACGATGGCCGGGTGCCGGCTGTTCGCCTCGAAGATCCGCTATGCGGAGTTCATGCATGACGCGCTGGCCAGTGCCCTTTACTTCATGAATGTCGACCTGGCGACCTCGGGTACCGACTACCTGCGTGAAGGAACCGCGCCGTCACCGTTCCAGCACTTTTGGTCGTTGTCCGTTGAGGAGCAGTTCTACCTGCTGTGGCCCCTCCTGCTGCTGGTCAGCTGGAGGGTGACCCGGCGCCCATGGCTGAGGGCGCTTCCACTGAGTCTGCTGTGTCTGCTCTCGTACTGTCTCGGCGTCCGGGCGGCCGAGACCTCGCCCTCGTGGGCGTATTTTGGTCCGCACACGCGGCTATGGGAGCTGGGTGCCGGGGGCCTGCTGGCCTTCAGCGACAGGGCGCTCCGGCGTGTTCCCCGTGTCGTCTTCGCCGCGGGCGCGTGGTTCGGACTGTCCGCGATCGTCGCCTCGGCCGTGCTGTACGACGACGACACGCCGTTTCCCGGCCCTTACGCGTTACTGCCTGTGCTGGGGGCGGCCCTGGTGATCGCGGACGGAGGTCGTGCGAAGCCCTCCGCCGTCTCGAGGCTGCTCTCGCTTTCCCCCGCCATGTGGGTCGGCGACGTTTCGTACGGCTGGTATTTGTGGCACTGGCCGGTACTGATGATCGGCCCGGCGGCGCTGCGCCGGCCGGCCGATCCGCAGCTGAGCGTGGCGCTGTGTCTGGCCGCCCTGCTGTTGGCCTGGGTGACCCTGCACCTTGTGGAGAACCCGCTCCGTTTCGGCCCGCTGCGTCGCAGGCCCACGCATGCGGTGATTCTCGGTCTCGGTCTGTCGTCAGTCGTAGTGTCCGTTTCCCTGGTCGCCGCGTCCTTCCCGCCGTCGATCAGTACGACCGTTCGCGCCCCCATGCTGGACGAGGTTCTCACGAGGGCACAGGACCCGCAGGCCCGGCTGGCTGAACTCCTCGGCACATCGGCACCAGGTCTGCCCCGCAACCTGTCCCCGTCGCTCCCCGACATCAAGAGGCAGCGGTCGGCCGTGTACCGCGACAACTGTCATGTCGACTACACCGCAACCCGATCACCCATCTGCGTCTACGGGGACCGGTCCTCCGACAAGGTCGTCGTCCTGTTCGGGGATTCGCATGCCGCGCAGTGGTTCCCGGCGACGGAAAGGCTGAGCCGGCAGTACGGGTGGAAGCTGGTGTCCCTGACGAAGGCGTCCTGCAAGACCGCCGATATCACGATCGTCAACCACCATCGGCCGTACGAGCGTTGTGACATCTGGCGCAAGAACTCGCTGGAACGGATCGCGAGCCTCGACCCGATACTGGTTGTGGTCTCCTCCTCCGAGGCGGGAGAGCCGGCGGAGGGAGTGACGGACACGCCGCGGAGCTGGGCAGCGGGATACGAACGCGTCTACCGGCGGCTGGTCGCCACCGCAGGCCACGTGGCCGTACTGCTCGACAACCCGTGGCCGAAGGGCGACGCCGTCGAGTGCGCATCCAGTTATCCCCTGCGTCTGGGGGTCTGCGAGCGGGACCAGTCTCATGCGATCAAGGACCCGGCCCGCCGCGAGGCCAACAGGCAGGGCGCCCGCCGTGCCGGTGCGGCAGTGATCGACCCAAAGCCCTGGCTGTGTCCCCGGTCCGGCAGATGCCCCGTTGTCGTGGGTGACACGTTCGTCTACCGCGACGAGAGTCACATGGCGGAGTCCTACGCGGTAGCGCTGACGCCCGTGTTGCGCCAGGAACTGCAAGAACTGGGGATACTCGCCAAGTAGGCACGCAGCAACCCGCACCTTATGACTGACGAGCTGGCAGACGCGCTGCGTGCTACCGGCCACGCGCTGACCACCTGCCGGTTGCCCGGCAGGTGGTCAGCGCGTCGATGTCCGAATGGCCACGCACGCGCCGAGTGCCTCGTCGGCGTCCACTCGCTCCGGTGCAGCGTGCGGTGGATGAGACCGAGCCAAGGATGCCCGGGGCCTGTTCGGCCGGCGTCCGAACTCCCTTACTGGTGACGGACCTGGCCGATCTGCAGTACGACGCTCTTGGTCTGGCTGTAGGAGCGAAGTGCCTCCACGCCCTTCTCGCGGCCATAACCGGACTTCTTGTAGCCACCGAACGGAAGCTCCACGCCGCCGCCGGCACCATATGCGTTGAGGTACACCTGCCCGGCCCGGATCTCCCTGGCCATGTGGTGAGCGACGTCCATGCTCCGCGTCCACACGCCGGCCACCAGTCCGTACTCGGTGCCGTTGGTGAATTCCACCGCCTGCGCGACATCGCGGAACGGGGTCACGGCGAGGACAGGACCAAAGACCTCGTCCTGACCGATGCGGCTACTGGGGTCGACCTCGTCGAAGACAGTCGGGGAGAAGTAGAAACCACCGGGATGTTCCGGGCTCTCGTAGCGCGCACCGCCGTGTACGACCTTGGCGTATTCGGCAGCTTCCTCCACCATCCGGCTGACCCGTTCGAGCTGGGCGGCCGAGATGAGCGGCCCGAGGTCGGGGTCGGTGAACCCGGCTCCGATGCGGATGCCCCGGAGCCGTTGCACGAGTTCGGTCACAACGGCCTCGTGGATGTCCTGGTGAACGAGAAGCCGTGCGCCCGCGGAACACGTCTGGCCCGCGTTCTGCAGAAGTGCCTTGGTGATGACCGGCAGCGCGCGATCCAGGTCGGCGTCGGGGAAGACGATGTTCGGGGACTTGCCGCCGAGTTCCATGAGCACGGGAACGACGTTGTCCGCAGCAGCCTTCGCGACCATGACTCCGACCTCGACCGAACCGGTGAAGGAGATGTGGTTGACTCCTGCGTGCCCCGCCAGGGCCGCTCCGGCTTCGGCTCCGTAGCCCGGTACGACGTTGAGTGCACCCGGCGGCAGGCCCGCTTCGAGCGCGAGCTCGGCGAGACGCAGAATGCTCAGCGGAGCTTCCTCGGCCGGCTTGACCACCGAGCAGTTGCCGGCTGCCAGCGCGGGAGCGATCGAACGCGCCACCATCTGCAGGGGATAGTTCCACGGCAGGATGTGTCCCGTCACGCCCAGCGGTTCGAGCCGGGTGCTGGCGACCATGTCACCGGCGAGGTCCGGGAGTGACTCACCGTGGAAGGTCTCGATGGCACTGGCGTAGAAGTCCAGATAACGCGCCGCCACATCGGCGTCCGCGCGCGCTTGGCTCAGGGGCTTTCCAGTGTCGTGGCTCTCGAGGTCGGCCAGTGGTTCCCGCTCCGCGCGGACGAGCTCCGCCAGACGCCGGATGAGGTTCGAGCGCTGCTCCGCCGTAGTGTGACGCCATGTGGACTCGAAGGTGTCACGTGCCGCTGAGACGGCATCGTCCACTTCTTCCGTGCCGCATCGGGCAACCTGGGCGATCAGCTCTCCCGTCGATGGGTCAAGGACGTCGAACACCCCTTGCCCGGCAGCGCGTTCTTCGCCGATTACCGCAGTCAACTGTTTCATGGAAATCCTCCTGTGATGAGACGGCCGACCACCGTCGGGGCCGTCACTGTTGCAGCGGGGGCAACCGCTCTCCTTGCCGGTGGCCGGTTTACGGCCACCGGCAAGGCGTCAACGCAGGGCTTCAGCGGTACCAGCGACGTGACCGTCTTCTGCCGACGCCGGTACTTCACCAGTGCGCGGAATCAGAGCCAGGGCGATCAGCGACAGCAGTACGCATCCGATGATGTAGAAGCTGATCGCTTTGGTTCCGCCCGTGTGCTGCAGCAGGTACGCGGCGATCAGAGGCGCAGGCCCGCCGGCGATCACGGAACCCAGCTGGTATCCGAGACTGGAGCCGCTGTACCGAACCCGGGTGCCGAAACCTTCGGAGATGAGCGCGGCCTGGGCACCGTATTGCAGATCGTGCAGGAACACGGCGAGCACGGTAGCCCCGATGACCAGACCGACCTGGCCTGTGTTGACCATCCCGTAGTAAGGCAGTGCGAACAGTCCCATCCCGACCAGTCCGACCAGATAGACCCTGCGCCGCCCGAACACGTCGGAGAGGTACCCCGACAGCGGCACCGTGATCAGACCGAGGGAAGAGGCGGCGATGGTGGCGTTCAGCAGATCGTCCCGTGCCATGCCCAGGTGCTCGGTGCCGTAGCTGAGCAGGAAAGTGGTGAACAGGTAATAGGGCGCCTGCTGTCCCATGCGCACCATCGCAGTGGTGAGAACCATGCGGGGATGAGTGCGCAGGGCCTCCCACACCGGCATGCGCGCGACCTTCTGCCGGTTTTTCACCTCCTCGAATTCGGGGCTCTCCTCAACCTTCAGTCGGACATACAGACCGACAGCAATGAGCAGGGCGCTGGCCAGGAAGGGGATGCGCCATCCCCAGGTGAGGAATTCGTTCCCCGTGGCGCCGGCGGCGCCCTTCACGGCTGCCAACGACAGCAGGACGCCTAGCGGAACACCCATCTGCGGCCACGACGCCATCAGCCCTCGACGACCTGGCTTCGCTCCCTCCATGGACATGAGGACCGAGCCCGCCCATTCACCGCCGACGGCGACGCCCTGCAGCATGCGCAACAGGATCAGCAGAATCGGCGCAGCGACCCCGATGCTTCGGTAGCCAGGCAGCAGACCGATCATGACTGTCGCGGCACCCATCAGGACCAGCGTGACCACCAGGGTCGACTTGCGTCCGACCCGGTCTCCGTAGTGCCCGAACAGGATGCCACCGACAGGACGGGCGATGAAGCCCACGAACATGGTTCCGAAAGAGGCCAGCACCCCGAGGAAGTTCGAGGCATCGGGGAAGAACAGGCCCGGGAAGACGAGCGCGGCAGCGGTGCCGTAGATGAAGAAGTCGTACCACTCGATCGTGGTGCCGATGGTGCTCGCGACGGCGGCGCGAGTCTGTCTGGCGCGGCTGACGTCAAGCATTCCGCACCTCCATGGGGGGATCGGTCTGGCATCTCCGGCGCTGTTTCATGGGGCAGCCTCCTTGCTGCAGTGGCGCTTGTACGTGCGCGGGGGTCGTGGAGAGTGCGTTCGAGGGGATAGGTGAACGCAGTGAGAACAGCGAGCGAATCGCAGCGGCTGACTCACCGCTCGGACGCTCGACAGCTCGTCTTCGATGAGTAACGGCCGAATCGTTGCCTGTGTGTTCGGCCGTCTGCTCAGGCACTTCGTGAACGCGAAGCACACTTCGCAAGGAAGCTAATTTGCCCCTTGTGAGCCGTCAAGGGCTGTTGAGCCGGCTCAGAAAAAGTGTCTTTTCGAGGTCATGACAGAGCGATGCCGAGCAGCGCGAGGGTTCCGGCCCCGGCATAAGCCGAGTGCGTTGGACAGCCGAACGCGTAAGGGCTGCTGGACTGGACCGAACCGGCAACGTCTACAGGGACATCACATACCGGCGGTCGGTGTGGTGTGTCGCCCCGGTCGGTGAGTGGTTCCATGGCGTACGACCTTTAAGCCGTGTTTCGTTCCGGCCGACGGGACCATGTCGGCTGCACCGACGTGTCCGGCGTCACAGCCCAGGGACTGCGGGCAAGGATGCGCACACCGCTGACGTTGCCTGCGCTTCGCCCTACAGGACGAGGCCGGCGGACAGGTGCATCGCCCGTGCATGCAGGCCAGCCACCGATCAGCCGTGTGAACAACGCTGCGGGTCAATACACCTAGGTCCTGTCGTCAAACTCCCGTCGTCCGCCCGGAGGGCGGGCCGCGCGGCGTCAGGTGCGTGCTCTCGGCGTGCCGGGCCCCGGCCCTCGTACTGGATGTACTTGGGTCGGGGCCCGGTGCGGCGAGAGTGCGTGCATGGCGTCGCGCGGCAGACGGGATTTTGACGACAGGACCTAGCGAGCAAGGCCTCGCACCGCATGGCAGACGCCCCGCGTAGGCACCGGATCGGGTGCTCAGGTCGACACATCTGATGCCGTCGGGCGGAGTGGGGCACTGGCGCATGATCTTGATCCCGCCGAGTCAGGGCCGCCCAGCTCCACGAGGCAGCGCGCTTCGAGACTGCGAAGTTAACTACGCATTTCCGTGGCGGATCCTAAGTCGACCCCAAAACGTCGTCAAGAGCCCTACCGCCCGCTGTCGAGGCGCGCCCTCCCCGCATCCCTGGTCCGATGCCAGGGCGAGGCTGCTGGGGCAGTCTGTCGGGCAGACGTGAGATCGAGGCCGCGCGCAAGGGGCGCCCTCGTCGGCCCGAGCCTGGCCATGACTGCCGAGGAGCGAGCAGAGCGAGGCATGCGGGACTGGACGCGGGAGGGAAACTGCCGGGCGAACGGCTCGCGAAGGGAAGATGTCAGGCACGGCGGCCCGGGCATGCAACGATCGGTTCGACCTGGTGGGACCCGAACCACGAGGCGCTGAACCGCTCCCGCCCCACGGACGTCGGCCAGTACCGTCTGCGGCCCGATCGCCTTGATCACCGCACAGGCCGTTCGCCGTCCCCTTCGGCACCATCCGCAGCGTGTGTCTGCTCCGCCCTGCTGGGGCAGACACACACCGAGTACGGGGCGCATCGCCGAGACCGGGTACCTGACCCCGTCGACGGCACATACCGTCGACAGATGGGCCGGCAGCTCGCAGGAACTCGCCTGCGAACATGCCATGGCGAGCGCGGCACCGGTCATCAGGACGCGGCGATGTCCTTACCTCACGGCTTTGCCGTGAGGTAGGTCCACGTCTCTGCGAGAGAGAACCCGAGCGACTCGAACAGCGGCCGTGACATCGGGGTGTTCTGGGTAAAGGCGTATTCGGCTCCCGAGGCGACCGCGTGCCTCAAACGCGCAGTGACGAGAGCGCGATAGTAGCCGTTGCGCCGGTGCTGAGACGGAACAGAACGTCGGAAGCGTCGAGCAGCGCCGGCCGGGACAGCACGTCCGCTGCTTCCTTCGGCATGTCGAACCCCCTCGCCAAGGCGGCGGCGAACATCTCGTGCTCGCTCCCTGGAACTTCCCGCACCGTGGCGCCGTCTGGCACGGTTACGGAGAGGGAGGCCAGCGGGTTGGCGCCCCACACAAGCAGCGGAAGGCTGCTGCGTGATGTCCTGCCGCAGCGGGCGGCCAGTTCGAGCAGCGCAGGATCAGCGTCCCCGCGCAGCTGGATACTCCACGCCAACGCCCGTCGTGGACAACTCCCGGGCGAATGCATCCACCTCGTCCAGATCCAGGTCTGTCCCCACACAGACCATGTCGAGGCTGGGCATGGGCAGACCGGTGAACACCAGTCTGGTGCCGGCGTCACCCCGCCACTCATACATACCTGGGGGAAAGCCCTACAAGCCGAGATAATGCCGCGTAAAAGGCGTTCACCGCAGCTTCAGTCCCAGCGGGATCGACCGACTGTGTCATGGCCGCGGGATAAACGCCACGCGACTGCAGTCAGGGGCCCGGCAGCACGACGGGCACGGTGCGGTGGACCGGTCCGGCCCGCCCCCTGCGAGGAGGCGGGCGCCGGTTGAGGATGGGGGCGGATCAGTCAGATCGTGGGCAGCGGCTTCCCTGCCGTCTCCTGAACGGTGAGGGCCGTGCCGAGGGAGACCGCGGCAGCGGCGATGAGCATCCAGGCAGGAGCCAGCGAGCTGGAGGTCTCGTCGATCAGCCAGGTCGCGATGTACGGAGCGCTCCCGCCGGCGATTATCGAGGCGACGTTGTAGCCGAGGCTGAAGCCGCTGGAGCGGACGCGGGCGGGAAACAGCTCTGTGTACGTGGCGAGGATGACACCCATGTACGCGGCCTCGCCCTGGCCGAGCAGGACCTGTGCCAGTAGAGCCAAGGTGATCGACCCCTGGCCCATCAGCAGAAACAGGGGGTAATCGAGGATCAGGATGGCGAGGGAGACGCCGATCAGGATCGGTCGACGTCCCCAGCGGTCACAGGCCTTGCCCCAGAAGGGGATGGCGGAGGCGGCGAGGGCCAGGGTGAGCACAGTGCACCAGACGGAAGCGGTCGGGGACATGATGCCCTGAATGGTCGAGTAGGTCGCCATGTAGCTGAAGACGAGGTAGTAGGCGGCGAAGGACACCAGAGACAGGCCGCACACCGTGAGCACGGCACGCGGGTGGGACCTGAGCGCTGTCAGCGCGGGCATTCTGGCGGTTTGCTCGTTGTCCCTCAGCCGCACAAACTGCTTGGAGTCTTCGATCCGGTTGCGTACCACCAGCGCGAGAGCGCCCAGCGGCAGGGAGAGCAGGAAGGGGATGCGCCAGCCCCAGGACGACATCTGCTCTGGGGTAAGGCTTACTCGCACCACCGCGACGACCAGGGCGCCGAGCAGGGTGCCGGTAAGAGTTCCTACCTGCGTCGTGCTGGTGTGGAAACCGCGTGTCCGGTCGGGCGCGGCTTCGGCCACGAACGCGGCTGCGCTGCCGAGTTCACCGCCAGTGGAGAGGCCCTGCACGCAACGAAGGGCCAGCAGCAGGATCGGAGCGGCGAGGCCGATGGCCGTGAAGCCCGGCAGGGCTCCCATGGCGGCGCTGGCGAGGGCCATGCCCAGCACGGAGGCGGCCAGGGCCGGGCGGCGTCCGTAGCGGTCGGCGACGTGGCCCAGCAGGATACCGCCGAGTGGACGCAGGACGAATGCGGCTCCGAATACGGCGAGGGTGTAAAGGAGTGATGCCGTCGGGTTTGACTCCGGGAAGAAGATCTCGGCCAGCGTCACGGCCAGGAAGCCGTAAACGCTGAAGTCGTAGTACTCGATGGCGGTGCCGATTCCACCTGCCAGCGTCACGCGCCGCATCACCTTATGGTCTTCTGCGGGTGTGTTGGAGTGGAGCGTGGTGATGCCGGGTGGCTGCGCTGCTGCCATGGAGGCTCCTCAAGTGACTGAAGACGCTTGATCTCGACGTAGAGCCGCTCTTGGATGGGGCGAGGAACAAAGGGGTCGAGCGGGGCTCACGTGAGAAGGGGGATGGCCCGGGAGGTGGGTGGTCAGCCTCTTCCGTGGGACCAGGCGAGTGGGGGGCTGCACAGCAATGGTTGGACTCGGCCCGGGACCCGGAATTCAGTTCCGTCCCTGGCTCGTAACATAATCTTGGCCGGATGCTCTGCCAAGAGTTGCGTCGAAAGTGTCGGTCACGATTGGACATGCACGGGCGGTCAGGCCCAGGACACCGCAGCACGGCCAGGTGTCATCGGCCGGTCCAGGAAGGGCTGCGTTTCTCAGTGAACGCCCGAGTGCCCTCGGCCGCGTCCCGGCTCTCGAACACCGCACGCATCTCGGCGTCGTTGCGCTCCCACGCCGCAGGTTCCCAGACCGAGGTGAGGGCAGCACTGTGGTGGATGAGGCGCTTGGTAGCACGTACAGCCAGTGGGGCATTGGCGTCGATCGCACGTGCCATCTCCATAGCCACCTCCAGAGAACGGCCCACGGGCGCGACACGGTTGACCAGCCCGAAGGCCTCGGCCTGCCGGGCGGCAATGGGCTCACCGGTGAGTGCGACTTCCATGGCGATCTTCACGGGCAGCTGGTGCGGTAGCCGAAGCACGCCGCCGGCCGCGGCGAACAGTCCACGCTTGACTTCCGGCAGTCCCAGTGCGGCCGTCTCGTCGATCACAACCAGATCACAGGCCAGCGCGATCTCGGTGCCGCCGCCGAGCGCAAACCCGTTCACCGCCGCGATGAGCGGCTTGTCGATGAAGTGGCGGGCTATTCCCGCGAAACCCCACTCGGGATGGCCCGGCGCGTCGATGGAGTGTCCCGCAGCGAGTTCCCTGAGGTCGGCCCCGGCGCAAAAGGCACGGCCTGCACCCGTGATCACTCCGACGCGGATTGCAGGATTCCGGGCGATCTCCTCAAGTGCGGTACCGACCGCATGGGACAGCGCTGTGTTGACCGCGTTGAGCACACGGGGCCGATTGAGTGTGACCACGGCGATGCCTCCGAATGTCTCCAAGACGGCAGCGGGCTCGGTGGTCTCGGTTGCGCTCTGCGTTGTCATCTGTCTTTCTTCCTCCCGAATAGTGGGCTCGGCTCAGCGCGGGGCCATGCGGATGGCACCGTCCAGGCGGATCGTCTCTCCGTTGATCATCGGGTTCTCGATGATGTGGGCGACGAGAGCTGCGTACTCATCGGGCCGACCCAGCCTCCGGGGGTGCGGAACCTGCTCACCGAGGGACGTCCTGACCTCCTCGGGCAGAGCGTTGAGCAGCGGCGTCTCGAACAGTCCGGGGGCGATGGTCACGACCCGTACGAGCCGGCCTGCCAGGTCGCGAGCGATGGGCAGGGTCATCCCCACCACCCCGCCCTTCGACGCGGAGTACGCGCTCTGCCCGATCTGCCCCTCGAAGGCCGCGACGGATGCCGTGTTGACAATGACACCGCGTTCCTCGTCGGTCGGTTCCTGCGCGACCATACGCTCGGCGGCGAGCCGGATGGTGTTGAAAGTGCCGATCAGATTGACCTCGATCACCCTCCGGAAGTCTGCGAGTGGGAAGGGGCCTTCCCGGCCGACGGTCCTGAGCGGGCGGTCGATTCCCGCGCAGTTGACCACGATGCGCAACGGCCCCAATTCGGCGGCCATGTCCAATGCCGCGCCGATCTGTGTCTCATCCGTGACGTCGGCGGGCGCGAACCGCGCGTCCGGACCAAGCAACGCGGCGGTCGCGGCACCCGGTGAGGTCGGAAGGTCGACGATCACGACCCGGCCGCCTCTGGACAGCA
This sequence comes from Streptomyces sp. NPDC052721, assembly GCF_040678315.1. NCBI lineage: Bacteria > Bacillati > Actinomycetota > Actinomycetes > Kitasatosporales > Streptomycetaceae > Streptomyces > Streptomyces sp. NPDC052721. Next base: position 70,407 of record NZ_JBFATL010000015.1, on the reverse strand, counting down.
GCCGGCGAGCGGTCGCAAGCCCCAGGCCGGAAGCTCCTCCGGTGACCAGCGCCACGCCGTTGACGATGTTCATAGTGATGTGTTCCTCAGTGCCGTCGGGTCAAAGTCGTTCGATGACGGTGGCGTTGGCGAGGCCGCCGAACTCGCACATGGTCTGCAGTCCGTACCGCCCGCCAGTAGCTTCCAGATGACCGATCAGGGTGGTCAGCAGCCGGGTACCTGAGCCGCCGAGCGGATGTCCGAGCGCGATGGCCCCGCCGTTGGGGTTGAGGCGTTCGGGATCGGCGTCGAACGCACGCTGCCAGGCGAGCGGGACCGATGCGAAAGCCTCGTTGACCTCGTAGGAATCAATGTCGTCCAGCGTCAGTTTGGAGCGCTGAAGGACCTTTCGGGTCGCGGGTATGACACCGGTGAGCATGATCAGCGGGTCGCTGCCGGTGACCGCGAAGGCGTGAAAGCGGGCACGGGGTCGCAGCCCCAGGGCAGTGGCGCGCTCTTCGCTCATGATGAGAACGGCGGACGCACCGTCCGTCAGGGGCGAGGAGTTCCCGGCGGTAATCCGCCAGTCGATCTCGGGGAAGCGCCGTGCGACGCCTTCGTCGGTAAAAGCCGGTCGCAGCTTGGCGAGCTGCGCGGCAGTGGTGGCCGGACGGATGGTCTCGTCCGTCAGGTGGCGCCCAGCCGCGCCTTGGGCGTCCATGACGTCGACCGGGACGATCTCCGCGTCGAAGTACCCGGCTCCGGCGGCCTGTGCCGCTCTGTGGTGTGAGCGCGCAGCGAAATCGTCGAGCACATCGCGGTCGATCTTGTGGCGGGCGGCGATGAGTTCGGCGCTGATTCCCTGCTGGACCAGGCCGTCGGGGTAGCGGCTGGCCAGCGGCGCGAACGGGTCGCCGTCGTGACGGCTGCTGCCCATCGGCACGCGGCTCATGGACTCGACACCGCAGGCGATCACGATGTCGTACGCGCCGGCCAGTATGCCCTGGGCGGCGAAGTGCACGGCCTGCTGGCTGGAGCCGCACTGGCGATCAACCGTGGTGGCGGGCACCGACTCGGGCAGACCTGCAGTCAACATCGCCGTGCGGGCGATGTTGTACGACTGCTCGCCGATCTGCGAGACACAGCCCGCGATGACATCGTCCACCAGTGCCGGGTCGAGGTCATTGCGGCGGACCAGCTCTGCCAGGACCCCGGCCAACAGCGTGGCTGGGTGGATACCGGACAGAGCGCCCCCTGGCTTGCCCCGTCCGGACGCGGTACGCACCGCGTCGACGATCACTGCCTGGTTCACACCCATTCTCCTGTCGGAAACTCATGGCCGACGGACGGCTCGTCCGCGTCGGTCGGATCCTCGGTGATCAGGTCTTTGATCACGGCCTCACGCACGGCGACGGGTATGGGCACTGGCCGCCGGGTGTCACGGCTGACGTAGACGTGGACAAACCGGCCGACGGCGAGGGCGGTGACGCCCGACGGCCCGGACTCGGCATCCCTCGTGCCGAAGACAGCAAGCCGGTAGGTGACGCTGCTGCGGCCCAGCCGCTCGCAGGCCAGCCCCATCACCAAGGCTTCGGGATAGGCGGCCTGCCGCAGGTAGCGGCATCCGCTTGCGGCGACCACGCCGATGGCGTCGCCGTCATGGGCTTCGGCACCTACTCGTTTGTGAAGCCAGGTGTTGACCGCGGTGTCGAAGAACTCGTAGTAGACGGCGTTGTTGACATGTCCGTAGCTGTCGTTATCGCGCCACCGAGTCGCCAAGGGCATGTGTACGGGGAAGGCATCCGGAGTGAGCGTGCCATCCGGTCCCGCAGGGCTCATCGTGTCACCTCTGGACCGGGGCCGGGGTGAATCAGCTGCCGCACGGCGCGGCCCGCAGCGAGTTCCTCGAAGGCGGTGTTGATCCGGTCAAGCGGCATAACGCCACTGACCAGCCGTTCCACGGGCAGTCTTCCCTCTCGCCACATACCGATCATCAAAGGGATGTCACGCTGCGCCACCGAGGAACCCATGTACGAGCCGGCATAGGTCTTCGCATCACCGGCGAAGGCCAGCGCGGGGAGGCTGATGCGGCTGTCGGGCGGAGGCAATCCTACGGAGACGGCCGTACCGCCCCGCCGGGTCAGCGCGAACGCCTGCTCCATGACGACCGGAACTCCGGCGGCTTCGAACACCCAGCGGCTGCCGCCCCCGGTCAACGAGCGAAGCAGGCCGTCCGCCTCGTCGGGAGCGCAGGCGTGCGTCGCCCCGAGCGCGAGGGCCAGCTCACGCTTGCCGGCTACCGGGTCAACGGCGACAACGGGCGACGCCCCGCACGAGACTGCTCCGAGCACGGCCGCCTGCCCCACTCCGCCGAGGCCCAGCACAGTGACGCTGTCGCCGGCCGACACCCCAGCCGTGTTGTGCACTGCGCCGAAGCCCGTGAGCATGGCGCAGCCAAGGACGGCGGCCACGTCGAAGGGCACGTCCTCATCAATCACGACGGCCGAAGAGCGGTCGACGACCGCGTACTCGGCGAAGCCCGACACCCCGAGGTGGTGCCTGATGCGGGCGCCGGAGGCGTCGCACAGCCGGCCGCCGCCGCGCAGCAGATCACCGGCGGCGTTGGCGGCTCCGCCTGCCGAGCACAGCGCTGGGCGGCCCTCCTCGCAGTAGCCGCAGGTGCCACAACTGGGAACGAATGCCAGGACGACATGGTCGCCCACCGCGACGTCCGAGACGCCGGGACCGATCTCGGCCACCACTCCGGCGGCCTCGTGGCCCAGGGCCATCGGCAGGGGTCGGACCCGGCTGCCGGTGATGACCGACAGGTCGGAGTGGCAGACTCCGGCGGTGCGTATGCGGACCAGCAGTTCGCCGTGCCGGGGCGGGGCGAGCGTGAGCGTTTCGAGATTGAGGGGACGGCTGGCGTTGTACGGCCGACCCGCTCCGGTCGCCCTCAGCACGGCGGCTTGGGTCTTCATACCGTCCTCCCGGCGTTCCCGGCGTTGCGCCGCTCGCGCGTCCGGCGGATCGCCTCGGCATGCTCGTCACTGCTCTGAAGCACCGCGACGGAGTGGGCGGACAAGCTCAGTCCGGTGGAGAAGGACGTCTCCGCGCAGTCGTTGACCAGCCGTTTCATTGCGGTCAGGGCGTTGGGGGGCATCTCGTGGAGCCTGCGGGCCAGCGCCAGGGTCCGCTCGCGCAGTTCGGCGTCGGGCACGGCGAGCGTGACCAGCCCGATGTCTTCGGCCTCCTCGGCGTTTACCGCCCGTGCGGTCAGCAGCAGATCCAGAGCACGCCCGCGGCCGATGATGCGGGGAAGCAGCCAGGCACCGCCGTCTCCGGCAGACAGGCCGACCCTGACATACGCCTCGCGCAGGACGGCGGATCGGGCGGCGACTCTGAGGTCGCAGGCGAGTGCGATGTCCAAGCCGGCGCCGACAGCCGGGCCATTGATCATGGCAATGGTGGGTTTTGGGCAGCTGATAAGGGTACGGGAAACTGTGTGGATATGGTCGGTGAGGTACGTCAGATGGCTGGTCGCGTCCGACTTGTCGCCCATCCCGGAGATGTCCCCGCCCGCGCAGAACGCGTCCCCGCTTCCGGTGAGGACGATCACACGCACCTCGGGGTCCCGGCTGGCCCGGACGAGCTCAGTGGTCAACCTGTCGAGCATGTGCCGGTCGAAGGCGTTCTTTTTGCCGGGGTTGGACAGCTGAAGGACAGTGACTGGTCCCGCGCGTTCGACATCGACATCCGTGATCTCAGGCACGGCCATCTCCTTGTAGGTTGTCTGCATGATTTCTGCACGAGCTGACGGCGGGTCCCGTCGCCGCCCTGGCCGTCCGCGGCTGGACGCGGACGATCAGATCCTGTCGGCGGCGCTGGAGCTGCTCGCGGAAGTGGGTTTCCCCCGCCTGACCATCGCGGCCATCGCCGAGCGTGCCGGTGTGTCCAAACCCGCGGTCTACCGGCGCTGGTCCGACAAGGCGGAGGTCGTCGCCGCTGCCATCGCCAACAGCCACCGCAACCGGCCCGACCCGGTGGGCGACCTGCGCAGGGATCTGGTGGCGGAACTGCACGACGTACGGCAGACCTACGAACGCACGGTTCCCATGGCCATGGTGGGTACGCTGCTCGCTGAGGAGCCCCATCACCCTGAACTCATCGCGGCCTGGCGCCGCTGGGTCGTCCAGCCGCGCCGGGAACGCATCGCCGCGATCATCACCCGGGCGATGGACGCCGGTGAACTGCCGCCGGAGACGGATGCCCCGCTGCTGGCGTCGATGCTCATCGGCGCCCTCTACGGCGCTTACACACAGCAGCTTGCCCTGGATGCCGACTGGGAAGAGCGTGTGGTCACCACATTGCTCGACGGAGCGCGCCATCACACCCCCATGCCGTCGGCGGGGTCGGAGAGCGACGCCTGTGGGACGTGAACGACCCCGTCGCGCACCAGCTTTTCGACCCGCTTCGATGTGATGCCCAGATCGGTGAGGACCCGGCGGGTGTCAGCGCCCAGCGCGCGGGGCGGAGTCTTCACCGCTCCCGGCGTGCGGGCCAATTTCACCGGCACACCAAGGAGCCGGTAGTCGCCCACGTCCTGCACCATCTGGCGGTGCCAGACCTGCGGGTCCTCGACCACCTCGGGCAGTGGCCGGACCGGACTGGCGGGGATGCCGTGCGCGAGCATCGTCCCCGCGACCTCCTGCAAGTCGATATCTGCCATGAGATCCGCGATGCGAGCGCTGAGCTCCGCGCGGTTCGCCACCCGCTGGGCGTTGCTGCGGAACTGCGGCTCGTCGGCTAGCTCAGGGGCGCCGAGCCAGATACAGAGGGCGCGGAATTGACGGTCGTTGCCACCGCCTACGAAGAGCTGGTTGTCCGGTCCCCCGAAAGTCTCGTAGGGGGCGACGTTGGGGTGGGCGGTGCCGATTCGCCGGGGCTCCTCCCCATACAGGAAGTAATTGGCGGCCTGGGGGTGCAAAAGGCTCATGGCGCCGTCAAGTAGGGCGAGATCGACGAGTTGTCCCCGGCCCGACCGCTGCCGCTCCTGCAGCGCGAGCAGGACGCCCGACAGAGCCAGGAGGCCGGTGGTGAGGTCGACCACTGGTATCGGCACCTTCACGGGGCCCCGGCCGGCTTCGCCGTTCATGTGCATGATGCCGGTGAATGCCTGGAGCACCGCGTCGTAACCAGGCAAGCCGCCCATGGGACCGTCGTAGCCGAAGCCGGTGATCCGGCAGTAGACGAGACGGGGGAAGCGTTGGAGCAGGGTGTCCGGGCCTATCCCCCAGCGATCCATCGTCCCCGCCTTGAAGTTCTCGACGAGGACGTCCGCGCCCTCGGCGAGTTCCAGGAGCAGCTCTTGGCCCTCGGTACTTCCGAGGTCGATGCTGATGTGCTCCTTGTTGCGATTGAGGCCCGCGTAGTAGGCGCTGATCCGGTCGGCGCCCGAGGGCCCCCATTCCCGGGTCATGTCGCCTTCCGGCGGTTCGACCTTGATGACGCGGGCGCCGTGGTCACCGAGCATCTGGGCGCAGTACGGCCCGGCCAGCACGCGGGAGAGATCCAGCACCGTCAGGCCCCGCAGGGCCCCGCCGGCGTCAGGAGTGGCGTCGTGGTTCACAGGGCTCGTCCTCCGTCCACGACGAAGACATGACCGGTCACGAAGGATGAGGCATCGCCGTCGGCGAGGAATGCAACCGCGTGCGCGATGTCGTCCGGGGTGCCCAGCCGTCCGAGGGGGATGCCTTCCACGTACCGGCGGCGGACGTCGTCGGGGGACTCCCCGGGCAGACTGAAGCCGTTGAACATGGGGGTTTCGAGGGCGCCGGGGGCCACGCAGTTGACCCGGACCCGGTCGGGCGCGAGCTCCAGTGCGAGAGTCTGGGTCAGCGAGACCAGAGCCGCCTTCGCCGCGCAGTATGCGGACAGTCGGGCGCGGGGACGCACACCCGCCACGGAACTGATGTTGACGATGGAGCCCCGGCTACGGCGCAGGTACGGGACGGCCGCGCGGTTGATGTGTACGGGACCCATGAGGTTGACAGCCAGGGTTCGCTGCCAGAGCTCGGCGGTCGTATCGGTGAAGGGGATGCTGTGCGTGGCCGCGCCGGCACAGTTCACCACCACATCCAGTCGGCCCCATGCCTCTGCTGCCTCGCGGACGGTGTCGACGACTTCACGCTCCACGGTGACATCCGTCTTGCGCGCCAGGGCCGTGGTGTGATCGGAGGACAGCTCACCAGCAGCCTCAGCGGCGGCATCTCCCTGCACATCGAGCAACACCACCCGATAGGCCCGCTGGTGCAGTTCGCGTGCCACGGCCCGTCCCACTCCACTCGCGCCGCCCGTGATCAGGGCGACGGGGAAATCGGCAGGTGTGGGTGCGTGGTCGTTCATACGGTGCCTTTCGTAGTGTTGGAAGCCAGCGGCCGATGCTGAAGCACGGCCTTGCGGACGAGGTACGCATCAAGTCCCTCAGATCCGCTCTCCTGACCGTGCCCGGATGCCTTCACACCGCCGAACGGCGTCTCCGCCCGCGACAGCACGGTGGTGTTGACACCGACCATTCCGGCCTGGAGGTCTTCCGAGACCCGGGTGGCGATGTCGAGGGAACTGGTGAAAACGAAGGAACCGAGCCCGTATCCAGTGTCATTGGCCCGGGCGACGGCCTCGTCCGCGTCCTGGAAGGTAGTGATGGGAGCGACTGGCCCGAAGACCTCCTCGGAGAAGACCCGGTGTTTCTCCTCGACGTCGGCGAGAACGGTCGGGGCGTAAAAGAATCCGGCACCAGCCGGACGCGTTCCACCCGCCAGGACCCGCGCACCCTGCGCCACTGCCTCGTCGACCATCTCTTGCACCGCGTCTCTGCGGCGTGCGTTGGCCAGCGGCCCCATCTCCACGTCCGCCGACAGCCCGTGCCCGACCCGGAGTTCAGCTGCGATCGCGGCGAACGCCTCGGCGAAGGCATCGGCCTGCGACTCGTGGACGAAGAAGCGGCTCGGGACGTTGCACACCTGCCCGGCGTTGCGGAACTTCGCCTTGGCGCACGCTTCTGCGACCGCTCCCGCGTCCACGTCGGGGAAGACCAGCACCGGGGCGTTGCCACCCAGCTCCATGGTGGTGACGATGTCGGCGTCCGCCGCCAGATGTGCCAGCGTGCGTCCCACCGCGAGGGAGCCCGTGAGCGACAGTTTCCGGATCACCGGGCCGGCCAGGAGACGCGCGGCGATGGCGGCCGGATCGCCGAGGACAAGGTTGGCCACCCCAGCAGGCAGTCCGGCGTCGTGCAACGCGCGGAAGAGCTCTACGGCAGTTCCCGGTGTCTCCTCCGACGGCTTGAGGATGATGGGGCAGCCCGCCGCGAGAGCCCCGCCGAGCTTGCGGACCGACGAGGTCGCGGGAAAGTTCCACGGGGTGAAGGCCGCCACAGGACCAATGGGTTCGGGAATGACACTGAGCCTGCTCCCGTACTCGCCTGGAATGACGCGGCCGTAGGCCCGGCGCCCCTCCTCCGCGTACCAGTCCAGGATGTCGGCGGAGACCAGGATCTCAGCGCGCGCCTCATGCAGTGGCTTGCCCTCTTCCAGCACGAGGATCCGGGAGACATGCTCATGCCGTTCCCGCAGCAGCGCGGCGGCCCTGCGCAGGACGGCACTGCGCTCCGCTGGAGGCGTGCGACGCCAGAGCCGGGCCGTGTCACGCACGGCGCCCAGCGCGGTGTCGAGCTGAGCGGTGCTCACATGGCGCAGCTGGGCGAGGCTCGATTCGTCGGCAGGGTTGAGGACGGCTGTGCAGCCCTCCCCCCGTCCCTCTTGCCATTCACCCGCAATGTACTGGCGGATGGCCGGGTACGGCAGCTTCATCGCGCTGTCCTTTCCTCTGGGGCCGCAAGGCGCGCCGGTGCGGGGGCCGTCGTACCCAAAGGCGTCGCAGGCAGCCCTGGTTGCGGCCCCTGGCGTGCGGCGACGTGCCGGGCGCTCTCCTCATCCAGGTATCGGGGCAGCGGCAGGTCGTAGGCCTGCCGGAGGTTGGCCAGTGCCCCGGCCAGCGCTGTGGGGCGCCATGCGCAGAGTTCGCGGACCAGAGCTTCCACAGTCGCGCCGACTTCGCTCTCGGGGCATCTGATGGTGGCGAACCCGCGCTCCTGCGCCTCACGGGCGCTGATCTTCCGCGGTCGCAGCATCCAGTCGGCCGCGACACTGGGCCCGAGCAGCCTGGTGAGCCACCATGCGACGCCGAAGTCTCCGGACAATCCGGCGGCGAGATAGGCAGTGTTGACCACTGCGGAGTCGCTGAGGACACGCAGGGAGCAGGCTGCGGCCCATCCGACGGCCAGGCCGGCGCAGGCGCCGTTCACCGCGGCGACCGTAACCTGCGGCAGCGCGGCGAGCACTTCTACCGTGGCGGCCTGGCGCCGCAGCAGCGCGGCCTGCTCATCGGCGGGCCCAGTACGTGGCGGGCGCTTCAGGTCACCCCCCGCGCAGAATGCCCGGCCGGCACCGGTGAGAACGACGACGCGGACATCGTCGCGCAGGCGCAGGGTGTCCAAGTGGGACGCAAAGGTTTCGATCATTGCATCGTCGACGGCGTTGAGACGTCCCGGGCGGTTCAAGCGGATCTGCGCAACGTCTCCCTTCACCGCGAGCTGTACAGGCTCGTCCTCGTCCGGCGCGGGTGTCGGCAACACGGAGACCTCCCTCTGGGCCCATAGGCACCGTTGTGGCTTGCCCCGATTTATATTTCGTGCTAGACACGTAATGTAATCCCGGGTCGAGCCGCCCGCAAGACCGGGCGCCCACCCATTCGAAAGCAGTCATCACCACACAGTGCTGGTGTTCACCTGGAGGCCGTCAATGAAGGTGTGGTTCATCACGGGAGCGTCCCGTGGCTTTGGACTGGAGATCGCACGACAGGCCCTTGAGCGGGGAGACTCCGTCGTAGCCACCGCTCGCGACCCCCGGGCCGTGGAGAAGGCACTCCCAGGCGGCGGTGACCGCCTGCTGGCTCTCCCTCTCGAGGTCACCGACGAGCAGCAGGCACTACAGGCGGCCGATGCCGCCATCGACCGGTTCGGCCGGGTCGACATCCTGGTCAACAACGCCGGCCGGGGTCTCCTCGGGGCAGTCGAGGAGGCCTCCGACGATGAGGTCCGGGCCGTGTTCGACACCAACGTCTTCGGTCTGCTGTCCGTCACACGGGCCATCCTTCCGGTCATGCGTCGGCGCCGTTCCGGTCGAGTCCTGAACATCAGCTCCGTGGGCGGCTTCACCGCGGGCGCAGGCTGGGGTGTCTACGGAGGCACGAAGTTCGCGGTCGAGGGCCTGAGCGAGGCGATGCGGGCGGAACTCGCCCCACTGGGCATCGCGGTCACCGTCGTGGAGCCGGGCGTCTTCCGCACCGACTTCCTCGACAGCAGCTCACTGCACCGGACCGGGCGTACGATCGACGACTACGCCACTACGGCGGGTGGCACCAGGACCTGGGCCGAACAGAACAACCACGCCCAGCCCGGTGACCCGGTCAAGGCGGCTGCTGCGATCATCACGGTGGCCGACAGCTCCGAGCCACCCACGCGCATCCAGCTCGGCGCTGACTGCGTCGCACGAGTCGAGGCGAAGCTGGAAGTCGTAGCGAGTGAACTGGCGCAATGGCGTGAGCTCGCACTGTCCACCGCCCACTCCTGATGTGTGCACGACGCCGCACAGGCGGCAGCTGTCTGCACAGGGGCCGGATCTGTACGCTCAGGCCCGGTTCGACACACCAATCGAGATCGGCCGTCAACGCGCGTTGTGTCTCCCGCCCCTACGCCAAGACCCCGTTTGTGGCGCCGGGTCTCCCACAGTGGACTGAACGATTCATCGCGCCAGCCCCGGCGCGCACCATCCTGCACACGGGACGGCACCGCGGCGCCACGCGCCGCGAAGCAATGACCGTCGAGCAGGGGGGCAAGAGCCCTCATCCGCACTTACCTCCGACTCGCCCCGAGGAGAGCCCGATGCAGGGCAGCGCACATCAGCGTCCGCGCTTGGCCTTCATCCACGGTCTCGGCCTCGACGCCACCATGTGGCATCGCGTCGCACGGCTCCTTCCCGGACGGCTCGATGTGAGCTTCCAACCCCTGCTGGGCCACGCTCCAGGGCCGCTGGCACCCTCTGACCTGACCCTGCGGGACATGGCGGACTTCACCGCCTCGTGCCTGCGCACTCGCACCCATCTCGTGGGCTTCTCCTTGGGCGGCCTCGTGGCCGCCCTTGTCGCGCACACTTACCCCGACCTGGTGCGATCGCTGACCCTCGTGAGCACCGTTGGACGCCGTACGCAGAAGGAGAGAGCCATCGTCCGCGAGCGTCTCGCCCTGATGGAAAGCGACTTCGACGCAGGGGTCAATGACATGCTCGCCCGCTGGTTCCCGCCGCACTGGCTCAAGCGGGACCGGGATCTCGCGCACGAGCTCACAGTCACCATCCGCGGGCATGAACGTGAATCTCTCCTCGCATGCTTCCGGCTATTCACGAAAGCAGATCTCGAGGTATGGCCCCGCCTTCCGGGAATCGCCGCACCGACCCGGGTGATCACCGGCAGCGACGATCTGGGATCGACTCCGTCCATGGCCGCCGATCTCGCAGCCGCCCTGCCGGCTGCCACGCACCACATTGTGGACAACGCTGCCCACTTGCTCCCACTGGAACAACCGGAGCCTCTCGCAGCGCTGCTCCTCGATCACGTGGATGAGGTGGAAGCCAAGCACGGCCATGCGCACCACTGATCCCCGGCCGACCTCGCGGCCTGCCGGGACACTGCGCCTCCGAGCCGGACCGAGTGGACATACACGACGAAGCACCCCACAGCAATTACGTAACACACCGGATACAGATAGATAGTCGGAGGCCAATCTGATGAGCGACAAGCTCCCCACCAGGCCGCTGGGCACCGCCCGGGTCGGCGCTGTGGGGCTCGGCTGCATGGGCATGAGCCATGCCTATGGGGAACGGAACGACGACACGTCGCGTGCCACTCTGCTGCGCGCCCTCGACATAGGCGTCACCTTGTTCGACACGGCCGACATCTATGGGCAGGGAGCCAACGAACAACTCATCGGGCAGACGCTGCGGGGACGCAGAGACGAGGCCTGCCTGGCGACCAAGTTCGGGATCGTCTGGCGTGACGGCGCCATGAGTGCCCGGGGGGACATCTCCTACGTGAGGGAGAGTTGCGAGAACTCCCTGCGTCGGCTGGGCGTCGACCACATCGACCTCTACTACCAGCATCGTGTCGACCCCGACGTGCCCGTTGAGGAAACCTGGGGTGCCATGGCGGAGCTCGTCACGCAGGGCAAGGTCCGATTCCTGGGCATCTCGGAGGCCTCCGCCTCGACCATCCGACGCGCCCATGCCGTCCATCCCGTGACGGCGCTCCAGAGCGAGTGGTCACTGTGGACGAGGGACATCGAGGATGAGGTACTCCCTACGTGCCGAGAACTCGGCATTGCGGTCGTACCGTTCTCCCCGCTCGGCCGCGGCTTTCTGACAGGAGGCATCAATTCGGCGGCGGAAATCGGTCCGCACGACATCCGCAGCAAGATGCCCCGTTTCACCGACGCGAATATCAAGCGCAACAAGGCCATGGTCGACGCACTGACCCGGCTCTCCGACCAAGCGGGCGTGACGCCTGGGCAACTGGCGCTGGCCTGGCTCCTTCACCAGGGACCCGACATCATTCCGATCCCTGGCACCAAGCGCGTCACCTACCTGGAACAGAACGCCGCAGCCGGTTCCCTGCGTCTCTCCCCCTCTGACCTCGCCGCCATCGAGGCTGCGGTCCCCCGCGACGCCGTCTCAGGGGAGCGCTACGGCAGTAGTCACGCCGGCGCCGTCGGCAAGTGACGCAGGGCGAAGAGGATCCGGTCCAGGACAATCCTCCGCCTCCTAACCGCGCGCCGCAGCGGCGCGCCGACAGTCAGGACTACACAGGACATGATTGAAGCATCGTCCCCGTCATCGCCCTATTCCTTCGGTGACCAGTTGATCGGCTCATGGCGCACCGGGCGTGCCTCGACTACCACGACGGTGACCGACCCCTACACAGGCAAGGCTCTGCTCGACATAGCGGATGCCGATAGCGAGGATGTCGCGGAGGCGTTCACCACATCACGTGCCGCTCAGCTGGAGTGGGGGGCAGCGCCCCCCGGCGAGCGGGCTGACGTCCTGCGCCGGGCCGTTGACATCATCGAGCGACGCAGGGAAGAGATCATCACCTGGCTGATCCAGGAGTCCGGCAGTACTCGGATGAAAGCAACGGCAGAGTGGAATGCCGTCCGGGCGATCACCCTCCACGCATCCACACTTCCGCACCTGGCGGAGGGCCGCATCCTCCCCTCAGACGTCCCTGGCAAGGAGAACCGGAACTACCGCAAACCAGTAGGCGTCGTCTCCGTCATCAGTCCCTGGAACTGGCCCGCACACCTGACCAGTCGTACCGTCGTGCCGGCCCTCGCCCTCGGCAACTCCGTCGTCATCAAACCCTCGCTGGAGACACCAGTCACCGGCGGTTTCCTTTTCGGCCGGATCTTCGACGAGGCAGGCCTGCCGCAGGGCGTCCTGAATGTGGTGAGCGGCCCCGCCTCCGCGATCGGGGACGCCTTCGTGCTGAACCCTCTGTCGCCTGTACTCTCGTTCACCGGCTCGACTCCGGTGGGACGGCGCATCGCGTCCCAAGTGGCCCTCGGACCGCGACTGAAGCGTGTCGCGCTCGAACTCGGAGGCAACAACCCACTGGTCGTCCTCGACGACGCCGACCTGGAACTCGCCACCAAGGCGGCAGTCTTCGGCAGGTTCTTCCACCAGGGCGAGATCTGTATCAGCGCCAACCGCATCATCGTCCAGGACGCCGTCTACAACCGGTTCGTCGAGCTCTACGTCGACCGAGTACGAGATCTCAAATTCGGTGACCCGAACGAGGCGGACACAGTGGTGGGGCCCCTCATCAGCAGGCGTCAACTGGATGGCGTCCTCGACCTGCTCACGCGCAGCCGGGCACAGGGAGCCACAACGCTTCTCGGCGGCAGTCCGGAGGGACTCGTGCTTCCGCCCCACATCCTGACCGACGTGACCAACGACATGGCTGTGGCGTCCAACGAGATCTTCGGTCCCGTGGCGCCCATCCTCCGGGCGACCGACGAAGACGATGCTCTGCGTCTCGCCAATGACACGGAGTACGGCCTGTCGAGCGCCGTCTTCAGCGGAGACGGCGAGCGTGCCCTGGCCTTCGCTCACCGCGTCGAGGCAGGCATGACTCATATCAACGACTCACCTGTGGTCGACATGCCCAACGCACCCTTCGGCGGTGAGAAGAATTCCGGGCTCGGCCGCTACGGAACTCACGCTCTGCTGGATGAACTCACCCGACAGCACTGGATATCGGTCCAGCACACGGCGCGCACGTATCCATTCTAGTTGGTGGGGGCACCATCGGCTGGCTGATGAAGCGTGGGCAGTGCTGAGCCGTCACGTTCTCCCCGCGAGCGGGTCGTCCATGCGGGATCGGTGCCAGCGCAACGGGCCGGAAGGACGGCGACGCTGCGTTCTGATCAACGGCGGCTTCTGAGCGCGGACGCCTCCTGCCACGTTACCGCCGTCGCCGACTGCTCGTTCTGCGCCGTCGGCGACGTCAGCCACCGCACCATGCTGACACCACCGCCCCCGCCTCACTCCGGCTGACCGCGCGAGGCGGGGGCGGGCAGAGCATGAGGGAATGTGGCGGACTCGCCACGTCGACCCGAGGCCAGGAAGGCCGACGCCGGTACCGGGGAGAGCGCAGGAGGAAGGGGACAGCACAGAGGGAAGAGGAGGACCAACCGCAGGGCGCGCCCGCCGCGGCCGTCCGTGCCGCAGCTGGCCCCGCACCGATGTCACAGGACCGCTGTCTGCCACCATCGTCATGCGCGCGAAGTGCCGCCCACACAGCTTCGGCACGCCGGATCCGCATTCCCAACGCCCAACGGGGCCGGGGCGGGGCGTGCCGGCAGCCCTCGGCGAGCCGGTGCGGGTCGCCGAGCAGGCGCACCACCGCCCCGGCGGCGGACGCGTCGGCGAGGACCCGATCGAGCAGGAGGGTGCCGGCCATACCCGCCTCGTCGATGAGGACGACGTCGCCGGGCGTAGCTGGAAATCCTTGCCGACCGTCTTTCCGTCGGTGGCGCGGGCGCGCTGGTGCAGCCGGCAGTACAGGGTATGGGCGCGCCGCTGGAGGTCGCTGCCGAGGACTTTCGCCGCCCGGGAGGACGGTGCGAGCGGGATCAGCCGTCCGCCGGCGGCGTCGACGGCGCGGGCCACCAACTTCATCGCCGTGGTCTTTCCGGCGCCCGCAGGGTCCCAGTCCTGCCGGCAGGAGTTGCTCGGACAGGACGAAGGAGGAGGCGGGCGCGCGCTGGCCGGCGTCCATCGGGGCGCGGTTGAGGGCGGCGACGCGGGCGAAGGTGCCCCGGCCGACGGGTGGGATGACGCTGGTGCGGGCGGCGGCCAGGAGCCGGTTCTCGGCGGCGAGCAGGGAGTGCGTGGTGTAGGTGGCTGAGCCGTTGGGCCGGTAGAGGCTGGTGCCGTCCGCGCGCACCGGGTCGGGGTGTGGGGGGTGATCTCGGGCCGGGTGATGTCCAGGCAGTCGCCGTGGGCGAGGACTAAATCGGTGATCTGCTCGGCCACTGCGGCTCGGCGGTGGCCCCCGCCAGGGTCCGCATCAGGTAGCGGCGCGCCTCGGCCGGCACGTGGCGGCGGCGGAACGTGGTGCGGCGCTCGGCGACCGCGGCCAGGACTTCCTCGGCCGCTGCCGTGATGTCGAGGCCGGCGACGGCGCCGTGTTCGCGTGCGGCGGCCTGTGCGGTGGCGAGCAGGTTGTCGACGGTCCTACGGTCGGTAGCCACGATCGCCCGGCGCCGCCAGTGGGCGAGCAGGTCGGTCGCCTCATGTGCGGCGTGCGCGGCGGTGGGTGCTGGCACCGCCGGGGGCACGGGCCAGCACCGCGCAGGCAGCCGGGATCGCCCGACTTCCTGACCGCGTGTCACCGCCAGGGGGTCAGGCTGTGCCGACGGCACCGGCCGCTCCCTACGGAGTGATGTCATCACGCTGGCAGATGCTCGGCCTGCTGCGCGTCGGTGATCACTGCGTATTGTGCAGAGCGGAGGTCGGTTTTCTCGTGGTGGACGTTAGACCTCGACTATGTGTCCGAACGTGGCCTTGCGTGACAGGCGCAGTTCTTCGACGTCGAGGGTCATTCACAGTGATCATGTCTGCTCCGGGAATGCGTGGGATGCGCGGGCCGGCGCAGATGGCGGCCCGCGGCGCCTGCTCCCGACAAGTCTTGGCGGGTGGGCTGTCCGGGATGAAGGCCGCGCTTTTCCTGGGTGCGGCAGGACCAGGCTTTGATCTGCCGGCGGCCGCTCTCGGCGGTGCAAGGCGAAACCGGCCGCCAGGTCACGACTTGAGTTCGTTGACTGCGAGGTCGGGGATGACCTCGGCCGCCTGGGCCTGCTTGGGGGCGGTGGCCATGGCGCGCAGCGCCTCGAAGGCCGCGGCGGTCTGACTGGCCGGTTCGGCCTGGTAGACGACCAGTTGCTGATGCGGGGCGCCGTTCACGGTGAATGCCGCGAACTTGATGTGGAGGTCGCCCACTTGAGGATGCTTCAGGTGCTTGCCTTCCTGGGACTTGCTCTTGACCTCGTGCATCCCCCAGATGTCGGCGAACTCCTCGCTGAGCACGGACAGTTCCTTGACCACCTCGGCGATCCGCTCGGAGCCGGGGTCGTAGCCGTAGGCGGCGCGGAGCTCGGCGACGCACGAGTGTGCGGCCCGTTCCCATTCCTGGTAGAACTCCCGGCCGGCCGGATCGACGAACACCATGTAGGCGAGGTTGTCGAACTCGCCGAAGCCATCGTGCAGCGCGGTGGCCAGGCTGTTGCCCGCCAGTACGTCCATGGCGGGGCCGAGGACGAAGGCGGGGGTGTGTTCCCAGCCGTCCATCAACTCCAGCAGCTGCTTGCTCACTTCCCCTTGGACACCCCAGCTACGCGGACGCTGCGAGGCGGCCAGACAGAGTCGATTGAGGTGGTCAGTGGCCTCCTCGTTCAGTTTCAGCGCGTGCGCCACGGCCTCGACGACCTGCGGCGACGGACTGCACTCGCGTCCCTGCTCGAGCCTGATGTAGTAGTCGGAGCTGACTCCGGCCAGCAGCGCGACTTCTTCCCTGCGCAGCCCCCGTACTCGACGGCGCCCGTGCTCGGGAAGACCGACATCGTGCGGTTTCAGGTCCTCTCGGCGGGCTCTGAGAAAATCACCCAACGGCGTCCCATTGCTCATGCCAGTAAGACTAGACGGTTTCCGGCCTTTTATAGGTGTCTCCCATGTAATATAGCATTTGGTGCTCTGTCCCTTACGGAAGGCGATCACCGGTCTTGATTTTTGAGATTTTCCCCGCGCTCTGCTTCCACTGCTCGGCGTGAGGGCCGTCTGGGGGCCGCAGGAGCCGTTGCGGCATACGGCGGAACCACACGTCGGCCGCATGCTGCTGCCGCCCATCCGGTGGGGGGACCTTCGGTCCTGGGTGTAATGCACCCACCGTCCGCTGATCCTTCTGAGGACTTTTCGCCCTAGCCTCGAAGGCATGCACAAGGACACGCACCCTGACACAGTCGAAGGGCTGGGTCAGTTCCTCCGCGCCCGCCGGGAACGCCTCAGCCCCACGGACGCGGGCCTGCCCGGCACCGGCCGACGACGGGTGCCCGGCTTGCGGCGCGACGAGGTGGCCGCTCTCGCAGGCGTCAGTCCGAGCTACTACATGCGGCTCGAACAGGGCCGCGAACTCGCCCCCTCGCGGCGCGTCCTGGACGCCGTGGCGCGGGTGCTGCGGTTGGACGACGAGGACGTCCTCCAGCTGTACCGGCTGGCGCAGCCCGCGACCCGGCGGACGAAGCCTCCCGTCCGTGTCGAGCGCGTTCAGCCGCACCTACGGCAGCTGATCGAAAGTTGGAACAGGACGCCAGCATTCATCATCGGCCACGCCCAGGACATCCTGGCGACCAATCCCCTTGCCGACGCCCTCTACTCCGACTTCGCGCAACAGGACAACGTCCTGCGGATGCTGTTTCTTGATCCGGCAGCCGGAGCCTTCTACCGCAGCCCTGAAAGGGCCAAGCACCGAGCCGTCGCAGATCTGCAGCAGACTGCCGCGAGCACGCCTGACGATCCCCGCATCCTCGAACTCGTCGGGGAACTTTCCGTACGCAACAGCGAGTTCCGCACTCTATGGGCGCGGGAATACACACGGGTGCCCCCGTACGAGGTCAAGCAGATACACCACTCCGCGGTCGGAGACCTTGAGCTGCGGCACGAGGCCCTCACCATCCGCAGCGCCCCCGGCCAGCAGCTAATCATTCTGCAGGCCGAGCCGCAGTCCCCCTCGGCGGACGCCTTGGCGCTGCTGGGATCCATCACCGCGTCGACCGTGCCGCAGCAGCAAGAACCGGCTTCGGACAACTGACGTGCTCCGGCTGCCCCGGGGGAGGCGACCTGTGATCCGCCAGCGTGCGTGTCGAGCCATGCTGCCAGCAGGTCGCAGTGGCATCGACGGCCGCGGTCGCGGCAGACAAGAGCTGCAAGATGCCCCCCTCCCCCGCCGTCCACCGGTGCGGGAAGGGGCATCTACAGGTTCCGTCACAGCTGTGCGGCGCCCTGGGCCCCCGCGCAGCCGGCCAGGAAATCGGTTGGGCCCGTCCGCACGGAGAAGCGAAACGACCTGCGTCGCTCGCTGCAGGCGGCTCGGCGGTGCCGCCGCCAGGCGGCGGCACCTTCTGGACAGGCTGGGGACCTCGACGCGCTGTGGCAACCAAGGGCTCCACTCCGCCGGGAGATACCCATTCCAGAGCCCGTCTATTGTCCGGATCCGTCTCGGGCGCTCGATCGAATGGCGCCGAGAATTTTGTCGAATATCTGTCCCAGGGATTCGGATTCGGCGGGCGCGAGAGGGTCGAAGAAAAGCCTCTTCACCGTTTCCGCGTGCCCTGGCGCAGCCGCCTTTATGACAGACCTGCCTTGCTCGGTCAGGCGCACCATCGAGCCTCGCGCATCGTCGGCGCAAGCCTCTCGCACCACCAGCCCGCGCTTCTCCATGCGCCTGATCTGGTGGGACAGGCGACTGCGCTCCCACCCGACCTCGTTGCCGAGGTCCCGGGCGCGCAGTACTCCACCGCTTGACTCCGACAGTGGCGCGAGCAGCGCATAGTCCGCCGCCGAAAGACCCGAATCCTGCTGAAGCTGCTGGTCCTGGGCCCGTTGCAACTCACGGCGCAACAGCCGGTACTTCGCCCAGACCTCAGCCTCGTCGGGAGTGAGCCATCGCGGTTCGGACACGTCACCCATCCTACCGGATTGTTGACACGTCACCGAACAAGCGGTCGACTCTTCCTAGGAATGGAACACCCAGGAAGAGCGCGGCCTTCATACGGCCTTGGCCCAGGGGCACACTCGAATCCGTAAGCAAGAAATCCCCGGCGACGGGGAAGCAACGAGAAAGGTTTTCTCTCATGGCTACGTGGTTCGTGACCGGCGCCTCTCGCGGAATCGGCGCGGAAATCGCCCGCTCCGCTCTGGCGGCAGGAAACAATGTGGTCGTCGCCGTGCGCAACCCGGAGCGAATTCCGGACGATCTGAAGAAGGCCGACAACGTCTTCCCGGTCGGTCTAGACGTCACGGACAACGACGGCATCCCGCAGGCCGTCGAGGCGGCTGTCGCCAAGTTCGGCGGAATCGACGTCCTGGTGAACAACGCCGGCCGCGGGCTGCTGGGCGCGCTGGAGGAGATCACTGACGCCGAGGCCCGCTCCCTGTTCGACCTGAACGTCTTCGGCCTCATCAACGTCACCCGCGCCGTCCTGCCGGTCATGCGCAAGCAGGGCTCGGGCAAGCTGGTGCACATCGGTTCCCGCTCCGGCTTCGAAGGCGAACCCGGCGTCAGCCTCTACTCGGCCTCCAAGTTCGCCGTCGCCGGCATCAGCGAGGCCCTGTCGGTCGAGATGGCACCCTTCGGCATCCAGTCGATGGTGGTCGAACCCGGCGTGTTCCGCACCGACTTCCTCGACTCCAGCTCCCTGTCCGTCGCCGCCAACCGCATCCCGGACTACGACGGCACTCCCGCCCACGTGACCCTGGACTGGATCGACCAGGCCAACCACGCCCAGCTCGGCGACCCGGTCAAGGGCGCCGCTCTGATCGTCGAGGTCACCTCGACCGAGAAGCTCCCCACCCACCTCTACCTCGGCCGCGACACGCTCGAGCGCCTGGAGGTCAAGATCCAGCAGATCCGCGACGACCTGGAGCCCTGGCGCCAGAAGTCCGCCGCCACCGCCCACGACGACGTCTGATCTGTCTGAGGCCGGCTACCTCCCTCTCGAAGACGGCAGCGGCCACCACAGCAGCCCGGCCGGTCGGCGGGCATCCCCCTCGGATCCGGCCGGCCGGGCCCCCACCCTCTCGAATCCCACGATGCTTTCGCACCGAAGAGGTCTTCGTAATGTCTGCTCTGCTTACCGGAACCCCCCTGGCCGGTCGTGTCGCCGTCGTCTCCGGAGCCTCCAGCGGCATGGGCGCCGTCACCGCCGAACGCCTGGCTGAGCTCGGCGCCACCGTGGTGGTCCTCGCCCGGCGCAAGGAGCGCCTGGACGGCGTCGTGAAGAACATCGAGGCCGGCGGCGGCACCGCCCTCGCCATCGCCGTCGACGTCACCGACCGCGACGCCGTCCAGGCGGCTGCGGCTCAGGTCGCCGACCGGTTCGGCACGGCCGACCTGGTGTTCAACAACGCCGGCGTCCAGCTCATCTCGGGCATCGAGGAACTCAAGGTCGACGACTGGCAGCGCCAGATCGACCTCAACATCACCGGCCTGATGAACGTCATCGCCGCCTTCCTCCCCCACCTCACCGAGGCAGCCACCCGAGGCAAGCCAGCGGACCTGATCAACACCTCCTCCATCGCCGCAACCCGCATCCTGGAAAAGTTCTCGATCTACTCAGGCACCAAGGCCTACATCAGCCACCTCACCCGACTGCTCCGCGTCGAACTGGGCCGAAAGATGGTCCGCGTCGCCACCATCGAGCCCGGCATGGTCGACACCGAACTCCCCGACCACGTCACCGACCCCGACGCCTCCAAGCTCATGGCCGACCTCATCCACGACATCGACGTCCTCCAGGGCGCCGACATCGCCGAGACCATCGCCTTCATGGCCGCCCTCCCCCGCCACGTCAACCTCACCGAGATCACCATCCTCCCCACCGCCCAGGCCATCTGAGCCGCCCCGACGTGTGTCCAGCGGTGGTCCACACGCCTGCGTATCCGGGATCGACTCGCGGGCGATGAGCGGCGACCTCGCCGGACGGTTGAGGCTGTGTTGCCTGCTCCGGCCGGGTGTTGTCATGTCCAACTCCGCATGAGGTCTATAGGTGTGGGTGTGCCCGGTGCCGGAGCGATTTTCTGGCGGATTCCGCTCGCGTGCGCCGTCTGGGGTGCCGTTGGGGTGGCCAGGTGGCGTGCCGAACTCGGCACGCCACCTGGCCCGGGTGCTTGCCTCAGTGGGTGGTCTGGCCGCCGTCGACGACGAAGACGCCTCCGGTGGTGAAGGAAGCGGCCGGGGAGGCGAGGTGCAGCACCATGCCCACGATCTCTTCCGGGTCGGCTGCGCGTCCCATCCGGGGGCCGGCCATGACGATGTCCCGCTTGACGGGGTCGTCGAGCCAGGGCTGGGTCATGGCGGTGTGGGTGAGGCCGGAAGCGAGGGCGTTGACGATAATGGATCGTGCCGCCTTGATACGCCATCGTCTTCACCATGAGGTTGTGGCTGCACGAGGGCCATGGATGGCACGTCGTGGCTGTGCGTGGAGCCCTTCTGGGCTGCGGTCCGCCTCTGCGCCGCCGTCCTCGCTGGAGGTTGCCCTTTTCCGTGCAGGGGCTGCTGGCCCCAGCGGCGCGCCACAAGCGCTGCTGTCGGTGCTGGCCGCCCTGTCCCCGACGGAGATGGCTTGCGCCTGGCCTGCTGCTGACTCCTCGCCGCTGCCGGCACCGCCCGATCGCGCCCGGCAGATGGACGGGCTCACCGCATCAGCGAGGCAGGCGCTGCTGGTGGCCGCGGCGCAGCCCTACGATGCGGCGTTGCGCAACTGGCCGCTGCCGGAGCTGGTGAGTCGCGGTGCACACCCGCTTCCTGCGGAGTAGGGCGTCGGCAGACGTGGGTCGGCCGTCGCCGGGTGCTGCCGAGAGTGGTGTCTTTCTGCCGGCGGCGCGAGCTCTGCCAAGTCGGGCTGCCGCCGCGTGTAGACCCGTGGAAAGCCGCCTCGTGGGGGTCGGCAACTTCGACAGCAGGCTGCCAGGATGCGGCTGGCCCGCGCCTTGGCGAAGTTCACCTGTCCGCGTTCAGCGGTGCCCCGCACAGCCACCGCAGTACACGGGTGATCAACGCGGTGCTTGAGCGATTCCTGGGTGCGGCACACCCAGGAAATCGGCGGCCTGGTTGGCAAGTCGGCAGCGATGGAATCTGGAATCCTCACCGGCCCGCGGATGGCGGCCACCCCCGCCTCATGAGAATTGGACGCGCTCATGTACCTCAACGACACCACTCGTCAGTCGCTGCTCGCGCAGCTGCGTAAGAACGCCGATGTCCCCGGTCGCCGGGTCCTGCTGACCGGTGCCACGGTGGTTTCCATGGACCCCGCCGTCGGTGTCCTGGACAAGGGTGACGTGCTCATCGAGGGCGACGTGATCGCCGCCGTCGGGCCGGATCTGAGAGCACAGGGATCCATCGCCGACGCGGTCGTCATCGACGCGGCCGGCTGCATCATCACCCCAGGTTTCGTCGACACCCACCGGCACGCCTGGGAGGCGCAGTTGCGGCGGATCATGCCCGACGTCGACGACTTGGCCGGATACGTCACCAGCACGCTGCTGGGCATCGCGCCGGTGTACCGGCCCGCCGACATGTACATCGGCACCAAGCTGGCGGCGTTGACGGCGCTGGACAGCGGCATCACTACAATGCTGGACTTCTCCCACAACTCCCGTACCGCCGAGCACTCCGACGCGGCGGTGCAGGGTCTGCTGGACACCGGCATCCGCGGGGTCCACGCCGCCATGGCCCCGCACTTCGGGGACTGGGACAAGCAGTGGCCGGCCGATGTGGCTCGTCTGCAGGAGCAGTACCGCAGCAAGCTGCTGACCTTCCGGCTGGCCAGCCTGGCCACCGACGAGATCGCCGGGCCGGCCCTGGCGTACGGACCCGACCTCGCCCGCAGTGCGCGGGAGCTGGGGGTCGGGGTGAGCGTGGACGCTGTCTTCGGCACGGCTTCCTCGCAGGCCATCCTGGCCTGGGAGCAGGCAGGACTGCTGGGGCCCGACGTCACGCTCATCCACTCCACCGGTCTGACCGGTGAGGCGTGGAAGGCGATCGGCGCTACCGGCACGACGATCGCTCTGGCACCCACGTCCGATGCGCAGATCGGCTTGGAGAGTGCCGTACCGGCCGTGGACGAGGCCCTCGCGGTCGGCGTACGCCCCGGCCTGAGTATCGACGTGGAGGTGGCTCTGGCCAGCGACATGTTCACGCAGATGCGGGCCCTGCACGCCATCCAGCGCATGCGGGCGGTCAACGCCGTCTACGGCACCGGCCAGGAGCCGTCGCGGATCGGCGTGCAGGACGTGCTGGACTTCGCCACCCTCCAGGGTGCCCGCACCAATGGGCTGGCTGACGTGACGGGCTCGATCACTGTGGGCAAGCAGGCCGATCTGCTGGTCATCCGTGCCGAGGACATCAACAACATGCCGCTGAACAACGCGGTGGGCACCGTGGTCCTCGGCTCGGACACGCGCAACATCGACTCGGTGTTCGTCGCCGGACAGGTCCGCAAGTGGAACGGCCAGCTGCTCGACATCAACGTCGAGGCGCTGCGCGGCGAGATCGCCGCCTCCCGCGACTACATCATGGCCCAGGCCTCCTGACCCCTGTACCTGATCAGTGCCCGTTCTGACCACTTCGTCGGCGAGAACGGGCACTGCCGTGTTCGGCCCGCGGGGTGCCGAAGGTGGGCGCTGCCCCGCCGACGCACCGTTCGGGCGGCCCAGGTGGCAGTGGAGTTGCGGCCGTCGAAGGGCACGGGATCGGTTAACACGAGCATGGCGCACGGCTGGCCCACTGGGGTGCTGCCGCCCTGACGCACCAACTCCTCGGCGCCTGCCCGACCACACCGGGGTACGCGACATGGGAGGTGCGCCCGCATCCCGGTTCCGTCTCCTGCACGGGGCCAGCCGCCCACCCTGCACGGTGCGGTGCGCGTGCTGTGGCACAACGCGCCCTGGCGGTTGGAGATGACCGTCCATGCGCCGCAGCGACCAATGCTGTGATCGCTCTTCCGCACGCCCCGAAGGATTCCCAGGTACGCGCCGACGGGCGGCTGGTGGGGAAAGGGCGGGCCGGCGGGCGGAACGTGAAGGTCGTCGAACGGGCGTGTGGCTCTGGTCGGCCTTGACGCGGGCCACCGCATCTCCGTCACCCACGGCTGGGGCCCGGGCGGGGTCGGTGGCAAGCTCGCTCGGCACCGGCCCAAGGGCCCGAACCGCACCTGGCGCGTGGTACACCCGCCTGCCGCGCGTCGATGCGCGGTCCGCAGGCGCGGTCCTGGGGTCACCTGTCATGAGCAGCGATGCTTTCTGAGCGTAGCCGGTGACTGCTGTCCACGGCCCGCCCAAGGCCATCGTGGCACCAGGTTCACCAGCCCATTCGGCGAGGCGGGCGGTAGTGGCGCCGTCGTGACCGACCATTCGGGCGAGCACCGGAACCGGGGCGGGATCAGGGTGTCCGCACAGCCACCGCCGCCTGGTACGTGCGCAGTACCGGGGCCGTTTCCATGCGTGCCACCTCCTCCCGTGCCACGCGCCGCGTGAGGTACGCGTGGAGCGCCTCTGCGTCCCGGCACAGCGCGTGCGCCACCAGGTTCGTCGGCCCGGTCGTCGCCGTGATGAACGGCGTCATGATCACCGTCGTCCTCCACCTCGAACTCGGCCTCGACGACGGGCCGCTTACCGCCGGACTCAGCCTGCTGCCCTGGTCCACGGGACTGGCCGTCGGCTCCTGGTCCGCCGGAAGCCACCTCGTCCCCCGTACGGCGGGCGCGTCATGCACGCCGGCCTCGCAACCTTCGCCGGTGGACTGGCCGCCGCCGCGCTCGCCTACCGCGCCGCCGCCCCCGACGCCTACCCGACGGCCCTCCCGTTCGCCCTCGCATTGGCAGGGCTGGGCTCAGGGCTGTTCACGCCACCGTTCTTCACCACCGCGCTGGGAGCCGTCGGACCGCAGGAGACCGGCACTGCGGCGGGACTGCTCAACGCCGTCCAACAATTCGGCGGAACGCTCGGCGTCGCTCTCATCGGCGGGATCTACCTGGACACGACCGGCGGCCCCCGCACCGCGGCCGAACACGCGCTTGGCACAGCCGCCGTGCTCCTGGCCGCCACCGCAGCGACCGCCGGTGTGATGACGGCGCGCCGTACCCGACCGGCCGTTCCCGCCGACGGGGCCGGGGACGAGGCGGGCTGACCGTCGCACCGGCTGTCACATCCACGGGGCGCCGCCGTCACACGGTCACAGCGCTGAACCGGCTCTTGGCTGAGCGGTGCGTGATGTGTCGCGAGCCCGTCCTTGGTGACAGCGGTCAGTGCAGACCGTCCCGTCCGGCTCGGGCACGGCGTCAGCCCGCCGTCGTCGCGTCCTCGGAGACCGGTGTCCGCGTCTCCGCGGGCCCGGCGAGGCCGCGCAGCGGGCGGTTCCTGACCACGTAGCAGATGAGCAGCACGTACAGACCGCCGAACAGCCCGAGGGTGGGGCGCAGGCCGATGTTCTGCGCGAGCCAGCCCGTGGCGAAGATGCCGACCGGCGCGGCGGCGAAGGCCAGGGCCATCACCGCGCCCCAGACCCGGCCCAGCGCGTCCGGCGGGGTGGAGCGCTCCACCACGCCGGTGACGAGGGGGTTGACCGGTCCGCTGGCCAGTCCGATGGCGAAGGTGATCGCCAGCATGATCCACAGCCCGGGTTCGGCGACCATGGCCAGCCGGGCGGCGCAGATCAGCGCGAAGCAGCCTACGAAGGTCGCCCACCGGTTGGCCAGCAGCCTGCGGCTCGCCGGGGCGTAGGCGAACGATCCGACGACCGCGCCGATGCCGTTGGCCGCCAGCAGCAGCCCCACCGCCCGCTCGCCGCCCAGCAGTTCGCGGCTGTAGACCGGCAGCACCACTGGGGTCAGCGCGTCGTCCAGGAAGTTGGTGCACACCACCACGCTGATGACGGCCGCCAGCACCGGGGTGCGCAGGATGTGGCGCGCGCCCTCGGTGACCTCCCGCAGCAGGCCCGGACGGGCCCCGGCGGGCTCCGCCGCGTCGCCCGGTTCCGCCTCCTGGGACCGCGAGGCCGGCTTCCCTCCCGGCACCGCCATGATCAGTAGGGCCGACGCGAGGAACGTGCCCGCGTCCACGTAGAGCACGGTGGTCGGGCCGGTCAGGCCCGCCATCACCGCGGCGAGCGGCGGGCCGACCACGAACGCCACCCGCTGGGCCGAGGCGAACAGCGAGTTGGCGGTCTCCGAGCGCACCTGCCCGCGGGCGGTCACCCGGGGCAGCAGCGCCAGCCGGGCCGCGGCGCCCGGCGCGTCGGCGAGGGTGCGCAGGAACAGCAGCGCCATCAGTGCCGGCAGCGCCAGACCGACTGTGCCGTGCAGCAACGGCACCGCGGTCATGCACGCCCCGGCGGCCAGGTCGGCGACCACACTGGTGCGCTTGGGGCCGACCCGGTCGGCGATCAGGCCCCCGGCGAGGCCGGCCACGATCATGGGCAGCGCGTTGGCGAACCCCGCCGCGCCCGCCTCGGTGGCGCTGGACGAGATCTGGAGCACGTAGAGCGGCACCGCGACCAAGGTCATGGTGTTGCCGATCCAGGACAGGTAGTTCGCCGTCACCAGCGCGGTGAGGGGGCGCCTGTCACGGGTGGTCGTCGATGTCATGCGGAGGGGCTCTTCTTCTCTCGGGTCAGTTCGGCGAGCATGCGGTTCACTTCGTGCAGGGACATGCCCGTCGTCGAGGGCGGTTGGGCGCCGTGCTGCCGGGTCGGCCGAGTGAACTCCTCGGCGGCGCCGGCCGCCACGGCCCGCACGGCCGCCCCTTCGACGTCGTCCGGGTCGAACTTCCAGGTGAACACCGCTTCCTCGCCGTCGGATTCCAAGAGGACGGCTACGGCGTGGTAGCGCGTGGCGTCGTCGTTCCCCGAAGGTCCGATCTGCTCGCCGACGGTGAACAACCGCCCGTTCTCCGCGCCCGCGAGCGACGTACCCAGGTAGTTGAAGGACAGCTCGGCCCGTCCCCAGCCGGCGGCCTCGCGGCGCACCTCGGGATCGGCGGACCATCGCAGCGCCAGATAGCCCTTGCCACCGTCCGGTACGGCGTCCAGGGCGCGGTCGACCTGCCGCAGGTGGCGGCCGGGGTCGTCGGCGAAGGGGAGGCGGAGCGGGTGGCTGGTGGTGTAGGAGCCCACGGCGCGGGCCGGGTCCCAGCCGTCCGCGAGCGGCAACTCCCGTCCGTGGGCGATGAGATCGAGGACGACGTCCCGGCCGCCGGAACCAGGGCCGGGTGGCCCGGGCGACCGCCGTCAGCGCCGCGGCCGGCCGGTCCGCGGCGTCGGCGCCCGAACGGTATCGGCGCACGCACCCGGTACGCCGTCTCGCCGCCGATCCGGTCCGGCCCGCCGGTGCGGCAGCCCAGGGCGGCGGCACCCGCCAACTGGACTGAGTTTCACCACAGAAGGCTGATCAGCGTGCGCGCCGCCGCTTTCGTCAGCCGCTTCGCGGCGGGTCCAGCCGGTACTGGTGGCAGGTTTGTGCGGGTCGGTCAAGACCCTCACCCGGCTTGTGGTGCGCCGTAGGAGAACTTGTATCCGGCGAAGTCGGCGACGTGGACATACCCAATGCGCTGGTAGAGGGCGTTGCTGGTGGGGTTGTCCGGGTCCGTGAACAGGACAACGTCCGTCGCCCCCGCGGCCAGCGCGGCCCTGCTCACCTCCACCGTTACGGCTCCGGCGTAGCCGCGGCCGCGGAGGTGGGCCGGGGTGTAGACGGGGTCCACCCGGACCATGCCGCCGATGACCGAGGTCGCGGCCGCCATCGAGACGGGGGTGCCGTCCGGGGTCTCCCAGAACGTGAAGTGCCTGTCGCCGAAACGCGAGTCCTCCCAGGAGCCGGCGTCGATCAGGTCGATGGAGGACTGCTCCCCGACGTCGACACAGAACTCACGGCACCAGCGCACGACTTGCTCACTGTCCTTGCCGCCCGTTAGGCGCCCCTGGCCTTCCGGGCGCGGCTGCGGTGGGGTGAGCGCGCCGAGACGGTAGAGATGCGTCCGCCAGAAAGGTTCCGGAGTCGCGCCCGTGTGCTGCTGCCATGACTCGGCGAAAGCGCCAGCGGTGTCGCGGTCCGCGATGACGTTGGCGGGTGAGTGGCCGAGGCCGGCCAGGTGTGCAGCGAGGGTGTCGGTCTGCTCGACAGAGAGAGGCGTGAGGCCCAGGCGTCCGCGCGGAGTGAGATAGAAGATCGCGCGGACCTCGCCCTGTGCCTCCAGTCGGCCGAAAACGGCGGCTTCGGCGTCGTGATCGGCCGCCCCACGCATCCGCAGCTTCGCGATGTCCGTCAGCGGCGTGTTGTGCAGGGCGGCGCGCGAGGACAGGAAGTCCCCGGCTCGCGCGAGGAAGTCGTCGACGTCTTGGGTGAGGTGCCAGTCATCCGGGAGCATGCTTCATGATCCCGGATGACCTCGACTCGGGGACTGCTGGCTCAACGCCTTTCAGCCACGTGACTGACTGCTCCCGATCAGCCGCCGCTTCTGTCGGCAAAGGATCGTTTGCCGACAGGTGCCGCGCGCATCCAATGAACCCGGACATGCCGGGACGCCGGGCGCCCGCCGGTCCCATCGGATCCGATGGTGATTGATGACAGGGTTTAGCGGGTCCATTCCTCCGTGCGGAAGGGCCGATGGCGAACCTGATCTACAAGCGGGTCTCAACCGACCAGCAGTCGACCGCCCGGCGGCTCGGTGAGACCCTGCGGGCCGCACCGAACTGCGTGGCCGCCCACGAGCCGTAGTGGCTGGCCGACTGGGTTCCGTCCGACTGGTTCGACCGGTACGCGATCCGGTTCGAGGACACCCGCCTGCCCAAGGGGAAGACTGAACGGACCGAGCTGATCGAGCAGATCGGTGCCGACGGGCTGGAGCTGCTGGCCGCCCTGCACGCACCCGACGCCCCTGCGTCCCTGCGGCTACTCGACCTGGTCCAGACCTGCGGCGGATGTGGATCCAGCAGTACTTCGTCGACGACGGGCAGGTCCGCCGCCGGGACCTCAAGGACCGCCCGCCTGGCGCGGAGCGGTTGGTCACGCCCTACGACACCGCTGCGCGAGGGAGCATGAAGCGTGCCGTCATCTGGGACGGCTACAAGGTCCACCTCACCGAGACATGCGAGCCGGACAGCCCGAACCTGATCACGCACGTCGCGACAACCGACTCCATCATCCAGGACGTGCGTCTGGTCGCCCCGATCCACGCGTATCTCGCCGATCGGCACCTCCTGCCTGGTCGGCACCTGGTCGACGCGGGCTACGCGACGGCCAGGGGGGTCACCGCACGCCGGGACCACAAGGTCGATCTGGTGGACACCAGCCTTCGGCCTGCGGCGATGCCGGTATCACGGCCTGGCCGAGACGCGGCTACAGGACCAGCTCACCGCCACCGCGATGAACTTCCACCGCCTCAACGCGTGATGGACCGACACCCCAAGAGCCCGGACCCGCACATCCCATCTGGCAGCCCTCCAGCCTGCCCACCAGACGCGGCAGGCCTGCGTCCAACACGGACTGGCCATCAGTCCCATGAGTTGAAGAGTGTTGCGCCAAGAGTCTCCGGCCGCCAGTGCTTGATCTGACGCCACTCCGTCGCAGACAGGGCAGAGGTGTCCGACTCCGTCAGCGGTGACAGGAGCTGTGCTGCGCTCAAGACGACAAAGCCGACGTCGGTGAGGACGGTGGCCCAAGTGGGAGGTTCCTGGAACTCGTCGGTGTACCAGTAGCGCCGGTCTCCGACGAAGGCAATCAGCGGGTAGTGAGCGTGGAACAGCGCGATGTGTGTGCCGTCCCGATCGCTGATCGTGGCACTGTGGAAGTTCTGCGGGTACTCCTGCTCTGTGAAGTCCTCGACCTGCGCGCCCGCAGCCCGCCCCGCGGCATACCAGGCGGCACGGCAGGTCCTGGGATCAGTACTCGGCAGGAGCGGGTCACTCCAGTCGCGGAACCCGGTTACACCCCGCTCCAAGCGGAAGGTGACCTGCGAGTCCTCCACCTTCACCCCTCCGAGCAGGCCGTTCAACCCTGATGGCACAAACCTAGTGATCACCAACCTCCGTCGGCACGGGAAATTCGCCAACGGCGTCGATGCGATGCCGGGGACTGCGACTGAGCACTTCAGTTAGCGAGTTGCGAACCACAGTTGGCCACGTCGTTTCTGCACGGGTACTCCTCGCCTGTCATCGAGCCACGTCGCGCAACTACCGTTTCACGCGGCTACGGATGGCGAGGACAGCAAGGGCGAGCAGGAGGGGCTCGGTGAACCGAGAGGCCATCTCGGTGTAGGTGCCGAAGGTGGTCAGGTTCTGGCCGCTGGAACGGAACACCACGGAGTTGATCACCACGCGCAGGGCTGGCTCGAACCGTTCGCTTGAGAGCCGGTCGAGGTAGGGTCCGTGGGGATTCATCGGAGTGGGGGTGTCGGTGATCACGGTAATTCTGCGGCCTTCGATGATTCCCGTGTTCACTGATTTCGGGGACTCCTGTGGCAGGCCCCACAGCATCATCAACAGCACGGTGGCGGCCATGGCTGCGAGCAGCCAGCTCAGTGCCCGTGCAGCGCGCAGGCCATAGCCGGAGACCGTCCAGTAAACCTGAAGCAGGAAGCGCTCGCTCCAGGAGGTATGCGGGTCGTGGCGGCGCATCTCCATCTCGCCGTAATAGAAGTCAGCTGCCCCCGGCTCATTCTTGCCGTCCTCGAAGGCCTTGCGTAACTCCCGGTACACGGGTGCCAGCGTGGTCGGTGTCAGTGGTTCGCCGCCGTCGGGGTCGGGGGTCCAGCCCTCTCCAGCGCGTCCTTGCGCCGCCCGCCAGTGCTGCTCTTCAGCCAGAGTCTGCCGCACCGTGCAGCGCACCGGTACCACACCGCGACGGCGCAGACCGGCAGGGGTGGTGGCGAGAGTGCAGCGGCCCTGCAGGCGCAGCTGGTCGAGATGGATGGTGCCGGCGAAACGGCACAGCGCCAGATCGACATCCGCCAGCACCAGATGCGAGGCGTCCACACCCCGCAGTGACAGCACCCGCACCGGGGAGCGGGTGAGCCCGGACTCATCAAGTTCCTGCCGTGCCCAAGACCCGTCAAGCTCCTGCCGTACAACGGTGAAGGGGGTAGAGGAAGCGGCAACGCTCACTGGGTACTCCAGCACGGCGTCGCTGAGATCAACTGTTGCGTGCCGCAGCCGCAGTGCGGCCGTGGAGGCCCAGCGTACGCGAAGGCAATCGACCTTTTTGGCCGCGATCTCCAGAGTCACAGCAGTGGAGAACACCGCCGTCTGGAAGTCCGCTTGCCCATGGCATACCAACGGTCCGATCTTCGAGGCCTGCTCGAAGGTCGCCCCACCGAACCAGGCATTGGCCTTGAAGAACGCATTGCTGAACCACACATCGTCCTTGAATGCCGCCTCGATGAAAGCGGCCTCGCTTGCAAAGATCGCTCCGCTAAACCTGGCTTCGCCCTGGAAGATCCCCCAGGCGAATGAGACAGACCTGTTGAAGGTGGCATTGCTGAACTGGGCGTGGCCCTCGAAGATCGCCCCATCGAATGCGGCGTCGCTTTCGAAGACCGCCCCGCTGAACTGGGAGGTGCCCAGACGGGGCCGACCAGTGTCAGGGTCGCGTACCGCTCCCAACAGGCGATCCAGCACAGTCCCGCCGATGGTGGTGCCACGGTGGTCAAGACGGCTGCCAGGGCCGAGGGAAGCCAGATAGGTATCGCGGTCCTCGTCGGCAAGGTGGGTCAGGCACGCGGCATACAGTTCCGGCTGGCTGTCGCCGGTCTCGCCGGTCCGCCGCTCAACACGACGGCCCCGGCACCCCACAGGATCTCGATCGCCTGCGCCGCGACCGCAATGGGGATAGTTGGGGGGCTCAGTAGGCATGGTGGCAGTCATGTCATCAGCGACGTCGCCTGGACCCGTGACGGTTGCCGCGAGTTTGGTTGGGCACACCCCGCCCCTCGCGACTGAGGGACGCGGACAGTCACGCAGCGCCCAGTGCACACTCGCTCGCTGGCCATCCAGGAGCCCGGCCGCTGTGAAAGCGAACACCCCGTCGACGCGGCGACGACACGGGACCTTGCGCCATGTGCTGTCGGCAGCGCCTGGACAAGAGCAGCCGGCGGCTCCTGAGGCACGTCCGTCCAGGCTGGCACCACGATGGCGTGAGCCTCCGGCAACTGATCTGTGCTCCGCAGCCGCTCCACACGGCAGGCATCGCAGCCCCCGAGCGTCGCTCGGGGCCCAGCAGGCGAATTCGTACCAAGGGTCGACCGGATAGGACCGGTCGACGCCGAAAATCTCACGGGCTGCTGAGATGTCCAGCCCAGCAAGTAAAGCCACGGATTAACACCCTTGCCGAAGCCGCACATGAGAACGCTCACGTCTCATGCACGAATGGAAATGCAAGTGCATCAGCAACGACCGTGAGGACGCGCACGAGCAGAATTACGACACCACCCTTCGAGACAGCACTGATGTCGCATATCTGCCAGCCCTTGCCGCGCTCCGCCTGCTGAACTGATCACGCAACAGCACACACATCACAGGACGGAATTCATGGCTGCATCAACCACCGCCACCACGCGCGACCCTGGCGGGGCCGATTCACCGCCCCGCTCCCCGGTGATCGGATGGCTGGCCGCCGTCGCGGTGATGCTGGGCATCTTCTCCATCGTCACCACCGAAATCCTCCCTGTCGGACTTCTGACCAAGGTCGGTGCCAGCTTCACCATCTCCGATGGCATGGCCGGAATGATGATGACCATGCCCGGCTTCCTCGCTGCGATCGCCGCCCCCGTCGTCACCGTCGTGACCGCGCGGATCGACCGCCGCCTGATGCTGAGCGTCTTCATGGTCCTGCTCGCCGCAGCGAACTTCCTGGCAGCAGCAGCCCCCGACTACTGGCTGGTCCTGGTCTCCCGCATCATCGTCGGCATCGTCATCGGCGGCTTCTGGTCCATCGGCGCCTCACTGGCCGAACGCCTGGTACCCGCCGCATCCGTCGGCCGAGCCACGGCAGTGATCTTCTCCGCAGTACCCTTAGGCTCCGTACTGGGCGTGCCGGCCGGCACACTCATCGGCGACCTGGCCGGATGGCGCACCGCGTTCATCGCCATGGGCGACTTCACCGTCGCCGTACTGATCATGCTGTTGATCGTCACGCCGCCACTGCCACCTCACCAGACCACCCGCCTGCGCGTACTACGCGGCATGCTCAACAGCGTTGCCACCCGATCCGCACTGCTCCTGACCGTTCTGGTTGTGTTGGCGCACTTCGGCACGTACACCTACGTCACGCCGTTCCTCCAGCAGGTCACCGACGTCAGCTCCGGGCTCATCACCGTCTTCCTGCTCATCTACGGAGCAGCGGGCATCCTCGGCAACTTCCTCGGCGGCTCCCTGGCTACACGGCACCCTCGGGCCACCTTCGGCACCGCCGCCGGCATGATTGCTGCCGCGACCTTGCTCCTGCCCGTCCTGGGGCATGGGCCAGTCGGAGCGATCGCCCTGCTCATCGTCTGGGGCGTGGCATACGGGGCAGTCCCCGTCTGTTCCCAGACATGGTTCACCAAGGCGAGCCCCGACACTCCCGAAGCCGCTTCCGTCATGTTCACCGCTTCGTTCCAAGCCACGATCTCCCTCGGCGCTCTGACCGGTGGACTCGTCGTCGACGCCGGCTCGCCCTCGACGGTCATGACCCTCGGCGGCATGACAGCCACCCTCATGGTCATCGCTGTATGGACCCACTACGCCCGCCGCCTGACATGGCCGGACAACGCCTGACCCGTCCCGGCCTGCTTGACGACCTGACACGCCCGGACCTTGCCGCACCGCAAACGGTCCAGGCGGCCGATCACAGACCTCCGGTCACCAACACACCACCGAGAAGGCACCACACAGTCCCTTGAGGAAGTCCAAGACCGCGGCGTGCAGGATCTCGGGCTGTTCCAGGTGCAGATCGTGACCGGTGCCGGGGATGCTCATGGCCATGGTGGCGGGTCGCTGCCGGAGCATCTCCTCGGCTTCCCGCGCAGGGATGAAGCTGGATTGGGCCAGGACGAGCAGGGTGGGGCACGCGACCTGCCCCCACTCGCGCCAAAAGGAACGCCGGGCGTTCTCCTCCAGCGAGCGGACCATCACGTCCCGGTCGAAGCGAGGCCACCATCCGCCCTCGCGTTCCTCCAGCCCGGCCGCCCAGCCTGCACCAACCGGTCCGCCGCCGAGGAACGCGGCTGCCGCTTCACGTGAGGGGAACGGTGTCGGCCATGAGTCGAGCCATCCACCCATGTCCACGGGGCCGTTCGGGTCTGCACCGCCGGGGCCGGCCTCGACGAGCACGAGTGCGCGGACGAGTCCGGGATGTGCGGCGGCGGTGAGCATGGCCGTGTGCCCGCCCAGCGACTGGCCGGCCAGGACGGGCCGCTGCCGCGCCAGCTGATCGACAACGGCGATGACATCGGCGACGTAGGCGGCCCGGGAGACGTCCCGCGGGTGGCGCTCGCTGGCGCCGTGCCCGCGCTGGTCGACCGCGACGACCCGGTATCTGGAGCTCAGGCGCTGTGCCAGCACGTCCCATTCACCCGCGTGACCGGCCAGGCCGTGCAGCAGCACGATGGGCGATCCCGACCCGCCCCAGTCCCGGCAGGCGAGCCGGACGCCGTCTCGCACCACCACGTGTTCAGACCATGCCACGTCGGCCCCCAGCTCATCGACTGGCCTCGATCATGCCGCGCCTCGGGCCGTTCGACGAGCCGGCCGCGTTCGAAGCGGCCTCCGGCCCGGACGAGGGCCTTGACCATCGGCAACGCGGCCCGCAGCCGCTTGTTGTACCCGGACTGCTGCGGTAGACACGGGAACATCGATGATCACGCTACCTGCTTGTTGAGACGCCGCCAGCAGACGAGTCCACAGGCGAGTGAGACGAAGGCGTTGTGGAGGTCGAGGCGTCGTTCCCAGCGAACGGCGAGGCGGACTCCGAGCCCTTGAGACGGTCGAGGACGCCCGCGCCTTCCCCCACGAGATGACAGGCCGTGCCGCCCGCTTCGTGTGCCGCACGGACGACATCGATGGATCAGCAACGCGAGGATGGGGCGGACGGGTCTCGCAGCCGGCTGTCAGCCTGCGCGTTTAGTGATCGTCGACGTATTCATCATACTGTCCCCGGCACTTGGCGGAGAATGGGAGATGACCCTCATGCACAACCAGGACGCGGCCTCACCGGACGCTGGTGGTGAGCGGCTGGTCGCCGGCCGGTACCGGCTGCTGTCCGTACTCGGCGAGGGCGGCATGGGCACCGTGTGGCGCGCCCACGACGAGATCCTGCACCGCGAGGTGGCGGTCAAGGAGGTCCGCGTCTCCCTGGACCTGCCGGCGGAGCGCAGCAAGCGCATGCACGTCCGACTGGAGCGGGAGGCCTGGGCCGCGGCAAGGGTCAACGCCCGTGCCGTCGTGACCGTTTACGACGTCGTCACCTTCGACGACCGCCCGTGGATCGTCATGGAACTCGTCCGCGGCCGGTCGCTCGCCGACGTGATCGCCGCGGAGGGCGCCCTGCCGCCGAAGGAAGTCGCGCGCATCGGGACCGAGGTGCTCGCGGCGCTGCGCGCGGCGCACGCCGCCGGGGTGCTGCACCGCGACGTGAAGCCCGCCAACGTCCTGCTCGCCGACGAGGGCCGCGTCGTACTGACCGACTTCGGGATAGCCACCGTGGAGGGCGACACGGCGCTGACGATGACCGGTGAGGTCGTCGGATCGCCCGAATACCTGGCGCCGGAGCGGGCGTTGGGCCGGACGCCGGGCACCGCGTCCGACCTCTGGTCGCTGGGCGCGCTCCTCTACACGGCCGTGCAGGGCCGTTCGCCGTTCCGCAGGACGACGGCCCTGGCGACACTGCGCGCCATCGTGGACGACGAACTGCCGCCGGCGCACCGGGCCGGGCCGCTTGCGCCGGTCATCGAGGGACTGTTGCTCAAGGACCCCGAGGAGCGGATGACGGCCGACGAGGCCGGGCGTCGACTGCGCCTGGCGGCTGGTGACGCGGCAGTCTCCTCGCAGGCCGAGACCTCCACCGATGCCACCGCCGCCACGACCCCTGCCGCCGCCACGACCTCCGCCACGGGCGGCATCACCGCGGCCGTGACCGCGGCGGTCACCACCGCTGAGGAGGTGCCCACGGCTGCGGTCGCGTTCACGGAGACCGCACCGGCCGCGGTCGACGCGGACTCGGCAGCGCCGGTGCCTCAGGCCGCGTCCGCGCCGTTGGGAACGTTCGGGCCTCCTGTCGGCGGTGTGGGATTGGGGCCCGTGATCACCGAGCCCGGCCCCGCCTTCGGGCATGACACCGGCCCCGCGCCCGCTCCTGCGCGCCGCAGCCGCCGTACCGGATACTTGATCGGGGCGGCGGCGGCCGTGCTGGTCCTGCTCGGTGGAGGCCTCGCCTACGCGCTCGTGACCCAGGACGGCGACAAGGGCAAGGACGGCGGAGCAGAGACCGGCGGAAGCGCCTCGCAACCCGTTTCGGTGACCGTGACCGGCAGCGCCACGACGTACGACGGGAGCTGCCCGCCGGGAGACGGGCAAGCGCCGTGGTTCACGGCGACGTTCACGACCGACCGGGCTCCGGTCCAGTTCTCCTATCGATGGGTCTCGGAGAACGGCTCTGTGGTGGACCGGCAGTGGCGCACCCTGTCGTTCCGGGAAGGCGACCCCGCCAGCAAGAAGGAAACCGTACGCCTGTCGACGTACGCACAGGAGGGGACGCTGAGAAGCGCGATGGCGGTGGAGATCAAGTCGCCGTTCGACGCCAAGTCCAACACGGTCGCCTTTTCGATCACCTGCCGTGCCCACGGCGAGTGACACGACAACACGTCGTTCATACTTTGACCAATCTGGCTTTTCTCAAGGGAGTTTCTGTGTTGTCGGTCATCGTGGGACGGACCGGTCCATTCACCGGTCAGAGCGTGGTCCTCGGCGACGCTCCGCTGACGTTCGGACGCAAGAGTGATAACGATGTCGTCATCGTCAGTGTCAGCGCCTCCCGGTTGCACGCCGAGATCGTCACGGAGAACGGCACGTACGTCCTCCATGACCGCGGCAGCCGGAACGGCACGTACGTCAACGAACAGCGCGTCACCCGGCACGAGTTGGTTCCCGGTGACGTCATACGCATCGGCGACGAGTCGTTCCTGTTCGAGACGCAGGAGGCCGTGGAGACGGTCATGGACCTCTCCCAGCTCGCCCTGCCCCGCGCCGACGCGACCGTGGACCCGGGGGTGCTCCGGGTCACCGTGACCGGCGGCGGCCCGGTGGGTCTCGCCTTCGCGCTGCTGCTGGAGGAGGCGCTGCCGGGACGGGTCGCGGTCACCGTCTACGACGGCCGCTGGGTTCGCAGCGGCACCTCCGTGGTCTGGAAGGACGAGACCCAGGGCAACGTCCGCCGCCAGCAGGTCGTCACCGTGCAGAGCCGGCAATACCTGGCGCTGACGCAGGAGATGCAGTCGGCGCTGTTCGCAGACGGGCAGTTCTCCGAGATGTGGCCGCTGGGGCCCGACTCCGTGGACGGGCAGCCGCCCCGCAACATCCGCATCGCCTACATCGAGGACCGGCTGCTGGAGCTGGCCAACCGCAAGTCCGCGATCCGGCTGGTGCCCAAGCGGTTCGATCCTGCCGAGCAGGAGCAACTGATCGCCCGAGACCACGTGCTGGTGATCTGCGAAGGCGGCCGTTCCCGCACCCGCGAGCACTACGCGGACCGCTTCGGCACGGCCGACGCCTCCATCTACTCCCTCGACGGCGAGCACATCCAGGACGTGGTGCTCGGGCTGCGGGTCAAGTCCCGGCTCTCGGACCCCATGAGCGTGCTGCTGACGGTGGCGCAGAACCGGTTCCTGCTGAACTCGCTTCGTGGCGAGGGCTTCCTCAACATGCGGCTCACCCGCGAGGAGGCGCGCAACGTCATCGGCATCGACCCGGTGCGGCAGGTTTTCGAGGAGTGCATCGCGGCCCGGCCCTGCGTCATGAGCCGCCACGAGGACAACGAGTTCGTCTGCCCGACCCACGGAACCCTGTTCCTGCCCGCGCTGCTGCGGGGTTCGCCGCTGTGGAAGCGGATCCTCGAAGGACTACGGCTGTTCGGCGTCGCCGAGGAGGACCTCAGCGCGATCACGTCGTTCCGACTGGACATGGTGCAGCGCCCGCGGTTCACGGCACAGCTCACCCGTCCGACCGCCGACCGTCCGGGGACGTACGGGTTCCTCCTGGGCGATGCGGCCAACGCGATCCACTTCTGGCCCGGCC
The DNA here is from genome assembly GCF_040678315.1 of Streptomyces sp. NPDC052721. Lineage (NCBI taxonomy): Bacteria > Bacillati > Actinomycetota > Actinomycetes > Kitasatosporales > Streptomycetaceae > Streptomyces > Streptomyces sp. NPDC052721. The sequence continues at coordinate 32,670 of NZ_JBFATL010000015.1, read as the reverse complement.
GCGGCCTCAACAGCGGCCTGGCCTCGGCCGTTTCCCTCGCCCGCTCCCTCAGCCGCGTCTGGCGGGGCCGGCCGCTGCGCGACGCGGACTTCATCCGGCACGAGGCGGCGATGTCGATGCTGCAGTACCGCCACAAGAGCCGCGCGTGGAACGCGATGGTCACGACGGACGAGCGGGGCGTGACCCGCGCGATCAAGGACATCATCCACAGCAGCATGGAGAGTGCGGGGGGACCGGCGGCAGCCGCACTCGCCGTATCGTCCGCGTCCGCCCCGGACGTTGCCGGCAGCCCGGTGCCGTCGAGTTCCGCGGAGGCGGACCTTGAGATCCTCCTGGACCGCATGCGGGCGATCCGCGACCGCCTCGCGCCCCGCCTTCCGGGCCTGCCCGACGACGAGGAACTGCGCGCCCACCTCTCCGCGCTGGCCCCGGCGACGCTGCGGACACTTCAGGAGAGCGGTGCGTGGGACACGCTGATCGTCGGCGGCGAGGAAGCGGACATCGACATCTTCTACCAGAACGACGCCCCCGTCTTCGTCCCCGCCGTCCCCGCCGCGGCCGACCCGCTCCCCGACCCCCGCACCTCGGGACTGTTCGATCCGGTCTGACGACACGTCACCCCGACCGCAGCCTGAGCCCCGCACGCGTCCGCGCGGCGGGGCTCAGGACGCCGGGCGGCGCGAGGGACGGACGGCGGAGTCACCTACGGCAGGATCGAGCAGGATGGTCGAGCCACGCCCGGTCCCGGAAGCCCGACACCGCCGATGAGGACGCCCGACTCGTAACCAGTGTCGAGTGAAGGCCTCTCGTTCGACGGACCGCAAGCGGAACCCTGCCGCTGGTAGAAGCGCAGGATGCCGGTGTCTGCTGCGGCGGTGGCGACCAGCAGGCGCCGACCGGACTCACCGGCGACCAGCTCGATCGCCCACCGCGCCAGACGGCCGCTCACCTCGTGCGGTGCGCGTCTTGTCGTACGGTCGTGTTCTTGATCTCGAACGCACCGGACTTCTCATCGCCTTCCCCCCGGCCGCCCTGATCGGCTGGATGGTGCCCGGCCTCGGTCTGTCCACCACGGTGCCCTCCCTGATCAGCTCCGCAGGACGCGGAGGCCCCGAGCCGTCGGCCCCGTCGCTGAAACCGGCTGCGCGGCCGGGCGCCGTGATGGCCGCGGTGCCCGGTAAGGGTCTGGTGAAGGGCGTCGAGGCCGTCGCGGTAGACGCCGGTGAACAGGTCGACGGCCTCGTTCTCGGTGGCGCCGTCCGGGGTTCTTCAGCCGGCGCACCCGGCCGCCTGCGAGCGCGGTGCTCTCGGGGATGCAGGGGAGCCAGTCGGGCAGGGCGTCGAAGCCGCAGATGAGGCTCCGGACCTTGCCGGGTGAGGCGGGCACGATACGGCTGACGTGGAGGCCCGCGGTCGTTCTCCTGGATCGCGGCGTGGGGGGAGGTTCAGCCCCGGCCGCCCCGCTGCCCGACGGCGCCTGACCCCACCCCCGGGTGCTGTTGCGCTCCCGGCAGGGGACGGATATGACCGGCTCGTTCCCCGAGATTCGGGCGACGGCCCTCGATCAGTCGCCGGCGGACACCGGGCTGGACGGTGTTATGTGACCTGTAGAGGTGTCGCAGCATCTGCTCGGCGATGCCTGAGCGCCCCCGGACCAGCGCTGCCCCGCCTCACAGACGAGCCGTTATCAACCTCGCGTGCATCGCGTTCGGCAGCCTGTGCGCCCATCACCGAGGCCGAGGCGGCCACGAAGCCCTCCGAAGCTGCTCGGACGCGGTCCGTGCATGCCTGGTACTGGCTTTCCTAGGGACGGCTTCCCAGGAAGGGATCTCCCTGTATGCCAGGTCTCTCCCTCACGACGATGGATTCCGCAAGGCGCCTTCGCACACGAAGGCCGCCTCCGCCACATGGTCGTCTGTGTGGCGAAGAACTGCGGATCCAACGGAGACACCATGCGTGAGTACACCGAGCTGTACATCGACGGCGCCTGGCGCGAGCCCCTCGACGGCACGGTCATCGATGTGACCGACCCTGCCACCGGCGAGGTGTCCGGACGGGTGGCACTCGGTGGCGAGGCCGACGTCGACCTGGCGGTCGCCGCGGCCAGCCGCGCATTCCCCGCTTTCTCGCGGACCACCCGCCAGGAGCGCATAGATCTGCTGGAGCGGATCGCCGACGAGTACGAGCAGCGCGCCGAGGACATGGCCCAGGCTGTCACCGCAGAGCTGGGCTGCCCGCTGCCGCTGTCCCGCTCCAGGCACGTCGCCGCCGGAATCTTCCAGTTCCGGGCAGCCGCCCAGCAGCTCAAGACGTTTGCGTTCACCGAAGAGCGCAGCACCACCCACGTCCGCAAGGAACCCATCGGCGTGGCCGCTCTGATCACTCCTTGGAACTTCCCCGCCCTCCAGCCGGCGGGCAAGACCGCCTCGGCCCTCGCTGCGGGCTGCACCGTCGTCCTCAAGCCGGCCCGGCTGGCGCCGTACTCCGCTGTCGTCCTGGCCGAGGTCCTGGAGGCTGCCGGAGTCCCCGCGGGCGTCTTCAACCTCGTCACTGGTCGCGGCTCGGTGATCGGAAACGCGCTCGCGTCGCATCCCGACGTCGCCCTGGTGTCCTTCACCGGCTCGGGTGAGACCGCGCTCCAGGTGAATGCCGCTGCCGGCCAGAGCGCCAAGCGCGTGGCCACCGAACTCGGCGGCAGGTCTCCGCAGGTGATCATGCCCGATGCGGACATGGACGTCGCGGCCGGCACAGCACTCACCTGGCTGGTAGCCAACACCGGCCAGATCTGCAGTGCGCCGAGCCGGACCCTGGTGCCGCGCGAGCGGCTGGAGGAGTTCCTGTCCGTGCTGCTCCCGCGGATCGAGTCCATCAGGATCGGCGACCCGCGCGCAGACGACATCGACATGGGCCCGCTGATCTCCGACGAGCAGTGGCAGACCGTCCAGCACTCCATCCAGGCCGGCCTGGATGAGGGAGCCCACCTGGTCACCGGTGGCCTCGGCAAGCCACATGGCCTGGAGCAGGGGCACTTCGTCAAGCCGACTGTCTTCATCGGGGTCACCAACGACATGACCATCGCCCAGGAAGAGATTCTCGGGCCGGTGATGTCGATCAGCACTTACGACACGGTGGATGAGGCTGTCGAGATCGCCAACGACATCCGGTACGGCCTTGCCGGTTACGTCACCGGCGGCGATCCGGCGAAGGCCGCGGACGTCGGTTCCCATATCGAAGCCGGCTACGTGATCGTCAACAACCCCGACTTCGACTGGACCGCACCCTTGGGCGGGTGCAAGGAGTCCGGCAACGGCCGCGAATGGGGCCCCGCGGGCATGCAGGAATACCTGGAGACCAAGGTCGTGCTGGGCCGCTGCTGACCGACGCGGGATCCCATCGGGAAACGGCGAGACTGAAATGCCAACGCTGACGGGACGCCGTCCGCGACCGCGCGGCTTCGCGCTGGAGTCCTGCACCGAGGACGGCAACTACGAGCTGAGCGCGACCCGTGCACGGACAGCCAGGAGGCGGACAGCGTCTGGGACTTCCGGGACCTCAGCCCGGAGAGCACCCACCAGGTGACCTGGCTCTTCTACGACCGTGGTATCCCGGCGTCCTACCGCCGCACGGACGGCTTCGGTTCGCACGGCTTCCAGCGGAACAACGCGGCCGGCGAGCTCTTCTGGGTCACATGCCCCTTCAAGACCGACCAGGGGATCAAGAACCTCACCGCCGAGGAGGCCGAGAGTCCCGCGGGCAGGGCCCCCCGACTCGCACCACCGCGACCTGCGCGAGGCGATCGAGCGCGGTGAGTTCCCGGCCTGGGCCGTGCAGGTGCAGATCATGCCGGCGGCGGACGCGGCGACGTACTGCTTCAGCCCGTTCGGCTGACCAACATCCGCACGAGGACTACCCGGTCATCGATATCGGCAAGCTGGAGCTGAACCGCAACCCGGAGAACATCTTCGCCAAGGTCGAGCAGTCGATCTTCAGCCCCGCTCAGGGCCGCCCGTCCGTGTACGGCGACGCCCCAGCGCTACCACGGGCTGACGCACCGCATTGTGCCGGAACCGGCCTCGCTTTCGCGGACCTGATTCCTCGCCGACGGGGTTTGCTCACATGATGGTTGCGGCTTGGGGCGGTGCCTGTGCGGGTTCCTTTCGGCAGCTCAGCCTCTTCACAGATCGATGGAGAGACGGCGGAGCTGTAGTACGCGCCGTCCGCAACGTCGAACAGCACGTCGACAGCCCGTTGGATCACTTCGATCTTCATGGGGGCTCGACGTGGGTTCAGCGGGCAGAGGCATCAGCCGCAGGACTGTCGTCGGCGGCGCCGGTGCGTCGGCTGGTGGCCTCGGAGTCGAGCGCGTCGCGCAACATGCCGCGCGACGTGATGCCCAGCTTCGGGTATATCTGGTACAGATGCGCGCCCACGGTCCGGTGGGAGAGGAACAAGCGCTCGGCGATCTGCTTGTTGGTCAGGCCGGAGGCCGCCAGTCGGGCGATCTCCCGCTCCTGGGGCGTGAGGAGCGTCCGCTTCTTCGGCTCACCGGGACTTCGCCTGTTCCAGCCTGCGGCTCGTAGTTCCTGCTCCGCGCGTTCGACCCACGGCCGGGCTCCCAGGTGTTGGAACGTCGCCAGCGCGGCGCCGAGCGGCTTGCGGGACTCGGCCGTCGCCCTGATCCGCCGCAAACGCTCCCCATGGGCGAGCTGTATGCGTGCGTACTCGAAACGCCAGCGTTCGGCTCCGGGAGTCGCCAACGCCCGTTCGAACAGCCGCAGTGCCTCCTCGTCGTCGGTGGTGCACAAGGCGGCCGCCCCGTCCAACAGCAGGGCGTGCCGGGGGGAGAGGGCGGCCGTGCCTGCCTCCCGCATCGCACGTACGTGATCAGCGGCCTCCTGGTCCCTGTTGCTCCGGACACCGGCCTCCACCAGGTCCGTCGCCACCCACAGGGCGTGCGGGGCGTGCGACGCGAGGCTTCCCGCCGGGCTGACGGCGGCCGCGTGCTCGTAGGCCCCCGCGAAGTCACCACGTCCCAGGGATGCCACTGCGGCCGCATGGTGCGCATAGTGTCCCGCGCAGTGTGCTCCGCGGGCCGAGGCCCAGGCGATGATGCGGTCGGCCGTCGCAAGGCTGTCGTCCGCGTTTCCGCGGGCGCCGGAGATGATGGACTTGATGTACAGGTAGTACCAGGCGAAGACGGTGTATCCGAGCTCTTCGCAGATCTGGAGCCCCTCGTCGGCGAGGTCCAGTGCCTCGTCCCACCTTCCGCTGAGGTAGTCGTCCAGGCACAGGTGGATCAGTGCGGACAGGTGCCGCCGGGCCGGGCCACCGTCGCGCCCCATACGCACCACACGCCACGCCGCTTCACGGACTTCGCCGAGCCGGTCGAGGTAGAGGGCCGCCGTTCCGGTACGGGTGATCTGAAGGGGGTCGGTCTCCCCGGGCAGGCTCGCGACGAGCAGGTCGAGTTCCGCGCCGGCCACCGCGCCGGTGCGTGCCGGGTCGGAGAAGGTCCTCCCCAGCGCGGACAGGAAGAGCGGCGGCTTCGGCTTCAGCCGTTCCAGGGCCCGGTGGTAGGGCTGCCACAGCTCGGCCCGCGCGCCGAAGAAGCAGATGAGCGCGAGCATGTGGAGCGCGTCGACGAGCGCCTTGTCGCCCGCGTCGTATCCATGAGTTTCGGCGGTGGACTCGATTGCGGCTACGAGCAACCGGTGGGTGGTGTCGACGTCACCGTCGCTGTTGAGGAAGAGAAGCGCGGTTGCTGTGGCGGAGTGCAGACAGTTCTCCGGATTCGGGGCGGCGTGCCTGGCGTCGTCCAGGAGCGTGCGGGCGCTGGACAGTGCACCGGTGGCCTCGGCGCCGAGGTAGGCCGCTTCCGCGAGGCGGCGGCTGCGGTTCTGGCTCTGGGGGGTGAGGTGGGCGGACCGGATCAGCGTCCGCATTCCCCCGGCCGCGTCACCGCGGTGCAGGGTGAGGCGTGCCGCGTTCTCCAGCAGGGCGGCAACCTCCTCGTCGGGCTCCACGGTGGCCTCGCCCAGGTGCCAGGCGCGGCGCTCGGGCTGGTCGACGAGGACCTGTGCGAGTGCCCAGTGCGCCGCGCGCTGCTCGCCGCTGGTGGAGTTTCCCACCACCGCGGACCGGATGAGTGGATGGCGGAACCTCAGCCGCCGCGTGCTCCCCTCGATGCGCACCAGCTCATCACGCTCGGCGGCTGCGAGATCGGCCAGGTCGTACCCGTCGTTCGCCTGCCGGGATGCTGCCTGGAGCACGCCCAGGTCGCCGGTGCCGTCAAGCGCCGCGAGCAGCAGCAGACGCCGGGACGGCATGGGCAGCCCGGTCACGCGGGAGTCGAACAGCGTCTCAAGGCGTCGGCTGAGCGGCAGCACGGCGGGCGGGTCAGCCGATGCCGGATGCAGCGCTGTCGGCAGTTCCAGCAGAGCGAGGGGATTGCCGCCCGCAACGGACAGGAGGTGCTGGCGTACGCTGCGCGCCATACCTGGGAACGTGATGCCGACCAGCCGGGCCGACGACTCCTCGTCGAGCGGCGGCAACTCGTACGTGGGCAGCGCGCCCCCCTCGAGGAGGAGGTTCCGAGCTCCGGAACGCGCTGCGGCGAGGAAGCTCACCCCGAGGCCGGTCACCCGCCGGGCGACGAAGCCCAGGACGGCGGTGCTCGCCCGGTCGACCCAGGGCAGGTCGTCGATGACGACCAGAAGCGGACCCGCTGCGGCGACCTGCTGGAGCAGGCGCAGCACGGCATTGGACACGACGAGCCGCTCCGGCGGCCTGCCGCTGTCGAAACCGAGCGCCACCCGGAGGGCTTCACGGAAGGGCGCTTCGAGGTCGTCAAGGGAGTCCAGGAGCGGGAAGAGGATCTGGTTGAGGCAGGAGTAGCTGCAGTCCGCCTCGAACTCGACGCCGGCGGCGCGGAGGACCCGGACGCCTTCCTCGTCCGCGGTCCTTGCGAGTGCGTCCAGCACCGCCGTCTTCCCGACCCCGGCGTCGCCGGCCAGCAGGAGTGACCCGCCGCCGGCCTTGATGCCCAGCAGATCACGGACCCGCCGAAGGTCGCTCTCCCGGCCGATCAGCGTGTTCGTCTGTCCGTACGTGAATGTGACACCCCCACCGATCAAAACTGCTCCCTTGCTTGCCGACGCGGCCTGGTCGTGGTCCGTCGGAGTCGCCCTTCGACCTGGGGAGAGGACTCTGTGCGCGACTGCGAACGACGGTGGACCTCACCCAGTATGCACGACATAACGTTGGACAGTCTGTCCAACGCCACAAAGCGGGACAACCACCGCGTCATTCGGGCCTACCCAGCGCTTGGCGCAGAGCCAGGACGGCCTGGGCTACAGCCCCGCGTGCCGCGGTCGTCGACGACAGTGGGGTAAGCACGACGAAATCGTGGATGACGCCCTCGTACCGCGTAGCGGTGACCTCTACTCCTGCCGCACGCAGCTTGGCCGCGTACGCCTCGCCCTCGTCCCGTACGACGTCCGCCTCCGCGGTGATGATGAGCGTCGGCGGCAGTCCGACGAGCTCCTCCTCGGTCGCTCGCAGCGGGCTTGCGGTGATCTGCGTCCGCTGCGACTCATCGGGCGCGTACTGGTCCCAGAACCAGCGCATCGCATCCCGCCGTAGGAAGTAGCCGTCAGCGAAACGGCGGTACGAGCCGGTGTCGAAGTTCGCATCGGTGACCGGATAGAACAGTACCTGCTGGACGAAACCGACGTCCCCGCGCTCCTTGGCCAGCAGCGTCAGGGCCGCGCTCAGATTGCCGCCCGCGGAGTCCCCCGCGACGGCCAGCCGCGTCGGGTCGATGCCGTGGTCGGCTCCTCGACGCGCGACCCACCGGGCCACCGCGTAACACTCCTCCAGGGCGACGGGGTAACGGGCCTCCGGGGAGAGCGTGTACTCGGGGAAGACCGCGACCGCCTGTGCGCCCACCACCAGGTCACGGACCAGCCGGTCATGGGTGAACGCGCTGCCGAAGACCCAGCCCGGGCCGTGGATGTACAGGATGGCGGGCAATGCCCCGACGACCCCCTTGGGACGGACGATGCGCACCGCGACACTGCCGTTCGGTCCGCCCGAGACCGCGATCCACCGTTCGTCGACTTCGGGCATACCGCCCTGCCCCAGGCGTCCTTCCTGCCCGCCGGACACCACATGCGCGGGAAGTGCCGCCCCGGCGGCTCGTGCCGCTTCCGCTGTTCCCGCTCTCTGTATCGCCTGCATGGCCTCGCGGCCTTCCACCGGGCCCAGGTCCGTGAGGTACGGCGGCTCTGCGGTGGCCTCCACGAACGCGCGGGCGGCCGGTTCGAGCACCGGTTCCGCAGGGTTGGAGGATGGGTCGGACATCACGTTCTCCTTGGCGGCGGTGGCGTCGTGCAGTGCAGCTCAACACCAGGTGCGCCTGCGCCGCGCGGCCGTGGAGGCGCGGCCGGGTTCGGAGCAGGCGAAAGATCAACTCCAAGGGAAACCCGGATGCGGCCCGGGGCGCATCAGTCGCATGACTGGGCACTGAGGCCTGTTGATCGGGCATGTGACTGTCGGGTGAGTGACATCGCCCGCTGTGCGGTCCCGAGGGCGCCCTGCGCTGCCGACCCGAAACTCACCCCACTCGGTGGACAGCTCACGAGCATGACGCGGAATTCTACGGCCTACCCCCAGTGGGAAAGGGAGCACGGCCAGCGGGTTATGGCACGGGACGGGCAGGTGCCCCCCCTGGTCATAGGCGACAGGTTCGTCTACCGCGACGCAAGTCATGTGGCGGAGTCCTACGCCGAGGCGCTGACCCCGGTGCTGCGCCAGGAGCTGCGGAAACCGGGGAGGCTCGGCGGGTAGCCCTGGAGCAGCCCGCTCGTCTGCCTGGTACTGCCCTTCCTAGGGACGGCTGCCCAGGAAAAGGCCCTCACCTTCCTGACGGGCTGGGCCGCCACCGAGCTCCCCGCCCGGCCGACGGAGGCGGCAGGATCGCCCCGGCTGCCCGGAGCAGCACCTGGGCAGGGGAATCCAAGGACGGGGCGTAGCGCATCAGCGGGACGGCATGGCAGTCCGAAAAGTTGGGGAGCAGGGTGTGCGACACCCTGCTCCCCAACGTTGAGCGATTCGACGAGGCGTACGTGCACGCGGGCTCGGGCGGCGACTGGGTCGACGCCGTGCCGCTCTCCGGGGCCCGGTGGCCCTCGTCGCCGGCCTTGTGCCCGGCCACGGCCTTCCGACCGCCGAGGACGCAGGGCGGCTGCGCGCGGCGGTGCACCCCCGCTCGGGTCTGGGCCTGGAACCGGATGAACTGCTCGCCCGGCTCGACGACTTGACGCGACGGTTCCAGAGCGACAACGGCCGGAACGGGGGACGGGCCACTCCCGGCCGACGCAGGAGGCGCGGAGGTTCACTGACGGAAACGAGGCTGGCGCGGCGTGCCTCTGTCTGATCTACGACCCCGTCTCCCAGCGCTGCTCCCCCTCGAGTGCCGGTCATCCCGGACCCGTCGTCACGCGCCCCGACGGCACGTCGTCGATCCGGCGTCCTGAAGAACCGAACAGAAGGGTCACACCGTACGGAGTGCTGCGAGGTCGCCGTACGGCGTGACCGCGGGTCGGGCTCAGAGCATCAGGCTCACTCGGTCGCTGATGCCGAGGAGAGACTTGCCGTAGACCTCCAGGCCGATCTCCGGGACCAGACCGGCGTGGCGCGCCGCGACGTTTGCGTCACGCCAAATGCGCTGGAGAGGGGCGGCATCGGCGAACGAGGACGCGCCATGCACGTTCAGGAGCGTGCTGATCGCGTCGAGTACGTGCTGCGCGGCGAAGCCGGCCCGGGCTCTGACGTGCGCGCGTGCGGCGTAGTCCAGGGGACCGCCGGAGGCGGCGGCCTGATCCACCTCGGCCACAGCCCGGTAGGTGTGCAGGCGGGCCGTCTCCAGCATCAGCGCCGCCTCCGCCAGCTTTGTCTGGACGCCCACCGAGTCGGCCTGACGGCTGTGGACGGTGAACGACAGCGGCTTGTCCGCGGCAGCGTCCACCGCCACCTTTAGCGCCGCCTTCCCCAGGCCGAGCAGCGGCCCGACCAGGCACAACAACAGCATCGAGCCGAACGTCGAGGCGTACAGCGTCTCGTCCAGGGACGTGCGGGGATAGACGCCTTCCGCGGCTGCGGGGACCGACAGCACTCGGTGCTCGGGAACGAACACGTCCTGCCCGATCAGGGTGTTGCTGGCGGTCGCCTTCATGCCCGCGGTGCGCCAGGTGTCCTCGATGGCCAGCTCGGAGGCGGGGATCAGTACGAGTGCCTGGTCCACCACTGCTCCGCTCCCGTCCTTGAGCAGAGCACCGACCGCAGCCCACGTGGCATACGGGGCTCCGGAGTTGTACGACCACCTGCCGCTGACGCGCCAGCCGCCCGGCACGCGCTCGCCCACGCCCGTCGGAGCCGCCACACCGGTCACACGAGCATCGGCATCGGCGCCGAAGACCTCCTCCTGGGCCTTGTCCGGGAAGAGGCACGCCATCCAGTTGGTCACCGCGATGATCATGCCGACCCAGGCCGCCGAACCGTCGCCCTCCCCGAGGGCCTCGGACACGTCCGTCAAGGTCCGCAGGTCGGTCTCGTAGCCGCCGTACCGCCGGGGGGTCAGCAGCCGGAAGACGCCCGCATCGGTCAGGGCGTCGACGACCTCCACCGGCAGGACGCGGTCCGACTCACCTCGGGCTGCCTGGTCCCGCAGCAGTGGCTGCAGGGCGACGGCCCGCGCCACCAGCTCGGCCCCGATGCCTTCCCTGGACGGCGCACCGGCGTCGTCCTGGCGGCTGTTGGTGTTCACAGATGATTCTCCTTTTGTGTGGTTTTCTGTCAGGCAGGGCATCCCGCCGTGAATGCCTGTCCAGGGCATGCGAGGCCCAGGTCGAGGTCGGGCTCGGGCAGCCCCGAATGCGATCTTCGCCAGGAGCGCTGCGAGTTCCGCCGGCTTCAACAGGAAGGGCGAGTGGTCGCCCGCGATTCGGTGGACTGCGCCCGGCCTTTCCCAACACCTGCTGGGCCTGTGCGGGCAGGGCCTGGTCGTCCTCGCAGATGGCGTACGCCGACGGGGCCGTGCGCCACCCCGCCTTGGTCAGGACGTTGAGAGCGACTTCGTGCTCTGCGGCACCAGCCGCTCGACCGACCTGAGTTTCTCCGAGCACCACGCGCCGTGCCATGCCCCCTGCGCCAGGAGCAGAGTCGGACGGGAAACCCCATCAGCCACGAAAAGAGCCCACTTTCAGATCGGTCAGAAGTCAGGCGCCCGGCGGCCCGCATGGAGGACCTTAAAGGTTGATTGGACATACTGTCCAACGCTATGTTCAATCAAGTGAGCCGCACTGCAGGACGAGCGTTGACGGCTACGTGCGCCTGCACCGGAGCAGTTGAGCGCCCGTCACCCACCTGGTGGCCGGGCCACCTGGCCGAGCCGCCCACGGACTCCGCTCCCCCGACGGAGCGGTCCCAACGCGGCCCCGGTGGTCGGCTTCGTCATTCGCCCGGGATCTCGCCGATCTTGTCGACGACGCCGACGTTCAGCCGGGCCACCTCTGCGGACCCTAGAATCCGGAGCGTCTATCGGTCGCCTGCCAAGTCCGAGCGCCGGAAGATGTCGTTGCCCTCGTCCCTGATCTGCTGGGGGCCCTGGACCTTGGTGTACACGTACTGGTCTTGCGCACGGGCACGGCGTCCTCGGCCGCCGCGATCGTGGCGATGCGGTCGGCAGCCCCACGGCCTCCTGGTCGGTGGCCCGCTGACCGGCCCGCTGGTGAGGACCGCAGCGAGGACGGCTGCGGAGGTGGCCAGCGGCCGTGCTCACCGGCACGCCCAGGGTCTCGGCCGCGTCTGCGTATATCACCCCTGACCAGACGCACAGCGCGAAGGCATTCCGCTCGTGTTTGCGCGGCGGACCGAGGGCTGCGCGGGCGGCGGCGAGTGGTTAGGAATCGTCCAAACGGGCGGCCGGCTCGTCGGCGAAGTCGGGCACCGTCTCGCGGTCCGTGTGCCTTTCCGGCAGCCGGGCGAGTGCCGCCCGACGCCGCCGGGCGGTTCGCTGGGTGCCGCGGAGCACGTTCGTGGTGATGCCCGACAGCCAGGGTCGCTGTCCACCGCCGGTGCCGTCCTGGAACTCGGCGTCGGGCAGCAGTTTCTCGCGCAGTCGCCAGGACTCGAGAAAGGTCAGCGAGATCACGTCGTCCGCGGGGCTGCCATCCCGGTAAGTCGTGCGGCGTGGCTGTACACGGTCTGCGAATGATCAGCGAAGAACCGGGGCGAAGGCCTGCGGGCGGCCGGCCGTGTCCGGGCACGTAGGGACAGGTCCACCCCTCGTCCTGTCCGCTCGGCACGCGGCGTCCCTGTACCGTCGGCCACAACGGCACGTATCGGGCCGACGGCTTGCCTTCACGCCATGCGCTCTCACGCGAGGCCGCTTCGGCCCGCGCGGTGAGCAGATCCCGTCGCGGCGCTCCTGACGGTGAGGTCTGCCGTCGCCGCGGTCGAGGTGTCAGCCGGACGCGGAGTCCTCAAGAAGCCCGGGGTCCTCAAGAGGCCTCCGGTCCGTCGACGCCAGGCGGTGGTCCACCGTGGCGATACCTGTCAGGACGATCGCGACCATGGTCATGCCGATCCAGCCGGCGATGGACGCTGTCGCGCCCAGCGGTACCGCGCACACCGCCCCGATCAGGCGGTCGGCGATACGTCCGCTTCCGAGCAGGCCCCGGTAGATCGCGTGACCCAGGAGGAACACCGCTGTGCCACAGCCCAGCCACCACCGGTGGGCATGCCCGTCAAAGTGGTGGATGGCGTCGCTGATCCCGGCCGCGACGAGAACAATGCCGATGATCATCACCAGGTGCGCGCTGGTGAACGCGTAGTAGGCGAGTGTCTGGCGACGGTCCTCGGTGGCCTTCTCGAACTCCGCGTCGGCTCGCTCTTCGTCCCCGTCGAAGTACACCCACCACAGGCCCGAGGCCACGGCGATCCCCAACGCCACGCCCAGCGCCAAGGGGGCGTTCACCGGGTGAATGGCCGACCCTTGGGCGCCGATTCCGATAGCGACCACCGACTCGCCCAGTACGACCAGCAGGAGCAGCGCATGCCGCTCCACGAAGTGATGCGGTTCGAGGACGAAGCCGCGAATGCGACCCAGCAAGGGCGAGAGGTAGAGGACGGGCACAGCGGTGGCCCAGCACACCCAACCCCATGCTTCCGGAAGGTGCGGGGCGACGAGTATGAGTACGCCGGCGGCGGCGTTGAACGGCATGTTGCGACGGATGGCCTGCCGCGCCGACGGGGCATCGGTTGTCAGGTAGACGAGCCCGTGGATGGCGACGACGGCCAGGTACGCCAAGGGGAAGGCCCAGCCCTCGGCATCGAAGGCGTACGGCACATCCAGCCCCATGACGAAGAAGCCCGTCATCGCGAGCATCAGCAGGAGGCGCACCTGCACCGCGTCAGGTCTCACCGCATTGGTGAGCCATCCGAACCCGCTGAACATCCACCACATGATGACCATCGGGAACAGCCCCTTGAGGAGGCCTTCCCACCCAGGATGGGTTTCCACCGCGTGGGTGACCTGAGTGACGACGGAGACGAACACCAAGTCAAAAAAGAGTTCGGTCGGCGTCACCCGGCCCTGGGTTCTCTCTGAAATCCACAGCCGTCTGGGAACGAGAGAGATGCCAGTCCGTTCGGTTCTTCTCACAAGCGGTTCGCTTTCCCTCATCGGTACGAGCGGACAGCCGTCCGTCGAGGCGCCCGGTGGCGGATCCTGCGATTGAAGGACGGCAGAAACGCCACATCTCGCGCCTGACCCTGCTCGCCGTGGCTGAGGGCAAAGGCCTCCTGGCAGTCGGCGGCATCCAGGTTAACTGATCGTCTCTTCGTGAGATCGGCGTGCCGACCGGGTGCGAGCCGGGGGGACCCCGCCTGTCCACGAGGCGGCGTCAAACGGCGGACCGGTGACCCGGCGGCACGGGGCGTTTGTGCCATCGTCCCAGCCCTGCTCCCGGCCGAGTCGGCAGCCAGGCGCGCTTGTCAACGGGCGTCGGATCGCCCGACCTGGCCCGGAAGCGGTCACCTTCCGGTAACCGCGTGCCGGTTGTGCCCATCGATACCTATGTGGGGGGCAGGTCTGCCTGCCCCGCCATGAGCACCTTACCTATGGGAATCGCTGACCGCCTGTTCCGGCATGGTCGGATGACGGATTACGCCCAAGCCCGACATGGCCAAAGATGGATTTCGAAAGGGAACGCCGACCGGTTGGCAGCAATTCACGGCACGCACCTGAATGGCGAAAGCGGTCGGCAATGAATACAGCATGTAAGGAGCTGGTCGCAGTGCCTGACATTTCGACCGGAGAGGCCCAGCGGGTTCTCTCGGCCGGTGTGCGACGGGCAGCGGAAATGGCGCTGCCCGTGAACATCGCGGTGTTCGATACCGGCGCGAACCTCAAGACCTTCGTTCGTATGGACGGTGCCCTGCTGGGTTCGGCCGACATCGCGATGGGGAAGGCGCGCACGTCGGCGCTGTTCCAGCTGGACTCCGAAGCGCTCTTCGAATACTGCAAGCCGGGCGGTACGTCGTTCGGTCTGGAGAACAGCAACGGCGGACTGGTGGTCTTCGCCGGCGGCAAGCCGATTCGCAACGCCGAGGGCGTCGTCGTCGGGGCCGTGGGTGTGTCCGGGGGGTCGGTCGCCCAGGATGCCGAGATCGCCCAGGCGGCGGCTGCCGCGCTCGCTGCCGCGTCGGCCTGAGCTTTCCGCCCCGGCTGGGGCGGGCCCTGAACCGGTCCTGCCGATCGGTTTCTGAAAAATCACAACGCACAAAAACCAAGTAAAGGAATTACATCATCATGAGCGGTAAGCGGATTCTGATCACGGGTGCCGGATCGGGTTTCGGTGAGGGTGCGGCCATCGGCCTGGCGAAGGAGGGCCACGACGTCATCGCCACGGCCCAGGTCTACCCCCAGGTCTCGGCGCTCCGGCTGAAGGCCCGCGAGCTCGGTCTGCACAACCTGCGCGTCGAGAAGCTGGACGTCCTGGACCCGTACGACGTCGCGGCCGCGCTGAAGTGGGACATCGACGTCCTCTTCAGCAACGCCGGTATCGGTGAGGCCGGTCCGGTCAGCGAGATCCCCGTCGGGCTGCTGCGGAAGAACTTCGAGACGAACGTGTTCGCCCCCCTTGAGCTCGCTCAGAAGTTCGCCCGCAAGTGGATCGACCAGGGCCGGCCGGGCAAGGTGGTCTTCACCTCCTCCATGGGCGGTCTGTTCACCCCGACCGGCTTCGGCCCCTACGTGTCGACCAAGCACGCGCTCGAGGCCCTCGCGGAGGCGCTCCGGGACGAGCTGCGCCCGCACAACATCAAGGTGCAGACCGTCAACCCCGGCGCCTACCTGACCGGTTTCAACGAGACCATGGCCGAGACGGCCTTCAGGTGGCTCGACGACGACAAGAACTTCAACAAGCGTGCCGACGTGCAGGCCGGGTTCGACTCGCTGCTCGGCACCGACGAAGGTCGCCTCGACCCCCAGGAGATGATCGACGCGATGGTGCGCATCGTGCCCAGCGACACGGGCAAGTTCCGCAACGTGGTGCCGGGCTTCGTCGAAGACATGCTCAAGAAGAGCCAGACCGAGGCCTGGGACATCACCATCTAGGTGTTCCTTCCACGGAGATCGCCTGACGCGGATCTCCTCCGAGCGCCTTGAATGGCTGAGGGCCTTCTGGCGGGGTGCGGATGACACATCCGCAGCGGTGACCGGAAGGCCCTCATGCCGTCCCGCCTGATGTCCTGGCAGGGGCACTTCCGTGCGCTTCCTCGGCTGTTGAACGGAGAGAGTGTGACAACCATAGGCTCGACCGTGACGAAAAGGCGGAACGAGGACGTTCCGTTGATCACCGCGTCACCGGCCTTGACCGGCGCCCTTCAGCAGGTGCTCGTCGATCTCATCGAGCTGCACCTGCAGGGCAAGCAGGCACACTGGAATGTCGTAGGTCGCAACTTCCGTGACCTGCATCTGCGACTCGACGACATCGTCGACACGGCCAGGTTCCCGCAGGAGAGCAGGACACGGCAACCGTGGCCTCCCTGCTCGACACGCGCCTCCGTGCCACAGCCGGGACGCTCAGGCAGGCACGTGACGAGGTGGACGCGGAAGATCCACCGACCGCCGACCTCCTGCACGCGATCATCGACGACCTGGAAAAGCACGCCTGGATGATGCGGGCGGAGAACCGTTGAGGACGGCCCAGGAGGAGCAGGAGGAGCAGGAGGAGCACCCCCAACCGACTTCATACCGGCCCGGCGGCTCGGGCCTGTCTCCTGCGGTGTCATGTGACAGATGCGGTGGGTCGCATGGGGAAACACACCGACGAAAAGAGAAAGGGGCCATGCCCGACAAACAACCGGAGAGCACGGCCGGCCGACCGGCTCTCGATCCCATCAGCTCGTTGCCGATGCGTGTCCATCGGATCCTGAGGCCGTCGATCCGTATCCCCATGCGGGTCGCTTTCCATTACGACCCGGGCGATCCTCTGATGGTGGACGTGTGTCTGCGTCCTCCCCACGGCCCTACCGTCACCTGGGTCATCTCGCGTGATCTGCTCTTCGAGGGCACACAGGGGCACACCGGCATGGGCGACGTAAGACTGTGGCCCTCGCCGACTCAGCCCCAGTCCGTGATGTACATGCAGCTTGAGTCGCGCGGCATGACGGCACTGTTCGAGGTGAGCCTGTCCACGCTGGAGACCTGGCTGCTGAATACCTACGACCTTGTGCCCCCCGGTACGGAACTGGACGGGTTCGACTGGGACCTGTTCGTGGAGCGTCTGCTCGGCGATGCCTGAGCACCCCCAAGCACCTTCTGAATCTGGAGTTCGACATGACGACAGTGACCGCCGCGGCGTCGGGATCGTTCACGATCGGCACCGACCTCACGGTGAACCGTCTGGGATTCGGTTCCATGCGGCTCACCGGCAAGGGGGTATGGGGCGACCCGAAGGACCCGGACGAGGCGGTGCGTGTGCTGCGCCGCGCCGTTGAGCTGGGCGTGAACTTCTTCGACACCGCCGACAGCTATGGGCCGTTCGTGGCCGAGCAGCTCATCAAGAAGGCGCTGCACCCGTACAGGGACGACCTCGTCATCGCCACGAAGGCGGGACTGAGCCGGCAGGGCCCGGACCTCTGGACCCCGCTCGGCCGCCCCGAGTACCTGCGTCAGCAGGCCGAGCTCAGCCTGCGGCACTTGGGGGTCGAGCGCATCGATCTCTTCCAGCTGCACCGCATCGACCCCACCGTGCCGCTCGAGGACCAGGTGGGCGAGCTGAAGAAGCTGCAGGACGAGGGCAAGATACGCCACATCGGACTGTCCGAGGTCAGCATCGCCGACCTCCGAGCGGCGCAGAAGGTCGCGCCGATCGCGACCGTGCAGAACATGTACAACGTGGCCAACCGCTCGGCGGAGGAACTGCTCGACCATGCGACGGCCAACGGCATCGGGTTCATCCCGTGGTACCCGCTCGCGACCGGCGCCCTCGCGGTGCGCGGCGGCCCCCTCGCGAAGATCGCCGAGCGCACCGGACACACCCCCGGCCGGCTCGCTCTCGCCTGGCTGTTGAAGCGCTCGCCCGTCATGCTGCCCATCCCCGGCACCTCATCGGTCGCGCACCTGGAGGACAACATCGCGGCCGCGACCGTCCAGCTGTCCGATGAGGACTTCGAGGCGCTCGCCGCCGCGAACTGAAACTCACCCGCCCCTACCGCCAACGGAGAGAAGATGCCCCGCACGTTCCTCATCACCGGCGTGAGCAGCGGCCTCGGCCGCGCCTTCGCCACCGCCGCCCTCGAGGCGGGTCACACCGTCGTCGGCACGGTTCGTGCCCCGGACCACGCCGCCGCCTTCGAGCAGCTCGCCCCGGGACGCGCCCATGCCCGCGTGCTCGACGTCACCGACACCGATGCCATCGCGCCGACCGTCGCGGCGATCGAGGACGAGACAGGCCCCATAGACGTGCTCGTCAACAACGCCGGCTACGGGGTCGAGGGCACTTTCGAAGAGACCTCCCTCGACACCTTCCGCCGCCAGTTCGACGTCAACGTCTTCGGCGTCGTTGCGGTCACCCAAGCCGTCCTGCCCCGCATGCGGGAGCGCCGTACGGGTCACATCCTGTTCGTGACCTCCATGGGCGGTCTACGCGCCTTCCCCGGCCTGGCCGCCTATCACGGCTCCAAGTTCGCCGTCGAGGGCATCGCCGCCACGCTCGCCCAGGAAGTTGCCCCGCTCGGCATTCATGTCACCGCCATCGAGCCCGGCTCCTTCCGCACCGACTGGGCCGGCCGCTCGATGCACCGCGTCGAGAGCACCATCGCCGACTACGACAAGATCTTCTCCGCGACCCGCGAACGCCGCCTCGCCATGAGCGGCCACCAGCTCGGCAACCCCGCCCAAGCCGGCCGCGCCCTGCTCGCTGTCGTCGAGGCCGAGAACCCGCCGACCCACCTCATCCTCGGCAGCGACGCGCTCCGGCTCGTCGCCGACGCCCGCTCCGCCTTCGACGCCGAGACAGCCGCGTGGAGCGAGCTGTCGAAGTCCACCGACTATCCCGACGGCGAACAGATCGCATGAGAGAACCGACAACGACCGGAGATTCGAGTGAGAACACATGACATGACTGTGGTGCTCACCGGCGCGACCAGCGGCATCGGGCAAGCCGCCGCGCGTCTGCTGGCGCCGCAGGTGACCCGATTGATCCTCCATGGTCCGCAAAGGCCACAAGAAGTTACTGGACAGCTGGAGGAGCTCCGCGCTGCCGGCCCAGCGGAGGTGCATTACGTGCACGCTGACTTCGACAGCCTGGCCATGGTGCGCGCACTCGCCTCAGAGATCTCGAAGATCACGGATCGGGTCGACCTGCTCATCAACAACGCCGGCCGCCCGGGAGCACCGCGACGCAGGCTCAGTCACGACGGCAACGAAGCGACTCTCCAAACGAACTACCTGGCGGCCGTGCTGCTCACGGAATGTCTCACCCCGTTGCTCGTTGCATCCAGCGGCCGAGTAGTACATGTCGCTTCGGCGACCCATCTGTCCGCTTCGCTCGACCCGGACGACCTCAATCTCGAGCGCTCCCACTACAGCGCGACGACTGCGTACGCACGCTCCAAGCTGGCCTTGGTGGCGCACGCTCGGTGGCTGGTTGAACAAGCGGCCCCGCCGCAGCCGGACACGGTAAGTCTCCACCCGGGAGTCATCAGCACCGAGCTTCTGCACGCCATGTTCGATATCGGCGGTGACTCGGTCGTGCACGGAGCTCACAACGTGGTGAATGCCGCCCTGTCCACCGGGAGGTGGGCCGGCCAGTACCTGGACGAGAGACGACCGGCACGGCCGAACCCCCTGACCCTCGACGCCGATTTCCGGCACCGGCTCGCACATCGCACCTCCGAACTCTTGCACCCCTCCGGCAAAGCACCTGAAAAGGACGAAGCCCTCCCCTGACAGCGGAGAACATGCGATGTTTGTCATGACGAGCCCGTTGCTGGAAGCCGACCGCAAGGTCTTCGCCGAGGGCTTACAGGGCGCCCTGGTGAACCTGCTGGATCTGTCGCTGACGGGTCCGGGCGACGCTTTCACTCTCTTCACCTCCCGCTCGACGAGGTCGGGACGGGCGCCCGGGAGTTCTCCTACGCTGTCACCGAGAGGGCCACTGCACTCGGCATTACGCCCGACGGCCCGGCGGCAACCTTCGCTGCCGCCAGCAACGTGTCCGTCCACCCCGCTGATCGGGTACAGGACAGCAACGCAGTGACCCCAGTCATAAAGACCTTGGACTCGGCCATTGCCCGGATGCGGGAGCGGGTGACGAACACGCGAACTCGCCGACGTCCCCGCCGCAGGCCTCGTGCCGACCGCGACGCTGGACCGGAAGACCTGGCGTCGGTGGACGCGTTCACGCCGTCCCCGCGCGGGCTGTTCGACATCCTCGTGGCCAACGCGGGGATCATGGCGCTTCCAGAGCGGACCGTCACGGACGCGGACTGGGAGATGCAGCTCGCCACCACCTTCCTCGGGCACTTCGCCCTGGCCGGCGCGCTGCACGCTACGCTGCGTGACGCGGGCTCTGCCCGCATCGTGGTCGTCAGCCGCGCGCCGGTGTTCAGCGTTGTCCTCCTCCTGGCCGCGCAGGAGGGGGCGCCCGGCTCTCCTGCGGTGCGGGACGATCAGCCCGGTGCCCAGGTAAGCGCCGTCCGCGATCACCATCGTGCCTGCCGCGAGGGCGGGCGGGTTGGACTCCCGCCAGACATGCGCATCCGCCTTGTTACCGGGGCCGGCCGGGCGGATGCCACTACCAGGCGGGTGTCGGCAAGCCGGGTCGTCCGCAGGTGTGGACGCGGCGGCAGCTGATGGACGGCATACGGGGGCGGACCCGGACCGGTGCCCCATGGCGTGACGTGCCCGAACGTTACGGGCCGTGGGACCGGGTTTATGACCTGTTCCGGTGCTGGCAGCGGGACGGCACCTGGGCGAGGATCCTCACCCAGCTCCAGGCCGAGGCGGACGCGGAGGGCCTGATCACCTGGGACGTGAACGTCGACTCCACCGTCTGCCGGGCTCATCAGCACGCTGCTGGCGCAGCGAAAAGGGGGATCTCCAGAAGGAACCACCCGGCGGTATCTTCGTCGAGCCGGCCGACCACGGCCTCGGACGCTCCCGCGGCGGACTGACCAGCAACATCCACCTCGCGGTCGAGCAGGGGAAAAGCCCTTGTCCTGCGCAGACACGGGATCAAAGCCACCATCCCTGTCCCTGCGGACCGCGTCCGCAACCGCCTCAAGCGCGGCTCGCGCGGCGGGCGTCCACCGGCGTTCGACAAGGACGACCACAAGCAGCGGCACGCGGTCGAGTGCGGGATCAACCGGCTCAAGCGCCACCGGGCCGTCGCCACTCGGTATGACGAACTCGCCGTCCGCTACGAAGCGACAGTGCTGGTCGCAGCCATCAACGAGTGGCTGTGACCAGCACTTCGTTCACCGATCGGCCTTGACCTCGACGCGCGCCCATCTGAGGAGGCGGTGCCGTCGATCGTCGCCGAGCTCTTCGCCGATCGCCACTGCGGCTCGGGGCCGCCCCTGACAAGGACGGGCACGCGCGCATTCACCATGACACCTCGGCTGTCTCATGGTCCGTCATGTGACAGACCCCGTGGGCCGCACGGTGAAACAGACTGACTTGTCGGGCTTTGCACATCTGGTCACATGACTGATGTCCCGAGGGCTGATCCGCGCCATGGTTGCGGGAGTGCCACCGCATTCATGAAAGGGAGGGCCATGCCCCACAAACAACCGACGTCCACGTCCCGTACTCAGTTCGGCAAGCTGCCGGACCAGCCGACAGTGACGACTCCGACGCACCGGCACGCCAAAGCGTTTCTCGATGCTGAGCGTGCCCGCATAGCCACGCAGCCCGGCCTCGGCGTGGCCGGCCTCCTGGTGGTCGTTCCGGTCGCCTTGCTGTTCGCGTTCGGGCTGGGCGGCGCGGAGGACTCGGTTGTCGTCCTCTCGCCCCTCGTCACGTTCGCGCTGCCGCCCCTGACAGTGATCGCCTTCTGGTGGGAGGACTGGCCGGGTTCCAGCCTGCGTCCCAAGTGGTCAGCATGCGTGGACGCACTCCTGATCGCGGCAGCGGGCATCGCCCTGGCGGTGGCGGGGCAGCGGGTGATCGGTCACGTCGACGCCGCCGGTATCTTCGATCCGACTCCGGGGCCTGGTCACTCGCCGTTGTATCCCGCCTCGTTGCCCCTGGGACTGACCGCCTTCACGGCGATCCTGCAACTGACCCTCGCCTTCGAGGGCTGGCCGCTCAAACGCCTGCCGCGGCTCGCCGGCGGGATCGCGGCCCTGGCGCTCTCCTGGGCCGTCGCTCTCCTGGTGCACTACGTCGCCCTCGACTTTCCCGCCCCGCCGGGCTCCGGCCTGTTCAGCCGGAGCGGGCCGTTCTCCCGGGAGCACATCTCCGTTGTGCTCGCCGTGTGCGGTTCGTGGCAGGTGTGGCTGTTCATCGTCTGGCGTGGTTGGCCCATGAACGCATTGCGGAAGCGATGGCTTCGGATCGTCGTGGGGAACGGGCTGGTGCTCGGTGGCGCGGCGCTCACCTACGCGCTCGCGTACGGCGCGGGCGGGGTGGAGCCTCCCGCCATCCTGGCGGCCGCCACCAGCTTCAGTGCTGCCGGTGTGCTTGTCGGCATGCTCTTCGAAGGAGCGCTGCGCCCGTACCTGTCCGCCGCCTGGGAACGGGTGGCCACCCTTGCCGTCACCGCGGCGGTGGGTGCCGGGCTCTGTACCGGGCTGCTCGCCTATGCCAACACGCTCGCCTGGTCGACCTCCAACGCTGAGGCGTGGGTAGGACATGCATGCATCAACGCATTGGCGTTCGGCGTGATCCTGCACGTGGCGGTCTGCCACCGCTGGCCACTGGACGACAAGACCTCGGCACTGCGGCAGTCCGAGACGCCCGAACAGTCGCCGTGAGCCGGACCGGACCGTCCACAGCCTTCCCAGGGCCTCGCACTCGGACGCTGCGGGGGCCCTCGCCGTGGTCGACCCCGATCGGCCGGCGGAGATACGGCGGACGAAGGACGAGGCGATCACAAAGGCACTGAAGTGGCAGTCGCTGAGTGTGGCGGAGCTGGGTGCCTGCCGGCCTCGGGCAGGAAGCCGGGCTACCTCGAACTCGGGCACCACAGCGCGAAGACGGGCATCGAGTTCGCCCGCCGCCCCGACCTCGCAGAACGGCATGCCCGGACCATGAGCACGCTGGAGGACGAGGACCCGGGTGCGCCAAGGACGCGCTGCGGGGACTGAGCGGGTCCTGCACGAGGCCCGAAGGCAGTACGCGCGTGAGCCGGAGCCTGCGGCGGTGGTCGGCCCACCGCCGCCCCCGGGCCGGATCGGCCGGCATCAACGGCGCGATCCGTTCCGACATCGCATCAGTGATCACTCATCGGACAGTCACAACCGATCAACTGATGAGCCCATCAAAGAGTCAGGCTCTAGGTCGGAGTCGGGCCGACGGGCGTCGCCTTCGCCCCTCAGGGCGCATCACCGTCGCCCCACCGTTGTGTGCCCTGCTCTGTTCTCAAGTCATGCGCCGTCCCTGGAGTAGCGTCGTGGTGGAAATGCTTATTTTCTCGGATCGCTTTCTCCAGTGCGTGGCGTAGACCGAGGCGTTGTCCTTCCCGGTACGCACGCGTGTACTCGGTCTCACCGAGCGACCTACGGGCATTTTCGAGACCGCGTTCCCGGTGGGCGGTCAATAGGGCGAAACCGAAGAGCCGGGGAGTGCCGGACGGGTGCCACACGCGGTCCACGGCTCCCAGCAGGACCGCCGCCGAGCGTGCATCGCCGTAGGAGGAGAGCACCCAGGCCAAAGTCTCGCTGAGGGTTGCTTCCCCGAGGTGTTCGTCGATCTCCCTGGTATGCCGAAGCGCACGTTCAAGGAGTTGCAGGGCGACCTCCGGCTGCCCGGCTTCACCGCGGTCGACGGCGAGGGCCCACAGCAGGTAGCACTGGTGCCACGTGTTTCCTTGGGCCTCGGACATCGCCAGGGCCTGTTCGAGCAGCGGGGTGGAGCGAGCGCGGTCACCTTGAAGAACTGCGGCGAAGCCAAGTTGGGCGATGCACTGCTGCTGTGTCAATAGCTGGGCGGACCAGCACCCAGTTGCCAGGGAGGAGTTCGCGTGCCGTGTTGCGTTCTCCGTGTCCCCGGTGACCAATGCCGCCAAGCTCCGCAGCTGGAGAAAAGCGGCGGTGAGTTCGGCTCTGGACGCCCAGCGCGCTGGGGGGTCTTCAGTGCCGGAAGCGGTGGGCATCTCGGCCAGGACCTGTTCGCTGCGGCTGATCACCTCGTGGGTGCTCTTGTGGTCTCCATGGAGAAGGAGCAAAAATCCGGCCACCCATGCGGCTTGGCACCACGTGTCAGTGGTCTCGGGGGAGGGAGGCTGCGGGTGCCGGTCAAGGATCGTTCGCATCCAGTGTGCGCCCTCGCCCACATTGGCCGAGGTCAGACAGTGCAGCCAGAAGCCGAGGGACGCGCGTAGCACGGCCTCCGCGGGCTCACCGGTCGGTGGCGGTGCGGTGACGATCTGCCGCAGGTTGGGGTGCTCGGCGCGCAGGCGACGCAGCCACTCGACCTGTTCGGAGGAGCCGTAAGCGATGCCCGCCTGCGCGGCAAGATGGAGATACCACGCACGATGGCGACGCACGGCGAGCTGTGCTCGGCCGCTTTCCGCCAGGCGCTCCTGCCCGTATGCCCGGACCGTTTCGAGCATATGCAGGCGGGTGCGACCGTCTGTCTCGACACTGGTGAGGAGTGATTTGTCCACGAGCCCGGCCAGGGCTTCGAACGCGTCATCGGTTGCGGCGGCATCGGGGACTTCGCCTTCTTCGGCACGTGCGCAGAGTTGCTCGGCATCGGTGAGCAGCACACCGCCGGAACACAGCGACAGCTGCTGCCAGGCCGTTCGCTCGGCTTCGGTGCACAACTCGTAACTCCAGTCGAAGAGTGCGCGCAGCGCCTGGTGACGAGGGTGTGCTGTGCGGTCGCCGCCGCGGTGGCCGAGCAGGAGGAACCGCTGGTCGAGTCGCTCCAGAAGGTCGTCGATGGTCAGGGTGCGCAGCCGTCGTGCGGCGATTTCCAAGGCGAGGGGCAGGCCGTCCAGTCTCTGGCACACACGCGCAATGGTGTGCCGGTTCGCCTCGGTGCTCTGGAATCCGGGGACGGCAGCCTCGGCGCGGTCCACGAAGAGCTTCATGGCCAGTGAGGTCACGGGACCCTCGTCCATGGCGCCTGTCTCGTGCAGGCGACCATTCACCCAGGTAGGCAGGCCCAACGGTTTCACCTGCAGCACATGCTCGGCACCGATATCGAGGGGCTGCCGACTGGTGGCGAGGATGCGTAGGTCCGGCAGGAGCGCGAGCAGGTCACGGACGGTGCGCACGCATCCGTCCAGCACATGCTCACAGTTGTCGAGCAGGAGGAGGACACTACGTCCCCGTAGCGCCCCGGCAAGTGCGGACAAGGGGTCCTGCCTCGCCCCGGCAACCACGCCAACGGCGGAGGCGACCGCCTCGGCGACGGCGTGATCGCTGCCGAGGTCGGCCAGCTCCGCACAGTACGTACCATCCGCGAACCGCTCGGCTACCTCACGGACGATTCGCTTGGCCAACCGCGTCTTACCCACACCGCCGACCCCGACCAGCGTGACCAGCCGGCATCGCTCTAACAGGTCGCCCCCGGCGGTCAGCTCGGATTCGCGGCCCACGAAACTGGTGGCTTCCACATCACCGAAGTCATGCGGGATGACATGGGCGGCATTCCCATGCGTCTCAGGCCCGTGCAGGTCACGCCGCACCTGCTCCCAGCGCTCGTCCCACGAGTGTGGATCCCCGCCGCAGGCACGGACGTAGGCACGGAGTACTTCTCGAGTGGGCAGCCGCTGCCCAGCGGCGGCCTGAGACAGGGTACTGGGAGAGAAACGGGCCGAATCGGCCATCTGCGCGTAGGTGAGTCCGGCCCTTTCACGGAGTGAGCGCAGCCCTAGCGCGAAGCGTTCCAGCGGACCCGCCTGTGGATCGAGCGGCTGTTCCCGACGCCCTGGCCTGCCCGCCAACTCTGTCCCCCTCCCCGGATGTTCAGATTGATTGGTTGATTATGGCTGCTCTTGCAGAGTGGCGAACAACCGTCGCCGTCTCCGATGCTCAAGGTCAATCGCTCCGCTGAGCAGCGGAGGCCGAGGTCGGCGGCGTCGGAGTTGTCGCGCGCTGCCGTCATGCGGCTGCTCCACCGGCCCGGCCCGGGGGGCCGGCGGAGGCATGTACGGATGACGGCCGCCGGGCTGTCCGCAGAGAACCCTCACGCGTAGGAGACGGAGACCACGGGGCATGGGTACAAGGACGAGGGACGCCACGAATCCGTCGGATGCCGAGCACGGGGATGGGGTCATGGTGGCCATCTCAGGGGGGACCACGTTCATCAGTGAGTCACGGACCACTTCGGACTCGGCAGCTGATAGCACGATTGTCGGTCGGCTCGCGGAACGCGCGGCGCAGGAGGGTTTGAACCTAGGCGCGACGTTGGCGTCTCCCATATCGGTCGAACGTCTGACTGGGGGTCAGGAGCAGTCCTCGTCCTCGGCGAGCGACGGGGGCCGATGCGCTGCTTCCCGCTTCCGTGCCCCACCGGATCGTGCTCGCGAGATCGTCTTTGAAAGGGGCACAACAGGGTGGCCGTAAAGGAGTTGGCGGTGTTTGTCATGCCGTGGCGGGCTTGCGGCAGTGCGGGCCGTAGGAACAGGCGTATCGAGAGTGACACAGCGGCTTTCAGGAGGTTGCGGTGACGGGTGTGGAAATCGCGGTCGGGTATGTGTTCGCCTGGCTGGTGGCCAAGGGACGCCGGGTGGCAGGTCGCGCCGACGCGGAGATCGACCGCGGCCTGGACACCGGAATGGACCGACTGCACGACCTGGTCAGCCGCAAACTCGGGCAGGACCCTGCGCTGGAACGTGCCCGTGAGGAAGCCGAAACCGGGCAGACAGAGCCCTCGGAGCGGACACGACGGCGACTGGCGGACTCCCTGGCGGACGCGGCTGAGCGGGACGGGGCTTTTGCCGAGGCACTGGAGAAGCTGGTCGAGGAACTTCAAGCCGGAGCAGGCATCGGATCCACAGGCGGGGTGTCCGCGTCGAATGACGGCCAGGCCGTCGGCGGGAACGTGGACATCCGCGCCAACGGCGGCTCAGCGGCCTCGTTGAGGATGGGAAACGTGACGCTCGGGTCAGCCCCAAACCCTCAGCAGCCGGGTCCGCATCAGGGCTGACCGTACCCGGCGCTGCTGCAGGCCCGAAAGCCACACCGCACGACCCTGCCGGAAACACAACCATCACCGCCAACCGCGGCAGCATCGCTGCCGGCAGCATTGGTCAGCTCACCCACAACCGGAACAAGACAAAGATCAACTTTTGGGGAATCGCGGCTGCGGTCCTGCTTTCCGGTGCCGGAGGCACCGCGTACTGGGTCACTGAAGCCAACTCGGTCTCGCTCTCCGACGTCGGCGCCGCTGAGGGCGAAGCCGGCGTGCGTGATACCTGGCAGGCGACAGCCATGGCCTTTCGCCTGCGCAGTGGCAAGAGCGTCTGCGCGCTTATGACCCCGGAATTCCGCAAGGGGCTAGAGGACCGGGCGACAGGGACGTGCGCGCAGTCGGTCGGCGAGGTGTTCGGCAGTACCAACGATTCCACCTTTAAAGAGGCGGGCTCCATCCGCCTGGCGAAGGTAGTGGTCAAGGGGCAGTGGGCTGAATTGGCCGAATCGGCGCCGGGATCGTCAGAGTGGAGCTACTCCTACATGGAGCGGTTCAGTGACCGGTGGCGCTGGTCGCAGCACTTCCTGTACGCCGAGTTCCACCCGGACAAGTGCCCCGAGATCAATACTCACAACTGGTACGAGCAGTACACCGAAGGTGATCCGAAGTGCTTTCAGGATTCGGTCTTCGGGCCAGACACTTCCACCTCGTGACCACTCGGCCGGCCCCGCTCCGCGCCGACGTCCAGGCGGGCCGGCCAGTACGACGACGACGTTCTGGAGGAGTTCGAGGGCGCGCTGGTTGAACAGCTCGCCGGCGGCCACAGGGCGGGAGCGCGGCGGAGGTGGCCCGGGTGAAGATCTCCACCTCGATGCCGATGTCGGCGAGGCGCCTGGCCAGCTCGACGATGTAGACGTTCATCCCGCCGGCGTCACGGGTCCGGGCTGGTGCAGGGGCGAGGTGTGCACGCTGAGCATGGCGAGGTGGCGGGGGCGGGCCCGTGCGGGCCGCGTCACAGGTGCTCAGCTCCCTTCGCGGTGCGCAGGACGAGGCGCTGCCCGCCCGCGTACACGTTCATGGAATCGCCGCGCAGGAAACCGACGAGCGTGAGGCCGGTCTCCGCCGCCAGGTCCACCGCGAGACAGGACGGCGCGGAGACCGCCGCGAGCAGCGGGATACCCGCCATGACCGCCTTCTGCGCGAGCTCGAAGGACGCCCGCCCGGAGACCAGCAGAATCCTTCCGGACAACGGCAGTTCACCGGCCCGCAGCGCGCGGCCGATCAGCTTGTCGACGGCGTTGTGCCGGCCGACGTCCTCCCGCAGGTCCAGCAGCTCTGCCGCGGGCGAGAACAGTGCGGCGGCGTGCAGGCCCCCGGTGCGGTCGAACACCTTCTGCGCGGCCCGCAGCCGGTCGGGCAGGGCGGCCAGCAGCTCAGGTGTGACACGAACCGGTGGAGTGTCGGCGATGGGCCAGCGGGCGGTGGTGCGTACGGCGTCCAGGCTCGCCTTTCCGCACAGCCCGCAGGAGGAGGTGGTGTACACGTTCCGTTCGAGCGTGATGTCGGGCAGCGGCACCCCGGGCGCGAGCCGGACATCGACGACGTTGTAGGTGTGGGAACCGTCTTCTCTCGTCCCGGCGCAGTACACGATGTTCGCCACGTCCTCGGCCCGGCTCACCACGCCCTCGCTCACCAGGAATCCGGCGGCGAGCGCGAAGTCGTCGCCGGGTGTGCGCATGGTGATCGCCAGCGGCCTGCCGCCGAGCCTGATCTCCAGCGGTTCCTCGGCCACCAGGGTGTCCGGACGGACGGCGGCCGCTCCGTCCCGGACGCGCAGCACACGGCGTCGCTCCGTGACCCGTCCCATGGGTGCCTCGCTCTCTCAGCACTCGATGACGTTGACGGCGAGTCCGCCGCGCGCGGTCTCCTTGTACTTGACCTTCATGTCGGCGCCCGTCTCCTTCATGGTCTTGATGACCTTGTCCAGGGAGACGTGGTGGCGTCCGTCGCCGCGCAGGGCCATCCGCGCGGCCGTGACCGCCTTCACCGCGGCCATGCCGTTGCGCTCGATGCACGGGATCTGGACGAGGCCGCCGACCGGGTCGCAGGTCAGGCCCAGGTTGTGCTCCATGCCGATCTCGGCGGCGTTCTCCACCTGCTCCGGGGTGCCGCCCAGCACCTCGGCGAGGCCCCCGGCTGCCATCGAGCAGGCGGAGCCGACCTCGCCCTGGCAGCCGACCTCCGCGCCGGAGATCGACGCGTTCTCCTTGAAGAGCAGACCGATCGCGCCCGCCGCCAGCAGGAAGCGGACCACGCCCTCCTCGTCGGCGCCGGGCACAAAAAACAGGTAGTAGTGGAGCACCGCCGGGATGATGCCGGCCGCGCCGTTCGTCGGAGCCGTGACGACCCGTCCGCCGGCCGCGTTCTCCTCGTTCACCGCCATCGCGTACAGGGTCACCCACTCCATCGCGCGGCCGGCCGGGTCGCCCTCGCTGCGCAGTGCCCGGGCCGCCGCCGCGGCCCGGCGGCGGACTTTCAGGCCGCCGGGGAGGATGCCCTCGCGGCCCAGGCCCCGGGAGACGCAGGCCTCCATCACCCGCCAGATCTCCAGCAGACCGGCGCGGATCTGGTCCTCGGTGCGCCAGGCCTTCTCGTTCTCCAGCATGAGCGCGGAGATCGACAGGCCGGTCTCCTTCGTCAGACGCAGCAGCTCGTCGCCGGTGCTGAAGGGGTACGGCAGCGCCGTGTCGTCGGGCTTGATGCGGTCCGCGCCCACGGCGTCCTCGTCGACGACGAACCCGCCACCGACGGAGTAGTACGTCTTCTCCAGCAGGGGCAGTCCGTCGGCGTCGTACGCGAAGAGGATCATGCCGTTGGCGTGGTACGGCAGGGAGCGCCTGCGGTGCAGGACCAGCTGGGTGGAGGCGTCGAAGTCGATCTCGTGGTCGGGGCCGATCTCGGCGCCGAGGAGGCGGAGGTGCCCGGTCTCGCGGATGCGTCCGACGTCGAGGTCGGCCTGGGCGACGTCGACCGTGTGCGGCTCGTTGCCCTCGAGGCCCAGCAGTACCGCCTTCGGTGTGCCGTGGCCGTGGCCGGTGGCGCCGAGGGAGCCGAACAGCTCCGCCCGTACCGCGGCGGTCTGGGCGAGCAGGCCGTCCTGCTTGAGCCGGACGGCGAACATGCGGGCGGCGCGCATGGGGCCGACGGTGTGCGAGCTGGACGGGCCGATGCCGATGGAGAACAGGTCGAAGACGCTGATTGCCACGCCATACTCCGTGGGACAGGAGAGGCGTGAGGGTCACGCCTCCGCGGGAGGTGTCGTCGTTCAGTGGGTGCGCCGGGTCACCGGCGGGCTCCGCGGATGTGCGCGGCGTAGGCGTCGGCGGAGAGCGCACCGGCGGTGTTCTCGGCGCGCAGCCGGAACAGCCGGCCGCCGGTGCAGGGTGCGGCGCTGATCGCACCGGGGTCGCGGGCCAGGGCGGTGTCGACCTCCAGGACCCTGCCGAAGGCGGGGGCGTACAGCTCGCTGACGGCGGTCGGGGAGCTGATCCGTCCGCGCGCCTCCCCGGCCTCCACCCAGCTGCCGGCCTCGGGCAACCTGAGGTCGACGACGTCACCGGAGGACTCGGCGGCGTACGCCGTGATGCCGACCGTGGCGTCGCCCTTGTCCACGGCGAGCCATGCGTGGTCCCAGGTGGCGCAGGTGACCGGGGATGCTCATGGCGCGGCGACCGCGGCTGCGGGAGTGAGGGTGCGGCGCAGCCGGTTGAACTGCTTGGGCTGGTTCAGGGAGAGCACGGCGACCGGGGTGTCTCCGCGCCGGTAGACGGCGGTGAAGGTGCGGCTGTCGAGGTCGCCGTCGACGACCTCCGGCTCGGCGCCGGGAACGACATGGCCGGCGAGCTGGATGCGCACCTGGTACTGGTCGGACCAGAAGTAGGGGGCGGTGAGCGGGGCGGGTGCCGGGACTCCGTCGAGGAGTGTGCGGGCGGCGGTCTTGGCCTGCTCGGTGGCGTTGCTCCAGTGTTCGATGCGGGCGTGCCGTCCGGTGAAGGGGTTGGGGCAGCGGGCCACGTCACCGACGGCCACCACGCCGGGGACGCCGGTGGCGCATCCGGCGTCGCACACCACTCCGTCGTCCACGGGGACCCCGGAACCGGCCAGCCAGTCGGTGGCGGGCCGGACGCCCACTCCGACCACGACGATGTCGGCGGGCAGGACGCGCCCGTCCGTCAGTCGTACGCCGGTCACGCGGCCATTGCCCTCGAGTCCGGCGACGCCGGTCCCGCACAACAGGCGCACCCCGTGGTCGGTGTGCAGCGAGGAGCAGACTCGGGCCATCTGGCGGCCGAGCTGGCGTTCCAGCGGGAGGTCGGCCGCCTCGACGACGGTGACCTGCAGCCCGAGACGGTGGGCGGTGGACGCGACCTCGGCGCCGATGAAGCCGGCGCCGATCACGACGACGCGGGGCAGGCCGTCGAGGAGTTCGGTGCGCAGGGCGCGGGCGTCGTCGAGGGTGCGCAGGGTGTGGACGCCGGCCAGTCCCTTGGTGCCGGGCAGCGTGCGGGGGCTGGCGCCGGTCGCGATGACGACGCCGTGGGTGCGCACCTGCCGTCCGCCCGTGAGGACGACGGAGCGGCTCGCGGTGTCGAGCCCCCGGGCGCGCTCGCCGAGGAGCCATTGCACGTCCAGCTCCGCGTACTCGGCGGGGTCGCCGAGGGCGAGCGCGTCGGCGTCGACGTCGCCCTTGAGGAAGTCCTTGGACAGCGGCGGCCGATCGTAGGGGGTGTGCAACTCCTCGCCCACGACGATGAGTTCGCCGTCGTAGCCCGCGGTGCGCAGGGCGCGGACGGTGCTCAGGCCCGCGAGCGAGGCTCCGACGACGGTGATGCTCCTCATGCCGCTCCCCCTTCGGTGGTCAGTCCGGACGAGGCCGTGTCCGCGGTGCATGCGACGAGCAAGCCCTCCGGCCGGGAATGGACGTGTGCGGCAGCGGGACGGCACATGGGCAGCCTCCGGGTTCGGGGAGTCGGAACAGCCTGTCTCGCATCGCACAACGAGACGCGTTATACGCAACATGCTTTCGTCGCGCCGATGGCTTGTCAAGGGATGACGCCGGAACGGATTCGACATACGCATAAGGTTGCGCATGGCACAACAGGCACCAGATCACCTTCGTCGGTGGTGGCCGCCCGGCGCAGTGCGGGGAGGTGCTGCTGCCGTCGGCCGCCTCGCGGATCAGGCTGTTCCGGTCGTACAGCAGCCGTAGCCGGATGAGGTCGGAGCCGGAGCGGATGGCGTCGGTGACCAGTTCGCTGAGGATGGGCTCGGGTCGGGCCGGGCGGACAGCAGGCGGGCTGCGTGATCGCCCGTCCACCTGCCGGAGGGGCCGCCGGCGGCAGGTGGACGGGCGGTACCGGGGTGCGGGGTCAGCCGGTGGGGCTCCCTTCGAGCTTCTGCTGCAGCCAGGCGTGGAAGGCGCCGATGTGGTGCTCGCTGGGCACCAGAACACCGCCCTTGGCGTACGCCCGGGAACTCATGCCCGGCTGGGTGCGCTCGCAGGCGTCGAAATCCTGGCGGTTGACGCGGTCGAACAGCTCCACGGACCGGGTCACGTCCTTGCCGCTCTCCACGACGTGCGGCAGGTACAGCCAGTCGCACTCCACGACCGTACGATCGTGCGCCACCGGGTACATACGGTGGAAGATGACGTGGTCGGGCACCAGGTTGATGAACACCTGCGGCCTGACCGTGATCGCGTAGTAGCGCCGGTCCTGGTCCTCGGCCACCCC